>JBHLNK010000020.1:0-43638 GCA_048941625.1 Promethearchaeota archaeon | reverse complement strand
TGCTTCTCCACATATCTTACAAACGTAAACTTTGACAAACATATTTTTTCACCTTTAATTATAATAGTCCATATAATTTTTTAATAACTTTTAAATCTGAGATTTCAAAATTAAATCAAATTATTAAAAATTCTCACAATTTTTATAGTTTTGAGTTAAGTTCTATAAACAGAGTCGGTCAAATGCAATCATTAAAAAAAAATAGAATATAAAAAAAATTATAGCATCTTTTAAATTGTAAAAATAAATTTTATCTGATTATCTTTGAATAGAGTTCTTGGTATTGACCCCGGGTCGAAAAGTTGGGATTTCTTCGGCTTAGAGGATAATAAAATAATTTTAGACACATCTCTACCTACAAAAGAGCTTATTAATGAACCACAAAAAGCCATTACAATAATTAAAACTGTTAAAGATATTAACCTAATGGTTGCTCCAAGCGGATTTGGACTCCCTTTGAAAAATGTAAATGAACTAACAGAACAAGATATTTTCTTCACTTTACTAAAATTTGATCAAAAAGAAAAAGACAAGTTAGTTGGTCTTGGAGAAGTTTTAAGATTAATTAAAGCTCAAAATATTCCAGGAATTATTGTTCCAGGAGTTAAACATTTGCCTACTGTTCCCAAATATCGGAAAATCAATAAAATTGATATGGGAACTGCTGATAAAATTTGTACCGCAGTCACAGGAATTAGAGATCAAATGGAAAGATTCAATATAATACCCCAAGAAACAAACTTCATTTTAGTCGAAATTGGTTATGGATTCACTGCAGTCCTAGCCATTGAGAATGGTCAAATTATTGATGGAATTGGAGGTTCGAATATAATGGGTTTTAGGGCCTGTGGAAGCCTTGATGGGGAATTAGCATACTTGATTAAGAAGATCCATAAAAGGAATATCTATAAAGGTGGTGTTGCTTATATCTCTGGATATTCAAATTTGAGTTTAAAAGAGATTACTCTTTTAGCAGAAAAGGATGAACAAACTAAAATTGCGTTAAAAGCATACCTATCGAGTGTAAAAAAGGCTGTTTTTGGTATATCGTCATCATATTCAAATAAAAATAAAATTAAAGAAATCTTATTGGCCGGTAGAGGTGCTAGTTTAGGATATTTCAGAGAAAAAATGATAAATGGTCTTAAAGACGTAGCTCCCGTAAGAGTAATGCAATCCTTTAGTCAGATAGCGAAGAGAGCGGCACAAGGGGCCGCCTTTATTGCTGATGGAATTCTAGGAGGAAAATTCGAGCCAATTATTGAAAATTTAAAAATTAAAGAAGCATCTGGTTCAATTTTAGATGATATTTTTATCCCATTTGAAAAAGATAAGTTGGTAAGTGATTTAGATTAAGATTCTTATTATAACTGGTCAAAAAAGTTATTCTATAATAGAAAAGTTAGTTAAACCTATTAGAGAGCATGAGATAAATATTATCAAAGCACCAATATCGATATCAGCGTTTCTTTCAAAAGATATTACTTCTAATCTTTTAGATGAGATTGATTTGTCTAATTTTGAATTAGTCTTACTACCAGGTTTTGTCCAGTGGGATTCTAGTGAATTGGAAAATAAATATTCAATAAAAATAAGGAAAGGACCAGAATTCGCTTCTGATTTACCGATTATTCTAAATTCAATAAAAAATCTTAATCTATCGAATATTTTACCAGCAAATAGATTACTTGAAATTTCTGGAGAAATGGAGTATTCTGAGATTGTAAAAAAGCAATTGATTATAGCTAATAATGATTTAGGCATTCATACATATTACATAAATCAAAAAAAATCTAATGTTATAATTGGAAGAAATCTACCACCTCCTATAATAGCAGAAATAGTAAATTGTACAGAAAAAAGCAATGAGGATATTCTAAAAAAAATAAAACATTATATAAATTCAGGGGCAGACATCATTGATATCGGTTGTGTTTCTAATAAGCCAAATCCCGAAAGAATTAAGGAAATAATCAAATTGATAAAGTCAAAATATGATATTTTAATAAGTATTGATTCAATGGCTTCAGAAGAGATAAATGCCGCGGTTAAGGAAAACATAGACCTTATTCTAAGTTTAGATCTCGGAAATTATAAAAATTTATTAAATATCCCTAAGCATATACCAATTGTCATACTTCCAACTAGTATAGATGAAGTATACTTTCCAGAAGATCCAGAAACAAGGATCCAAAATTTATTTAAATTAACAAAAGAATTATTTAAAAATGGTTTTAAAAAATTAATTGCCGATCCATTATTAGAAAGTCCAATCAATCCTGGCATATGCAACTCTTTAGAAGCATATTTTTTATACAAAAGAAAAGTTGCTGAAGAAAAATACAGAAATCTTGAATTACCATTGTTTTTTGGGATTTCTAATGTCGTTGAACTCATGGATATTGATTCTGTGGGAATAAATGGGCTTTTAGCGAGTATTGCGATTGAATTGGACATAGGAATCCTTTTTACAGTTGAACATAGCACTAAACTAATGGGAGGTGTAAGAGAACTAAAAGAAAGTGTAAAATTAAATTACATTGCAAAATATAAAAAGACACCACCAATCAATCAAGGAATTCAAATCTTTAAAGCCAAAGGAAAAACTAGTCAAGAGATGCTCTACATCCCTGAAGATAATAGAATCAATGTTAACGAATTTCCATCTGATTACATAACTGATAAAAAGGGTTATTTTAGAATTTATATAAATTATTACACTAATAAAATTTATGTTCTTTTTTACTCAAATGATGATTTATTGATTCAAACGTTCATAGGAGACAATGCAGAGGCGTTAAGTAAGAAAATAATTCAACAGAACTTAACAGATGACCTATATCATCTAAATTATTTAGGTAGAGAATTAAAAAAAGCTGAAATTCATTTATCATTAGGTAAACCTTTTATTCAAGATCAATAGAACCAATCATTTACTATTCAAGCACGTCATATAATACTTCCCCAATTGAGTTTTTCGGTTTTGGAATTTCAAGGATATAAGATAATGTAGGGGCGATATCAATTAAATTTATCAACTTTTTTAACATTATTCCTTTCTTAATTCCAGGACCACTCATTATGAAGGGAGCACTGACAGAGAAATTATTAAATTTCGTTGAAGGAAGGTAATAAGCATGAGCTCCAAAGAATTTTTGAGAATTGGAAACCTCTAATTTAGTTAAATAATTTTGAGGTAAAATTGAAGCATTAATAGAATTCAGGTTGCCATCAAAAATTCCATACGGAGGTTTTAGGAAATAGATTAAATCTCCAATTCTATCGCCATTTAAACCAAGATTTTCTGTTTCTTCTTTTTTAAGGGCGGATTGTATAATAGATTGATTTGTAGATGGATCTTTTACTTTAATCAGTGTTTCAATAATATCATCACGAACATCTTCATATTTATTTTGACTTACTATTCCATTTGGGTCTCGATTTTTAAGATTTACCCATATGAAAGGGGGTTCCATGTAAGGAAATGCTACTGTTTTGTTCCAGTCAATTACATATTTTTTTTTCCTATTATCATATTTATAATTAATTAAACCTGATTTCGCAAAAATTAATGGAATATCGATAATTCTCCAGATTGGGACAGCTCCATGATCAGAAATGAAAAGTATAATAGTATTGTCATCGACGCAGGAATTTATTAATTTTTCAACCAACTGATCTACAATAATGTACATTTCTTTTATATATTCCCAAGCTTCCTCTTCTCTCTCCTCAGTATAATTAGGAGATTTATTATCTACAGAAGCTAGCAATGTATGATTTATGCTATCAAGATGATGATAATGAAAAAAACAAAAGTCCCAATTTAACATTTTATAAGCAAATTTAATAGATTTGGCTAATGTTAGACTCTCTTGTCTTGCCGAAGACAAAAAATTATCCAAACTACCATATATCATAAACCTAATTTCCTGTCTTTTAGGTAGGTCATATTTAAACACATTCTTCACGAGTGCTTTTCCAAAACTCTCTGGAGTGGTCCAACCTTTAATATTAAATATTGCTGAAAGTTTCACCTTGAAATTATCACCTTTTGGGTCAAAATTCAATACTTTTAATCTAAATAAACATGGTAAAACTCCATAATCTGTGATTACATCTTTTTGTATCCAGTCACTCCACAATTTTTCTCTTGATAACTCACTCTCATCATTATATTTTTTAGAAAATTGGATTGTGTCATACCCTCTATCTTTCGAATCTTTTAGGTAAATTTCAATTAATTTTTGCTTTTTTATTTCTTTACTTTTTATATAGAGTGTTGCTTTCAAGAGTTGAGCATTATCTTTTGCATGTTTGCTACTCTCAACTCTCAATAAACGATTTGAGATATTATCTAAATTTGAATTGAAGTTATGGGTAGAGGAGGGTAAAAGCATTCTAGGAAATGATTCTGGAATAGGCCAGGTGAATAGGCTCATCGCACCCTTCTTAAAATTACTTGGCCATCCAGCAGGATAGTTTGTTACAAAGGGGGTATAACCTGCATTATCAGCAACATCCCAAATATACTCCGCTTTACAATACCGTGTGAGTTGAGTTCTTGAACGATAATTAAGTCCATTATTTAGAGAATCCCCTGTTAAATGCATATAGAAACTTGTTGCTCCATGAATAGCTGCAGTTGCTCCAGTAGCTATAGTTGCCCAATTAGTAGGAGTATCACATGGAGCACAAGGTAAAGCCTCACAAGAGACTCCTGATTCTATAAGTTTCCTAATGTTAGGTAAAACACCCTCTTTATTGAATTTATTCAAAATGCAAGGGATTGCTTGATCTATACCGATTACTAACAGTCTCTTTCTACTAAATCCCATATTTAGATGTTATTTATTAAGAATTTAAACATTTTCGCTTCTGTAATCAAAATATCAAAGTAGATATGATATATATAAATAATGAGAAGAAATTTAAATAATTATTAAACTTATATAGCATATTTCTTAGAAATAAACAATTTGGAATTTAATACGATCATGATCCCAAAGAAAATGCAATTATTCCTTAATGAACATCTCCCTAAAACTACATTTAAGGCTCGTCTTAAAAAAGATCAAGGTAAATGTTATCTTGAATTCGGCAATTTAGATGTGCACTTGTTATCCCATCTGGGTATAATTCGAGACAAAGTTGGACCTCATTTAGTAGCATGTATATGGGATGAAGAATCTCCCTTTGAAATAGGTGGATATGTAGTTGTGGATTCATTAGCAGGAGGTCGCCCTTCGATGGGAGGAATCAGGATGTTACCAGACATAACACCATCAGACATTTATAATTTAGCACGAGGTATGACCTTAAAGAATGCAGCAGCTAATCTTCCTTATGGAGGTGGAAAAGCAGGAATAGTAGCTGAAAGGAGTTTTTCTCCTGAAGAACACACTGAAGTTGTTCGTGGTTTCGCTCGATTGATACGTCGATATAATGATATATATCTTCCAGGTCCAGATGTTGGAACTAATGATGCTGATATGAAGACTATTGCTATTGAGAATGGATTAGATAATGCACTTTCTAAGCCTGCTGATATGGGAGGTAATCGAATAGATGAACTTGGAGCTGCTGCGGGAGGTGTTATAATTGCTTTACAAACTCTTCTGGAAATTATGCCAAGATTAAGAATCCTTCCTCAATTCGTAAATTTAGAAATACCAGATACAAAAGATTTAAAAATTTTGATCCAAGGTTTTGGAGCTGTTGGAGCTCATGCCGCTCGTATTTTAAAAGAACGATTACCTGATGCAAAGATTATTGGAATAAGTGATTTACAAGGTTATTTATATAACGAATCTGGGTTACCTATTGATGAATTATTTAACCTCTGGAAAGATAAAAAATTGGTTACAAATCTATATTTTAAAAATGAGATAATCCCAGAAGGTTATAAGCACCCAACTAAATTTTCTACAAATGCAGATAATTTACTCCTTGAAAATGCCTTTTGTTTTATTCCTGCTGCTCCAGTTTTTAACTACTTATGTGTTAGAAAATCTGAAGGACCTTCTATGACTGTTGACCGAATGGGAAAGTGGTCCGTGATTATTGAAGGTGCTAATACCTACTCTCCTGATCCTAATAGAAAAGCTGCTAGAATTCGAATGGAACAGATTGTTTATAGAGAAAAAGGAGTTATGATTGCCAATGATTATTTAGTTAATTCAGGAGGAGTAATATATGCCGCCCAAGAACATATTATAAGGACTCCAGATGAATTACAAATTCCTAGGGAAATATTAGGTAATCGCGATGCAGTAGAAAAATGGTTAAAAGACCATTCTAATGAATTTTCTGAATTATCAAAAAAGCGATTAATTGCGGGTAAAGAATATAGAGAAAATGTAATTCACAATAATATGATTGAACTTGTAGATTTACTAACAAAAAACTCTGATTTTTTACCATGTATTGCTGCTGAACAGATAAGCCTTCGACGTCTTACTGCAAAAGAAAGAGAAAGAACAGCTAAAGACATTATGATACCTATTCCAACTATTGATATAAAAAGTACTCTTCAAGATGCTGCATCTATGATTATTAAAGAAGAAAGCGATATTATAACAGTTCTATCGGGTGGAAAACTCGTCGGTGTAGTTACTGATTGGGATATTACTAAGGCTATAGCTGAAGGAAACATAAATGCTACCCTTGATAAGATAATGACAGGGGATGTCATAACTGCAAATCCAAATTTTACGATTTTAGATATTGTAAGAGAATTAGAACAATATAAAATCTCTGCTATGCCAGTTGTGGAAGAAGGTATCGTGTTAGGAAAAGTTAATTCTGACTTAATTGCTCAACGCTATATCTTAGATTTAATGCAGTCAAGTGAACCTCATTAGATCTAAAACAAATTGAAAACTTATTTAATTAGAAATATGAGTATCTAATAATAACATATAATATTATATAAAGTATCTCTCTGAGCTGGTTTCTTTCCAGCTTTATGGATAATATTTATTATCTCTTCTTGAGATAAATATTCTCCGAATTCAGAGCCAGCACTTTTTGATATATTTTCTTCCATTAATGTTCCAGAGAAATCGTTGACACCATAATTTAATGATACTTGAGCAAATTTAGGACCGAGTTTCACCCATGAGCATTGAATATTATCTATATAATTCCTAAAATATAATCGAGCTACACAAAATAATCTTAAATCATCCATACCATAGCTAGCCTGTAAAGGAAAATTCTTCAATCTAGCTAGAATAGGTTTCTTTTTAACAAAAGGGAGTGGAACAAATTCCGTAAAACCTCCTGTTTCTTTCTGAATATTTCGGATGACTTCTAAATGTTTTATTCTATGATGCAATTCCTCAATGTGACCATACATAATTGTAGACGTAGTGGGAATCTTTAATTTATGTGCTGTTGAAATAATTTCAACCCATTGCTTTGTTGTTATTTTTCTGGGACAAATTATTTTTCGAATTTCATCTACTAATATTTCAGCAGCGGTCCCTGGCATTGAATCTAAACCTGCTTTAATTAATTCTTTTAATATATCTTCAATAGAATTTTGAGATATTTGAGACATATAAAAGATTTCCTGTGGTGAAAATGCATGAATATGTATATTTTTGTTTAAATTTTTAATAGTGCTAAGAATATCTAAATAATAATTAAAAGATAAATCAGGATGAATACCGCCTTGTATGCAAACTTCGGAGCAATTATTTTTTATTGCTTCTTTAACTTTTTCTTTAATTTCGTCAATAGATAGCAAATAACCTTCTTCACTTGTCTTAGAAACACTATAAGAGCAAAATAAACATCCTTGATGACATATATTTGTAAAATTGATATTTCGATTAACCACAAAGGTTACTAATCCTTCTTTTTTCTCAAAACAAATCTGCTCTGCAACATCTTGCAATGCTCTAAAATCCTTTCCTGTGACTTTCAATAACTTTAAAGCTTCTTGAGAGGAAAGTTCTTGAGATTCAAGTGCTTTATTCAAAATTTCCTTTATATCATGACTGGCCTGATCAATTTTTTCAAACATTTAGAGTTTTATCTTATCAATCCTTTTTTTTATATTTTTTGGACAAAATTTGTTATTATTAATAAATTTATGGTAGATAGGTAGTCTTTCCTTTAAGAGGTATCCTTCTTTATTACAGATGTGTGTTAAATGATCAATTTGAGGCCAAGTATTATTAGGATTAATATAATCAATTGAAAATGGGGAGATACCACCAAAATCATCGACACCAAAATTCAGAGCTTCTCGTTCATAACCTTTAATTAAATTAGGGGGTAACTGAACTGCAATTTCATTTTCAAATACAATTTTTGCGATTCCAGCGGTTCTTAAGGTTTCCTCTATAGATACCATATTTTTTGGCTTATAAGTAATTCCTTCCTTAGCTACAAAATTTTGAATAATAACCTCTTGAATATGTCCATAATCTTCGTGAATTTTTCTTATTAAGAGAAGATCTCTAATCCTATCTACTATATTTTCACCAATACCTAAAAGTAAACCCGTAGTAAAAGGAATGTTTAACTTACCCGCGTCTTGTATATGTTGAATTCTTTTTTTGGGATCTTTTCCTGGAGATTTTTCATGTACACCTCCTTTTTCAAATAGTAACTTATTTGTACTTTCTAACATTAACCCCATGCTAGCATTATAATTTTTTAATTTTTCCAAATCACTATAAGTAAGAATACCAATATTAGTATGAGGAAGTATATTAAAATTAAGTAAATATTTACAAATATCAACAACAAAATCGATATATCTGTTATATCTCCTTTTTTTTAATTCAGATCTAACTTCCTTGAATATATCGGGGTATTCTCCCGACATTATTAAAGCTTCTTTACAATTGTATTTTAAAGCTGTTGTAGTTAATGTTTGAATTTGCTCATTTTCCAGTAATATAACATTCGCTTCATCATTAATTTTAGGGATTTTGTAATTATAATAACAATAACCACACATATTTTGGCAATAATTAGATAAAGAAAGAGTAAAATTTTTGGAATAAGTTATAGTACTCCTCTCTTCTAATGGTAAGTTTGATTTAATATCTTTCACTTTCTGCTTAATCTTATTGATTGAGAGGTTCTTTAATGAATCGATTAATTGGGTGCTCATAGTTATTACTAAAAATGTTTATAGAAATTATTTCATTTTATTATTCTCTTATACTTTAGAATTACATAATCATCCCGACTTTTAACCTCTAAAAGTTCATATCTAGGAGATTCTGTAATTTTTCCGAAACCTTGGCCTTCTACTAAAGATGTAGCATCTTTTCCTCCTATCATTCTTGGAGCAATTGTAAGTCTAATTTCATCTACAAGATTTTTTTTTACAAAACTCCAATTTAAATTTCCTCCCCCCTCTAAGAGAATCGTTTTAAATCCTGAATCATAAAGAATACTAAGAACTTGCTTTAAATCTACTTGATTAATCCCAACTTGTAAGACTTTAACATTTTTTGATTTTAACTTCCTAATTTTTTCTATAGATGCTTTAACTGTTGTACATATGATAGTTGGATAGATTTCCGGTTTAAAGTTAATGACTTGTGCATCTAAAGGGATTGAAAGATTACTATCAAAAACGATACGATGATATCCATCATGATCATAATATTTTATGTGCAATTTTGGATCATCTTTTAAAATTGTACCCTTTCCTACTAATATTGCATCTACTTGAGTCCTAAGTTTGTGGACTTCTTTCCAATCAGCTTCATCTGATAATTCTGAATCACCATTCTTTGTAGCTATTTTGCCATCAATAGTCATTGCAGCACTCAAAATGATATAGGGTTTATTATATTCTTTCAAATACTTGTTCTCCTTTAATGTAAGTACTTAAAATATTCTCTGACTTAACTCTCTGAGTTATTAAATCATAAATGTTAATTGGATCCATAATATTAACAAAGAGGTTTGGATAATCAAGATCAATAATAAAAAAATCAGCAAATTTACCTTTTGAAATCGAACCAAATTCTCTTTCAAGATTAAAATTTTTTGCTGCATTGATAGTTACCATTTTCAATAATTCTTTAGATGTAAAATAGAATTCTTTTTTATTTTTGCATAAAACTCTCGAAATTCGATACAAGTATCGCATCTCTTCGAATAAATCGGTATTATTAACCATTAAATTATCTGTTCCTAATGATATTGGAATATTTACTTTAATAATTTCACTAATAGGAGGAAAACCCGTTCCCAAATATCCATTACTTCGAGGACATAAAACTAAAGAAATTTTATTTTCAATTAATTTTACTAAATCCTCTGTAGTAAATTTAGTACCATGAATAATAACATCAACTAGATTATCCTCAAAAATTTTTTTAATTAATTCAGTATTTCGAGTGTTTTCAGCACAATGACAAGCAATGATTTTTCTGAATTTTTTTTTAGCTGATGAAACGAAATTTTTATTTGAAGAAGTTATTAGTTTATAACTAGATAAACCAACTCCATCAGAAATCTCAAAAATAGGATCAATTTCACTCTCATCCATAAATCGCCCCAATATTAGATAATTAATTGGGTAGTTACTCAATGATTTTTTTAAGAGATTAACTCCCCTTACTCCCTCTTCTCTAAAATCAACAAAAAAAGTTATACCATTTGAAAGCATTTCTAAAACAGCATTTTGAATTCCTTTGATTTTTACTTCTTGAGGTATTTGTCTCAATAATTTATGCTTAAGACCAAAAGGTGGTGCTACAATTTCTTTGAGTTCTTTATTAAACCCCAATTCTTTTGCGAAACTATCTCCTATATGGATATGAGAGTTGATGAACCCTGGAATAATTATATAATTCTGATGATCGGGAGATAATTCAATGCTTTTTTCAATCTCAACACTATAAATATTTAGGATTTTACCTGTATCATCAATTTCCAATTCTACATTTTGTTTTAAATCCAAATCTTCTCCTATTAACCCATATTTACAAAAAAAATGTTTAGATTCCATTAATTTTTATTTCTACTTTTTTTTAAAATTATTTAATATTTAGAAATCGATATTTTATATTATATCTCTTCCTTTTAAATGATAGATATAAAAAAACTATATTTATTACTGGTGATTTGAAATTTCCCAATTTAAAATGGACTTACAAGATTCTGATTCATCAATAGATATTCCAATTGATAAGGTTGGTATTGTTGAATTGGAAAAAAAAGTAGAAATTATCCATGAAAATAAGAGATATTCTTTTTATCCTAAAATTTCGGCTTTAATTAACCTTCCTGCTGAACAGCGTGGCATACATATGTCTCGTACTTCAGAAACTATTGAAGAAGTTATCAATGAAGTTATATTTAGGCCAACTCCTACTATTGAAATTGTTGGAGATCGAATTATAAAGAAATTAATGGAACGGCATCCATACACCTCTAAAGCTGAAGTAAAACTAGAAGGAAAAATTATTGTACAAGTAAGAGAAAATGACGAAAGAATTATTCAAAAATCATATAATATAAGTTCATATGTAAAAGCAAAGAGATTAAACTCTGGGAATATCGATTTTAATTATTTTATTGGAGGTAGTGCTGTTGGTATGACTGTATGCCCATGCGCTAAAGAGCTTTCTTTGGAATACGCTGAAGAAGTTGTTAGATCAAGAAAAGATATTAATGTATCAGAAGAAGATCTTAAAAAATTATTAAATATACTTCCCTTTTCATCTCATAATCAAAGATCAATAGGAACCATCATAGTCCAAATTAAAGACTTAGATAATCATAAGATTGATGTCCTAGATATCATTGATGTAATAGAAGAATCAATGAGTGGTAAGATTCAATCTGTTTTAAAACGACCTGAAGAGGCCGAATTAGTTAGGACTGCTCATTTAAAACCTCTTTTTTCTGAAGATGTTATTCGAGAAATGGCAAAAAATTTTACTTTAAGAGCCTTTCCAAATTTAGAAGATCAATTTAAGGTCAAATTTAAAATTGAAAGTTTTGAGTCGATTCATCCTCATAATGTATATGCTGAATTGAAAACGACTATAGGAGAATTAAAAAAAAAATTAAAATATTAAATTTTGTGCTTATTTTATAGATTTATTATCTCTACTTCAAAAAATCCTTATATATTATAGAATATGTTTTTACACTTATTACTTTTGGATTTCTTCTATAACTAGCAGGGATTGGAGCGTTGCATCGAGAGCATAAGCCAGAAGTTCTAAGCCAATCTCTGAATTCATCTGCGTGCGCAGGATATCTACAATTAGGACATAAAATTATACCCCTTCCATTATCTTTCGGAAATTCTGGTAATTTAAAACAAAATATACATTTAAAATCCTCAATTGATAAGTTTGCTGCTTTTGGTCTATAAATTTTATAATTTATCTGTCTTGATCTACTCTGACTCCTTATTTTTGGCTTTCCAGAGGTATTTTTTCTTGTAGTTTGAGTAGATGTTTTTACTCTTGTACTTCTAGATTGTATAATTCCATTGGGAGTAGATCTTGAAGATTGAGATATTGATCTTGAACTATGAGAAATTGTTCTAGTAGATGGTGTTGGAGCCGATCTAGTAGTAGTATTTACAGTCTGTCTTCTAGGATATGAATTTCTTGAAGGTGATGTCAATTGGTTTAATCTACTTGTACGTTGGGTTATATAATCTCTGGTTAAATGAGGTAATTGAGCCCTCCTTGAAACTAGTCCAGAAACGATCAAGATTAGTATAGTACTTATAAGCATTATTAAAAGATTAAGATCTACTAAATTTACAAATGCGTAAAAACTAGCCCAATAAATGATAATATATATCATAATTGCTATACCAAGAATATAACCAAAAGTACGAGCTTTTACAGACTTTGTACCAAAATAAATTACATTATATTTCTTAAAACAGCGGTATAGGGAAATTGAGCCATATAATACATAGGGAAGCCCAAATAGAATACTCCACAAACTTAAATATATACTTGAATTCTCTAAAAGGTTTCCTCCGAATATATTCGTAAAATTGCCCCAGATAGAATAAAAAATTCCCATAAATGCAGGTACTACAGTAAAAAATGCAGTATTGTGAGGAGAATTGAATTCTCGATATTGTTTAATATTTTTTAAGACTTTATATGAATAGATCAACCAAATTCCTATTAAAATCCAACTTAAAAAGATTATCACAGAATTTTGAATAATACTATGAATTATACCAATAATAGAAAATATTGTTAAGGTAATTATTATTGATTTAATTTTAGCCATAGTTAAAAATCACCAAAATCGCTGTTATTAATCTTCATCATATTCAAGATATACAGCCCTTCCCTCTATTATAGGGTTCATAAATTTAAGGATTTCAGGTAACATTCTAACATCTAATGATCCCTTAATTCCATATACTAATGGATACCAAGTTTTGGATCTAATATCTGCCTTATATATTTCAAATCCTGTAGAAGTTCCATCTATTTGATAAGGATCAATAACAAGAGCAACTGCTTTATCCCAAAGTTTTTGGTACCTAGCTTGAGTTCCCATATCTTCATTTGACATGAAACATCCATAAGATGGATGTGAATGATACCATCCACAAATAAAAAATCTCTGCTTTTTGATATCTTTAAAAGCTCTAACATAATTTCTATAATCTTTAATTTCAGCATAGACTGCAGTCCCATGTCCCATTGGATATGAATCTTCAATATGAAGGATTTCATTTTTATCTATTTTACCTGCAAGAAGCCCTATAACTTCCACCCATTTTTCACGTGGAATCTTAGAGTTAGCATATTTGAGTGCATGACTCGCTATCTTGAGAATAGCTTTTACAGAGATATAAATCTCTTTTTGTATTTCCTCTTTTTTTTCAATTTTAACTTCTAGTTTCTCTACAACTTTATTTGTTGGTATTTTAGTAAGTTTAATAATTGGTTTTGAGGATGCTTTTTTTGATATTATTGAACTTATCTCTTCCGTTAATTCATCCTCTTCTAAAGCGAGTTCTTCACATATTTCATCTAATAATTCTTGTTTTATTTTTTCTTTTATTTTTCTCTTAATAGCCTCTTTAATTGAACTGTTTGCGGACTCACTATTTTCCATGAGAGATATCACCATTTTTTGTTTGCATATTTCTTAACAAGATTTTTTACTTTTTTCTCGAAGAATTTGGGATTTTTCATCATCTCAATAGCTGCTTTTTTATTGAAAACATCGGTGGGATTAACAAATTTACCACGTGTATTTAACATGGCAATTATTGCTTGAACTACTGTAACAGCAGTTTTTGAAGGACTCCAACCACCTTTCTTACCAACTAATGAAGGATCTACTAATGCTAAGCATATATTTCTTTGTCCTTTATACTCCGATGGTTTTGGCCAAAAATTTGGATGCCAAATTGGTGTATGTAATCTTACAAAAGGTGGTTGTCTAGGATATTGAGCAGGGAACCTCATTTCTAATCTAAAAATACCACCACTATATACAGTACCCTTAGGTCCTTTAAAAGAGATTGCTAGATGATCAATACTCTTTCTATTCGGATTAAACGGCTTTAATTGGATGATAGTACCATCTTTTAGCATTTTTTTTAATCCTGCAAAATCTTGAGAAATCCTACTACTTCTTATACTCATTTTCTTAATCCTTTTTCTTATATCTAATTTAAAATTAAAAATTTATCCTTAAATCTTTTTATAATTTGAATTTTGTTTAACTTTTAAGGTTACAAAAATTTCTCCATCTTGAAAACCTGCTGTTGTCATAAGTTCATAATTTCTTAACCCATTTTCAATTACATTTTTCTCTAAGTCCACAATTTTAATATCATTGAAATCTAATAATGTTAAAATTGGTTCAGAGTCAGGATCTACTTTAAATCCATTTTTTTTTAAAATTCTTATTATATTGATGCAAGGTGATTGAGCATTCAATTTTATTGATACTCTTCGAACATTTTTACCACATTGAGAACATTCTTTATTTCTTTTCTTTTCGATATGATAAAATTTCATTGTAATTGCATTAAAGATAACATAACTTCTAATTGGTTCACCTAAGCCTTTATGACCTTTCTTCCAATGAATAATTTTTACTGTTTCATGTGATTGCAAAGCAGAAATAACTGCGTTTATCGTAATTATCCCAGGATCATGCCTATCGATAATTTTCACAATATCATCTTTTGTATATTCAGGTAAGAAATTATGCTTGTTTACTAATTCATTTGCAACCTTCTGAATAAATTTAATATCATTTACATTTTTTGGATTCGGATCTCTGTCAAATTTTTCTTTAAAAGCCATATCTCCTTTAAAAACACAATGAATCCTTTTTCTTGGAATTCCAACCACTGTACATGCTGCCATCTCGTCACTCTCCGGTACCGGTAATGGATTGCATTCATAACAGGCATTATTATAAGGAAATATGGTATAAATATGGCCATGGTAACCAGAAACTCCTCCGTCAACTAAAGGTTTTTTAAATCTTATACATTGAGCATTCAGATTAAGACGAGCATTCATTGAATCAAGACCTCCAATAACAACATCAGCTGCTTGATAAAGTGCAGGATTTAATCGTTCTAAGGAAGTATGATACCCTTTGATAATGATATTTGGATTAACCTCTTTCAATTTTTTAGCTGCGACAATCGCTTTAGGTTCTCCTATTTTTGCACCTGAGAATAAAATTTGTCTATTTAAATTAGAGTGTTCAATTATATCTAAATCGACAAGGTCTATATGTCCGACGCCGAGCATAGCTAAATTCTTAGCAATCTCACAACCTAAACCTCCAACACCAATTATTAATACTCTTGAATTCTTTACTACTTTTTGAGACCATCCCTCTAAACGAAACTGACGGTCGTACAACTCCCTTTCCTCAACCGATAAATCTTTTGTAAAAAAATCTGAATCCTTATCCAATATTGTCACCATAAATATTTATATAAAAAAATAAAAAAAATTGAAGGACTTAATGCCTTCATATTATAATTTATGAAGAAAGTTTTATAAGTCTAACCCGCTGTACTCGCAGGGATTAATAGAATATCATCGCCGTCGTTTACATCATAATCTCTTAAAGAACTATTTTCATCCATAGTAACACCACCAGAAGAGAGATGAAAATCATTAGGATCAAGACCATATAAATTCCCTAATGTTTGTTTAATATCTCTAACATGGTTGCTATCATTAACAGTTAATTTTTCCTTCTTTTCACCAGGACCAATTGTTGACATGAAATATAAAGTTAATTTCTTTCCACCGGCTGGTGTTTTTGATGCGGGTGTTTTAGATTTAACTGGCTGTTCTCCACCTAAGTCTTCATCAAATTCATCAAAACTCATTTAAAAATCACTTCTATTTTTGTTTGTTTGTTTTTTATTTTGTTTAACTTAATTAAATGGCGTAAAAAAGATATTATAAAACCATTTGGAATAATTTTGTAGTTTTCATTGATCTTCACCTAATTGAAAAGAAGAAAACTAAGAATGCCAAGAAATTATATTATAAATTGAATGAATGTTTATGATTATATATAAACATCTAATATTGTTTTACAGAGAACACTAACTAAATAAAGTAGACAAATAAATCACACATAATCATAAACCTATGAGTTCTAGGGATAATGCTGAATCTGTCGTTCTTGAATTAGTAAAAGAATACTTAACGAAAAAGACTTTTTTTTCAATTAAAGAAATAATATCATATATTAGTAATAGAGTTAGATATGATCCAAACATAAACGAGAATAGAATAGAACTTATTATAAAGAAATTAGTTAAAAAGCGAATAATCATTCCTGGAACTAAGTTAATGAAGAATAACATAATTGAACATCCAATTAGGAATGAGATTTTTAATTACATTAAAAATAATCCTTCAAATATTAATGAAATAATGAAAGAACTAAATGTGGGTAGCAATCAAGTATTATGGCACTTATCTTGCTTAGAAAAATTCCAATTTATTAGATCCAAACAGATTAATAATCATAAATTTTTCTTTAAATATGATTCAGATTCAAGTCTAGATCCATTTTATTATTATTTAAAGAAACAGATTGTTCAAGATATAATTAGTTTTACTAAACAAGAAAATAAAGCATTAAAAATTACAGATATCGCAAATGGTTTAAGAAAAAATCACAGTACTGTGAAAAAATACTTGGATATTCTTACAGATTTAAAAATCGTAAATACAAAAAAACAAGATAACAAAGTTATCTATTCGCTAAATAAAAAGAAGTATGATCAGATTTTATCAGCAATTTATGGTGATTAAAATAAAAAACTCCAATTTTATTCCAATCCCATTTAAATTTTTATGTATACATCTTAAATTCAGAAAATGATCTAAATAAAAAATTATGAGAAAAAATTATAGAATTCTAAGCTTAATTACACTTTATGCGATTTGTACTTGTTTATATGTAATTTTTTTCGTATATCGCTTAGAAAATCCTCCTCTATTTCTTATTCTTACTATAGGAAGTGTCGCAGTACTATCAACGAGTACTATATATACAGTTATCCAATCAAAAGACTCTCAGGCTAAATTGATTAAAGAAAAAAAATATCCTATAGATTTAAAATCAATTCGAAAGGATAAAATCGAAATTGTTGAAGATTATTTCGATGCTATTCCTTCAATAAACGAATATGTTGAATCTGAAAAATCTTATAAGGATATGGAGATATTAGATAAATTTGTATTTACAATCTTCACTAAGGAAGAACTAAAAAAAATTAGTCTTTTAGAATTAACAAAAATGGACAAAATAATGTTTTTAAGAGAAATGTTATATTTTAATCCAATAGAAAGAATGCAATTAATTGAGAATATGTTAACAAATAAAGAAAGTAAAGAAGAAATAAGTTATATCCCTCCTATTGATATTATTGAAATAGAAGATAAAATTCGTGTTTATATAAGGTCTTTAATTGAGCCTGGGGAGAAAACTAAACTAATGATTATTGATACAATTGATTTCGTGAGTACAATCAAAGAAAGAATAGCAATATTATTTGATTATGCTCAAGAAGATTTTCTTTTGTCTTCTGGAGGAATATTACTAAATGAGAGTTCACAAATAAAAGAGTATGATATTGATGATGATGATGAAATTGCGTTAATTCCATTAAGAAAGAAAGGTAATTAAGATTTGAAATTTTATTTTTTCTTTAACCAGCAATGCTCGCTGGGATTAAAAGTATATCATCTCCATCAGAAACATTGTAATAATTTAAAGGATTCGTTTCTTCCATGGTAACCCCACCAGACGATAAGTAAAAATCAGCAGGATCTAAACTAAATAAGTTTGCAACAGTTTCTTTAATATCTCCAACAAGATTTCCATCATTAACCGTCAATTTTTGCTTTTTCTCACCAGGACCAATAGTAGACATAAAAAATACCGAAATTTTTTTCCCAACAGATACAGTTTTTGTGGTAGGTGTTTTAGATCCAATTTCTTCTTCAGGTGTCTTTTCGTATGGTTCTTCAATACGCTCTTCTGTATCCTCTCTAATTTCTTCTTCAAGATCTTCGAGATCTTCTAAATCTTCATCGAATTCCTGTTCATCAAAATCTTCATCGAATTCCTGTTCATCAAAATCTTCATCAAATTCATCATCATAACCCATAAGCTGAATCACAACATTATAATATTTATTATTTTAACAATACTTCATAGGGTTTTTTTGCTATAATTATATTAAAATAATAGAAATTAAGTTATATAAATAGATTTAACATGTGCAAAATTCTGACTATACAAACACTTTAGAGTCTGAATTAATATGAAATTAATATAATAATTAGAAAAAAATGAATCATTATGAATGACAGACCTATCCCTAAATATCAAATCCGAGAAAAAACACCTGATGAGGAATTAGAGGAAATTCCAGATAAAAAATTACTTAAAAAAATTAAGCAAGAACGAATCAAATTAGACAAAGAAAGGAATGAATGGGAAAAAATTATCAACCAAATTGAGAATTATAAAGAAAATGTTGAAGAACTCGAACGTAAAAGAAAAGAAAAGGAACTTAAAATCAAGCATCTTCTTGATCAGAGAGAAAGACTAAAAAATGAATTAGAAAATACAAATAAAGAAATTGAACGTCAAAAAAACGAATTAATTATGAGAGATCGACAATTTAGGGAGAACCTTCGACGCAAGAGTGAAGAATTGGATGAAAAAAATGCCGAATTAGAAAGATTTAAAGAAACACTAGAAAAATTAAGGAATGATATTGCAGATCAAAAGAAAAAATTAGAATGGGAAAAAGAAAGGACTGAAAAACGCGTAAAGGAAATTAAAACTAAAATTCCCGGTATGGAAAGAAGAGAAAATGCCTTAGAAAGAACTATAAATGACTTAGAAAATAAGTTGATGGATTTAAGAAATGAAATTAAGGATTTAACTAATGAAAGAGATCTTTTAACTAAAGAAAATAATAATTTGAAGAGAGAAATTACGGATGAGAAAAATAGAATATCTGATGCCAAAAAAAAATTAAAAGAAGAAAGAGAAAAAACAAGATATAAGAAACAAGATTTAGATCTTAAAGCTCGTGAAATTGATAAAAAAATGACAGACTTAAAGAAATATCGAGAAAAAGCCGAGAACGATGTAAAAGACTTAGAAAGGAAGAAACGCCAGCAGGAAGCAAGATTGAACGAGTTAGAAAGAAAAGTTCCAGCACTAGAAAGTAAATATCATTCATTGAATCGTAAAATTCCAAATTTAGAAGAAAAATTTACAAGATTAAATAATGAATACAGACAATTAGAAAAACAAAAGGCAAATTTGGAAGGAGAAAAAAATATCATCAAACGTGAAAGAGAAAAGTTAGAAAAAGATAAACGACGGTTTTTTGATGAAAAAAGAGATTTTGAAAGAGAACTAAAGAGGATTAAAAAGAAAACTCCTTCTATTAAAAGTAAAACCCCAACACAAATAAGATCTAAAACTCCTTCCAAATATTAATTAATCATATTATGAATTTTATGAATTCTATTGAGGGGATTGAAGGAGATTATATTGAAACAAAAAAAGATAAATTAATTTTTGATGTAAAAGGAATTCACCATCCAAATAATTTTAAGATCTGCTTTTTAAGATTTTTTCCTCATCCTGACGGAGACCGAGTGAAAAAAAATATCCTTTTTAAAAAAGTATATGATTTAAGCGAAAGATATACTATTTTGAGAGAGAAATATCCTAAATACCTTCTATTTTTAAAACAACTTGATTTAGAAGTGCAAGGAGTGAGAAATAATAATATTAAAAAAATCTATACACCAAGAGCTTTTTATAAAAAATTAGGAGAATATAATAATCTTTCAAAATTAGAGAAAAATTCAAAAGATCTATGTGATCTATTTATCGAAAAAGGAGATATAACCGAAAATGCTATAGGAATCACAGGATCAATAATGATTGGATTAAATAGTCGATCTTCTGATATCGATATAATAATATATGGGTCTGAAAATAGTATGAAATTCCAAGCAAAATTAAGAAATATGCTTGAATCAGTTAATAATCTCCGAAAGTATAATGAAGATGAATATAAGGCTCATTATAAGTGGAGAGTTGGCGGTTCTGGAATTCATTATAAAGATTTTTTAAAAATTGAAAAGAGGAAGTTACATCAAGGGAAGTTTGAGAATTTTGATTTTTTCATAAGGTATATAAAAAGTCCAGATGATTGGCAGGGAAATTTTTATGATTATAGCTATAAAAATTATGGGAGAATTATACTTAAAGCAGACATAATAGACTCAACAGATGCAATTTTCACCCCATGTTCATATAAAATAAATCCTCGAAAAATTATCAATTATAGTGGTAAAACAAAATATATCAACATTAAAGACATAAAAGAAATTAACTCATTTAGAGGACGCTTTTGTGAACAAGCTGTCAAAGGAGAGAAAATATTAGTAGAAGGAAAATTAGAAAAAGTCAATTTTAAAAATACAACTGAATATTATCGAATATTATTGACTGATCAAACCAAAGATAAAATGCTACTTTTAAAATGAATTAAAATAATTAACCTATTATTAAAATATTTTTATTCTAGTAAAATCTTTACTAATTCATGGATTATTTTAATGCTGATCTTCACATTCATAGCCCTCATTCAATTGCAGTATCAAAATCATTGAATTTAGATACGATGGTGGAAACATGTAAGAAGAAAGGCTTAGATATAATTGGAACTGGTGATATTCTACAACCAGAATGGTTTGAATACATGAAGAATAATTTAGAAAAGAAGCAGGATAGTTCTTACTCATATAAAGATATTTCTTTTATTCTTCAAACAGAGATAGAAGATTTAGAGAGTATTCATCATGTTGTGTTGTTTCCTGATTTTGATTCAGTTAAGGAAATCCAAAACAAATTAAAATCATTTTCTAAAAATATTTTTGGGGAATGGGGTGGAAGACCTCGTGTAAATTTATCTCCGCCTGCATTGGTTGAAAAAATAGTTGACTCTGGGGGGATTATAGGTCCAGCACATGCATTTACACCTTTTAAAGCGATCTTTCGACAAGGGAAGTTCGATACTCTTGTAGATTGCTATGAAAGTGCAACCAAATATGTAGATTTTATTGAATTAGGTCTTTCTGCTAATACCGATCTAGCAGATCGATTGGAATCACTAAAAAATATTACATTTCTAAGTAATAGTGATGCACATTCACAAGACCCTCGTTCATTAGGAAGAGAGTTTAACAAATTTGAGATTGAAAATCCTTCTTTTAGTGAAATTTTATTAGCTTTACAGAGAAAAAATGGAAGAAAGATAACTCTTAATGTAGGCCTGCATCCTAAACTTGGTAAATACTATAATATGTTTTGTAATAAATGCAGGAGAAGGGTTTTATTTAAGGAAGCAAAAAAACAAAGAAATACAATTTTCAACCAATTTTCAATTACAGATAATTTTATTATTTATTACTCTAGTGATCCTCTTATCTCAAGATTAGACTATTTAGAACAAGTATCTAAAAATAAAATGAACTGTCCTGCTTGCAAGGAACAAACTAATAAAAATTTTAAGGTTAAATTGGGTGTAAGTGAAAGAATTGAAAAGATTTCTTCTTCTAAAGAACCTAAACATCCAGATCATAGACCTCCATATTTCAATGCCGTACCATTAATTGATATTATTCAAGCTGTGAAAGGAATTAAAAGTAAAACTAGTAAAGCTGTTCTAAATGACTACAATAAAATAGTAAATAATCTTGGAACTGAATTTGAAGTATTAATCAATATTCCTCTTACTAAGATTGGGGATTTTAATAATAACATAGCCTTAATCATAAATGCTATTAGAAATAATGAGATTGAGTATACTCCTGGTGGAGGAGGTACATATGGTCAAATTAGATTTGATATTTAGAATTAGAAAAAATTTTTAAAATCAGTATTTAACTTCATTCAAATATATTGAATCTATAAATTTATAACAAACATTCAATTTAATTTATGAATTCTTTAAATGTTGAATTCTAAATCCAGTTTTATAAGATCTCCACAAGTGTTGCAGGTTATAAATTCAAAAACTTTAACAGCCACAGTGAGTAATTCAAGATCTTTGCGAGGAAATTGATTTCTGAATTTCTTTTTATAACCACAATTAGAACAGCTTATAATTGCTCTTACTTGAATTAGATCGCTGTCTTGTGGTACATCGACAGTTTTATCGATGTTCTTTTTAGTATTATCAATTTCCATATTTTATACCCTCGAGCATGATATTCATGTAAATTTAGCCTTATAAATTTATTCTCTATAATGCTTTTTCGTCTTTTTCGAACGAAAAAAAAAATTTAGCGAGCTTTTTGTTAATTGACAAATATTAAACCGGATTCTAAAAATCCATAGTAAATAGTTCTCTGGTATTATCTTCATATTACTTTCATATATTATACTGATATCTTTCTCGTATTATAATACAGATAAATCAATTTTTGTGATAGAAACAAATGAGCGATGACATTTTTGATTTAGTTGATTTAGCTAAAAAGAGATCATCCGTAAGAGAAAGGTTCAATGAAATAGCAAAAAGCAACCAAAATCCTAATTCTAACCCAAATTGTGATGATGATAAATTTCTAGCAGATTTATTAAAAGTTTTGAAGATTAAAACATATGTAGTCGGGGTAGGTGGGGCTGGAAATAATACTGTTTCACGATTAGAGGATATGGGTATTAACCATGCAGAAACTATAAATGTTAATACTGATGCTCATGATCTATATTATTCAAGCTCAAAACAAAAGATTTTAATTGGAAAAGAGCAGTGTAATGGTCTTGGTTCTGGAAATGATCCCAAAATTGGAGCAAAAGCAGCAGAAGAAGATCGCGAAAGGTTATCTCAAACATTAAATGCTGATATAATTTTTCTTACATGTGGATTAGGAGGAGGCACAGGAACAGGGGCTGCCCCTATTATTGCTGAAGAAGCAAAGAAAAATGATGCCATAGTTGTTACTTTTTGTTCTCTTCCATTCACTTCTGAAGGTAAACAGCGCTCCACTAGAGCTCAAATTGGTTTAAAAAATCTTGCTAAATATTCTGATTTCCTAATACCGATCCCAAATGATAATTTGCTTGGAATTGTTGGAAAAATTCCTATGATAACTGGCTTTAAGATAATGGATGAAATTCTAATAAGGAACATTGGAGAAGTTGTCAATTTAATTAATAATTGTGGTTTAGTTAATATAGATTTCGCTGATGTAAAGAAAACTCTATTGGAAAATCCAAATAAAAGATATCCCTCTGGATTAGTTGGTATAGCTGAATGTTTAGGAGAAGAAGCAGATTTAATTGAAAAAGCAAAGTTAGCACTCAATAATCCTCTTTTAAAACCGGATCCTAGCCAAGTTAATAGATGCTTAGTATCAGTTACAGGTGATCATACTTTAACACTCTCTAAAGTTGACAAAGTAGTTTCTACTATCTCTAATGAGATTCCTGAAGAAGCTCAATTAAAGTTTGGTGTTCAAAATAAACCAGATATGGGATCAAAAATAAAAATAATGGTCCTGGCAAATGGTCCTGTTTCACCATATGTAAGAGCCGCTGTAGATTCTGATATTGATTTTACACCAACTAGTATCGTTGGTTTTTAAAGCCAAAATTAAATAAAATATTAGTTTTTGTTTAATTATTAAAATTAATCTGGTTATCTCTAATAATCTTTAAATCTCATACTATTAATGTCTTGATTATGAGAAGTAGGATAAACTCAGATGATAAAACACTTAAAATTTTTAGTAAAAATGAAAAAATTGTTAAAGATAAAATTAAAAGAATTGAAAATGGATTACCTCGAGTGAAATTTGATAATTATCAAATTAGCTTTAATTTCGAGGAAAAGCAAAATTTAATGCATCAGATGGAAGATTATAAAGTTCCGGGTATTAGCATAGCTATAATCTCGAATTATGAAATAGAATGGGTTAAGAGTTACGGTATAAAGGATGTAAGAAAAAATGAAAATGTATCAATAGATACAATTTTTGAAGCAGGGTCAATCTCGAAATCCCTCACTGCAATGGCTGTTTTACATTTTTTTGAGAAAGGAATGCTCGATTTAGACGAAGACATAAATAGCATTCTAAAATCTTGGAAACTCCCAGAAAATAAATTTACAAAAGAAAAAAAGGTTACTCTTAAACACCTTTTAACACATACTTCAGGAATTAATTTACCTGATAGTATGTTCAGTTATAAAGACAATTTCATACCTACTCTTGAACAGGTTTTAAATGGGGAGTCTCCCGCATTAAATGATCCAGTAGAGGTCATTTTTTCACCTGGAACAAATCATCAATATTCAAATCATGGCTTTCTAATTATACAAAAATTACTTGAAGATATTTCAGGAAAAAAATTTCCTGAAATAATGAGAGAGGTTGTATTTGAACCATTAGAAATGAATAATAGTACTTTTAACTATCCTTCTGTAGAAATCAAAAATTCATTAGCAATTCCTCATGATTATAATGGTGGACCTAAAGAAACGGGGTTGCATCCTACAGCGTTAGCTCAAGGAGGGCTCTTATCTACTCCTTTAGATCTCGCGAAATTCACAGTTGAATTAATGAGTGGATATCAAGGAAAATCAAATCGAGTTCTATCTCCAACAAATGTTAAAATGATGCTGACATCTGTAGTTGCCTTAGATCCGTCTAAATTTTTTGGCTTCACTGGTCAAGGACTTGGGATATTTCTTATAGAAAAGGAAGAAAGCTTAAATTTCGTTAATATGGGCCAGAATTTACCTGGAATGAACAGTGTGATTAAAGGAAACACTTTAACTGGAAATGGAGCTGTTATCATGTCCAATGGGAGAAGAGGAGATGTATTAAATTTAGAAGTTAACATTGCTATTGATCAAATATATGAAGATTCTTTTTGGGATTAAAAAAAGATAAAATGATTAATTAATGAAATATTGCATTTATGATTATATTTAAAATTATATTATTAGGTAAATTTAACAATGAATCCTAAAAAGATGCCTGTAGAAGAACTTATGGATGAAATCCGGAAATTTTTGGACGAAAGGAAGGTTTTGGTGCTCTGTACTTGTAGTAATAATATCCCACGTGCAACCCCAATGGATTTTTATACAGAGAAGGATAGTTTTAATATATATGTAGGACCTGCTCCAGGAAGGAAAGTTAAAAATATTGAAGAAAATCCGAGTATTAGTATTGGTATATATACACCTATGTCTGAGGGTAAAATACAAGGTATGCAAATTACCGCTTCTGGTTCTGAAAAGTTGATATTTTTAAAAGAAGGAGATAAGGATTTTGAGAAAGCTCAAAAAGTTGTTCGAGGGAAAAGAAAAATGATTCTAAAAATAATCCCTGAAAGAATTGAGCTCTTAGATTACTCTTTTATCAACAAAGGATATTCTAGACTGCAAATCTTGGATTTATAAGAAGGAGAACTCTTTTAGATAAAAAATTCTAGGCCAAAATTAATGTATATAACATAGTATAACCTAAAGTTATTATGAGGTGCATCATTGCGAAAAAAGCTCCATTCTTAAGTAATCGCCTATAATCTAAATTTGGTACTTTATATTTTTTTGCTAAGGACAATGTAAGCAAATCACAAGCAGAGCCTTGTGGTAGAAAATTGCCTGCCATGTTCACACCACTTATAAAAGCAATGATAATAGGATTAGGAAAGAAACCTTGATCTATGAGTGTTGAAAAAATTGGGAGAAGCATGATTGTAACTGGTGTGCCTGCGAGAAATGCTGATAATAGAGTAGAAATACCTAAGGTGATTAAAACTGCTAGATATATGTTATTATTCGATAAATTCACAATTCCTGATGAGATCAAATCTGAAAAACCAAATGTTTTTAAAGAATTTGAAAGTATAAATAAAATTGCGAAAATAATAATGATCTTCCATGCAATTTCATTCTTTATATCTGAGAAACTAAATTTTTTGTAGTGTGTAAGAAGGAGAATAGCAGCAGATATGATTGTAACAATTGCAGGTTCAAAACCTATGAACATGAAAACAAAAGTAGCTATAATAATAACTATAGTTGATATAAAATATTTTTTATTCTCAATTACAATTCCTGGATCTAGCATTGAAAATAAAATTTTCTTATTTCTTTCAGTGGGTTTCTCTTCTTTCTTTAAAATAAAATAATCTAATAAAAAAATAGTAGATATTAAAACAATCAAAAAGAGAATACCCATATTAGCTAAATATTCACCAAATCCCCACCCAAATTCCTTTCCAATAATCAAATTCTTTAGACTCGAAACTGGGGTAAGTATTGCACCAATATTAATGGTGATTGTCATTCCCATCATATAAGTGCCAGCCCGTATATTCAAAATTCGACAAGTTCTATAGATCAATGGTACGAGTATTAGTGAGAGGGTTAAATCCTCAATAAATGCAACAATTATAGCTGTAAAAAGACAAATCATGTAGAAAAATAATCGATTATTACCTTTCGTTATATGAATCAGTTTTATCGCCAAATATTCCAAAACACGGTCCTCAGTAGCAAAAAATATAATTATTTGCATCGCAAATATGAAAATTAAGGTGCTAAAATTAATAAATCCCAGAATTTCCCCCTCTTGGAGACCAAGTAGTAGCATTGAGACTACAGAGATCGTTCCAATAATTAATGCAATAGGAAAATAATCAAATTTATCTTGAGAAAAAAAAGCCATCAAAATGGCAAATAAAACCAAGTTTAATACTATTGCAGCTAAATTCATTCAATAAAATGAAATGGTTTCTATTTTAAAAAGTATCACAATGGTAAACTCGCAACTTAGACCTCTCTATTCTAATAATAAAAGGAATTTAAAAGAAATATATGATTAACAAAATACTAAAAACTTTGAATAAGGCAGTATTCAAACCTTAAAGTGTTAGGAATATAAAAAAAAATTATTAATTAAAATTAAAGAAACATTTTTATAATATCTTGAGCATTGAATAGTACTTCAGGATAATATTTATAACCCTCTACTGTGGCATATAAACTGTATCTTCGACCAATTGCTTTCAATCCTTCTATTACCTTATCATCTGGGCACTCGTATACCGCATAAGTTTTAATCATACCCTCTATTGACATTGCTATCCAATGTTGTACTTTTTTTATAAAATCTGGGTATGCTGGTTTATCTTTGGCGTTATAAACTTTTATCATTTCATTTCCTTTGTTCTGGGGAGTCCAGCCAGTAACTAAAATATGAGCCATTTGGTTTCTGCCTCAACTTAAAATTCTAAATTAGAATTTTTTGTAAGTAAATTTAAAATCAATTTTTAAAAAGCTTTATCTTTTGCTTAGAAAAGTTTTATAATTCTTATTGCTCTCAAAAAATTATGTATTACTTTTCGAATTTAAAGCGTTAGTAATATTATCTCTTAATTTTATTATAGAAAAAGGTTTTTCTTGGAAAATTAAGGCTCCTGATTCCAATGCTAAGTTTTTAATCTGGTTATCTGCACTTGCAAAAATAATTTTTATATTAGGATCTATTTCTAAAATTTCTTTCATTGTTTCAATTCCATTTTTAAAAGGCATTCGATGATCCATTATAATTATATCAGGTTTAATATTAAAATTCTTAAATTTTAAAATTGCATCATTTCCATTAAATGCACAATCTATCACAGTGTGTCCAAACATTTCTAATGCATTCTTATATAATTTTATAATGTTTAGATCATCTTCAACAATGAACACATTTGGGATAATTTAATCCACCTCAGGAAGTAAAATAATGAATTTGGATCCTTGCTCATAGTCATCAAGAACTCTATCTTCTACCCATACAAACCCATCTAGCTTCTCTATAATCATTCTAACAAGGGATAAGCCTAATCCCATTCCTATTGTTGATTTATCCTGATTATAAGCACGATTGAAAATTATTCTTTTTCTTGAGTCTTCAATTCCTCTCCCATTGTCAGAAAATTCAACTTTGATATATGGTTTTTGTTCTCTTAAAACTTTTAGTATTCTAATTGAGATACGTATTTCTTCATTATCATTATGGATAATTGAATTTAGTAAGATATTTTCAATTGCTTCATTTAAAAGCTCATTACCTAGAATTAGATAATTTATTTGATTTTTTGGTTCAATTTTGATTGAAACTCGTTTATTTTTTGATAAACTTTGGATGTTGTAAATATTCTGCTGAACTACTTGATAAATATTTATCATAGTTAACGATTGCTCAAAAGTATCTAATTCGGAAAACTCTTTAATATTGTTAATTAAATGAGTTGCTCTATTTATTTGAAAAGGGATAATTTCAAAGAACTCATCGCTTTGTATCACTCCCATTTTACTTTTTAAATTATGTTCATATAACTCAAATGAGGTATTAATAGCTTGTAGTATATTTCTCATATCATGTGTAAAAAGATCTTTATAAAAATTCTCCCGATAGAATGCTTCCCGGTATTTTTCTTCTGATTCTTTAAGTTTCCTTTCAGATCTTTTACGATCGCTAATATCATGAGCAAAAGCACAGTTATATTCTTTATTATCATAATGTAAATAACTTATATATACTTCCACAGGTAATAATACCCCATTCTTCTTTTGATGATAAGTTTCTATAACGACAGATCCTTTTTCTTTAATTTTTTCCCATGTAGGCCTCCAAGCTTCTTTAGGATAAGTTGGATTAAGATCCGAACCTTTCATACTAAGTAATTCCTCACGTGTATATTCTAAAGATTTACATAAAGCCTCATTTACATAAATAATTTGGAATTGATCATCCATCCAAAAAGCAGGGTCAACACTATGGTCTATTGCAAATTGAGTCAACTTTAATGCATATTCAAATTCAACTTTTTCGGTAATATCAATAAACATCCCTAGAAGTGCAGGACAATCATTATACATAATTTTTTTAAATAAATTTTCTGCCCAAATTGCTTCTCCTGATTTTTTTATAGCCTTAGAGCGAAAATGTATTTCTTGCTGAGCAGGATCCTGAATAATTTGATTTATCAATTTCATTTCTTCTTCCATAAAATCGGGATGAATTACTTTGTGGAAGTCCTCAAAAGTCCAGTTAATTAATTCTTCATAACTATACCCAAACATCTCACATAATTTTTTATTTACATAGATAACCTTATTATTTTGCAAGATGCCAATTGAAACTAACAATTGTTCAGAGATTTGCCTGAATTTTTCTTCAGAATCTTTTAATTTTTTCTCTGAAAGTCTTTGCTCAGTAATATCTTTATAAACTACGAGAATATATGTTTTTCCTTGCATCTCAATTCTTTTACTACTTACATAAACATCTCTAACTTCACCTGATTTAGTTCGATGTTTTGTTTCAAATTTATCAAAACCTAAGTCTAAAATTTTTTTAGAATGTTCTTGAACTTCTTTAGCTGATTCAATAACCTCAAAATCAGCTATTTTTAACTGTTTAAATTCCTGTAAAGTATAACCAAGCTGTTCATAAGCTTTCCTGTTAAATTCGAGAAATTCACCACTTTCAGGGTCAAGAAGACAAATTGCATCTTCTGCTTGTTCAAAGAGGGTTCGATATTTTATTTCAGAATCTATAAGTCTTTGCTTTGAAAGTTCCAACTGTTCATGAATCTGTTTCTTTTCTGTTATATCTAGGATAATACCTTGGAAATGTGTGATAACACCTTTATCATTTCTTCTTATAAAAGTTCTATCATCAACCCACAAAATATCCTTGGATTTACTAAAAATTCTATATTCTTGAGTAAATTCTGTTAAATCACTTTCACTATAGGTCGCTACTTCTTTTGCAACTCGTTCTAAATCCTCTTGATAAATTATATCAGAATATTTAATTCTACCTGAGAGAAATTCATCTTTGGTGTATCCAAATTGCGTAATATTTTCAGAAACAAACTCCACTGGCCAATCAGCTTCATTTTTCCAAAGAAATACAACAATAGGGCTTTTATTTATTATAAATTCCAATTCTTTATATCGTTTCAATAAATCATCTAAATCACGTTTGATTTTAGTCATATTTTTGACACTTTAATTTAATTATATTCTTTAATAACCAAATTTCCCTTTAAAAATATGATATCACATTTTATTTATAATTTTTTTTTATAGAAACTTATCTAAGAAAAAGTATAGTAAAATTGTTAAGAAACAAAATGTTAAATGAAATTATTATAGAAGAATCATAATTTTATTAATTTGATTATCATAATTGATTAAATTGCTCTCAGAAAAAGAAATAATTGAACTAAAGAATGCTCACAGTGATAAAGAATTAAAAAAGGTATTCAAAAAAGTTGCTTCAAAGGATCCTGATAAATATTTTCCTACTAAGGAATTGAAACAACTAAGTTATATAAGAAAACAATGTGAGCACTGTAACACTTACTTCTGGACTGTGCTAAAAGAAAGAGTTGTTTGCGGAGACCCTATTTGTTCAGGAGGATTCCAAGTCACTGAAAATAATCCCATTAAAGTGAAACTGTCTTATATAGGAGTTTGGGAAAAAATTGTTGAGATTCTTGAACCAAGAGGATATAGACCTATTAAAAGATACCCTTGTGTGGCTAGATGGAATCCTACATCGGAATTCACGATAGCATCAATTTCAGCATTTCAACCTTATGTTATTACAGGTGAAGTTGAACCTCCTGCAAAGAAACTGATTATACCTCAGTTCTGTTTAAGATTTAATGATATTGAAAATGTAGGACTCACAGGATCACATGCTTCTGGCTTTACAATGATAGGACAACACACATTTGTACCACCCGAAGAATGGAATCAAGGTGAACTTTTCATGGATATACATGATTTTATTCATGAAGGCGTGGGATTAGCAAAAGAAGAAATAACTATACATGAAGATTCGTGGGCAGGTGGAGGATCTTTTGGTTGTAGTCTTGAATTCTTTAGTAGAGGTGTTGAATTATTCAATCAAGTTTATACTATGTTTGAACAAACACCTGATGGACCAAGAGAATTACAACTTAAAGTCCTTGATATGGGATTAGGTCAAGAACGAGTAGCATGGTTCTCTCAAGGGACTCCTAATATGTACGAGGCTATCTTTCCTTATGTCTTATCTAAATTAAGGGAAATCACTAAAATTGATTTAGATTTAGATTTATATAATCGATTTTCACAATTTTCCGCTTATCTTAACGTGGATGAAGTAGATGATATAGATGAAGCTTGGAATTGTGTCGCTAAAGAATTAAATATCGGGTTAAAGGAATTAAAACAAAAAATTTTACCAATGACAGCGCTTTATTCTATTGCTGAGCACGCACGTAGTTTACTTTTTGCTATAAATGATGGAAAACTTCCCTCAAATGTCGGAGGTGGATATAATTTAAGAGTGATATTTCGGAGAGCGATAAGTTTTATTGATAAATTTGATTGGGATATAGACATTTCAGATGTGTGTAAATGGCATGCTGAAGAACTGAAAGATATTTTTCCTGAAGTTTCAGAGCATTTGGATGAAATCCACGAAATTTTAAATGTTGAAAAAGATAAATTTTATGCTACCAAGAAAAAAGCTGGTAAAATTTTAGAAAAAATAATGAAGAAAGGTGAAATTACAACTGATACGTTAATTGAGTTATATGATTCTAATGGGATAAGTCCCGATATGGTAAAAGTAACAGCTAAAAAATATGGATTAAAGGTAAAAATCCCTGATGATTTCTATAACAAAGTAGTTGAAAGCCATGAAAAATCTGAACAAGAACATGCCACAGAAAAACAAATTGAATTAAATTTAGATGGATTACCTGAAACGGAATCTCTTTATTATTACGATTATACTAAAACCTCAAACGAAGCCAGAGTTCTTAAAATAATCAATAATATGGTTGTTTTGGATAAAACTGTTACATATCCTACTTCAGGAGGTCAATTACATGATATAGGTACTATAAACGGACAAAGGTTTTCTGATGCCTTTAAACAAGGCAATTACACAATTCATGTTTTAGACAATGCTCCTAAATTTAAAGAAGGAGATATTGTTAAAGTTGAAGTGGATAAGGATTGGCGTGTTCAACTATCTCAGCATCATACAGCTACTCATATAGTAAATGCTGCCGCACGAGATATATTAGGAACTCATATAAATCAAGCTGGGGCAAAAAAAACCTTAAAAAATTCTCACTTAGACATAACTCATTATGAGTCAATTCCTAGAGAAAAATTACTAGAAATTGAAAGAAAAGCGAACGAAATAGTAGCAAAAGGAATCGACCTTAATCTTAGTTTTATTCAACGCTCAGAAGCAGAAAAAAAATACGGAATGACTATATATCAAGGAGGGGCAGTACCTGGAAAATATTTAAGAATAGTGGAGATTCCCGGTGTGGATGTTGAAGCTTGTGGTGGTACCCACTTGAATAATACTTCAGAAACAGGTTATATACATATTACCAAATCACAAAAAATACAAGATGGCATTGTCAGATTAACCTTTGTAGCCGGGGAAGCAACAAATAAGTTAAGGGAAAAACATAAAGAGATTCTTAAAGTCTTAAAGAGTCTTCTAAATGCTGAACGTAATCAACTTGTTGGACGTGTGAAAGAGTTACTCGAAAAATGGAAAAATGTAAATAAGGCACTGAAAACAGGTAAGTTAGATGAAAAGGATTTACAATTGACCTCTAATGAAACAATTGAAGGAGATGTATTATCAGCACTCTCCCAAATTCTCGGAACTAAAAAGAATGATGTCCCTTCTAAAATTCAAAAATTATTAGAGGAATGGGAAGAAGCTAAAAACAAGTTAAGCCAGAAAGATATGAGTGTCTATCTAAGTAAAACTTTTGCTGATAGTTTGTATAAAAAAACTGAAATACATCATCCTTTTACATTGATTTATCATACTTTTAGTAGTATCTCTCAAAGTGATTTAAATAATATAAACTCAAATATTCAAAAATATCTAGATAATTCTATTAGTTGGTTATTTGATGATGTTGGAAAAGGGACGTTTATAGTTGGAATGATGTCTTCAAAAATCGCTGAAAAATATAATATAAGTTTGAGTAAGTTTGTTAGAGAAGAATTTCAAGATTATGAATTTAAGGGAGGAGGAAAGGATACATATGTATCTGGGTTCATAAGCAGCGAACAAGGAAAAACTAATATTGTTGTAAATCGTTTTGAAATAAGTTTTAATAAATATATTAAGAAGATATCTAATGAGAAATAATAATAATCTCATAGATAAATCTGAATTTAAACCATTTTTTTTCTATATAGTCTATATAGACATTATATAATATAACGACAGAACTTAAAACATCAAATTTCTTATTATTAAGTAAGAAAAAAAACAAAACTATATATTAGTTAAGATATGTTTAATCAGATATTATTGAACCTAGAAGATCAAAAGAACGAATATATTAAATTGAAAAAAGAGGTTGCTCTAACACCTCTCGAAAAATCCATTGACAAAATTCTTTATTTGATCAATCAGGATATTAGTAAAATAACTAGATTAAATCATATTGAATGAATATTTTAAAATTCTAAATTTAAGATGAGAAACATTATGAAACCAGTATATAAAGAGTTTAAATGTCAACAGTGTAGAGAATTACGGTATATAAATGTTAATGGTATTTGTTTTGATTGTAATAATAAGAAAACTCTTATCTCATTAGCAAAAAAGCGTAAATCTCAACAAAAACTCGAAATTTTAAGTCATTCGATTAGTTTAGAAACATTAACATAATTTTTTTTTGAAAATATATTTAATCAATTTTATTTGAAGATTTTTTACTCATCAAAAACCTTTTAAATTAAGTGCTTATTAATAAATTTATAATTATAGAAAATCTCTCTTAGAATTTTTTCTCTTATTAATGGTGCAATACTATGGTTGATATAATTCATATTAGCGACCTTCATTTTGGGTCAGAATTTGTACCTGATTATATGGAAAATATAATTAATTATATTAAAGATACTAAACCTGATGTTGTTGTATGTTCTGGAGATTGCGTTCATAAAGGCAGGGTAGTTCAAATTAAAGGCATAATTCCTTATTTCGATAGAATTAGAGAAATCACAAATTTTCTAGCTGTCCCTGGTAATCATGATGCAAAGAATTCAGGATTAGTATTTTTTGAGAAACTTATAGGACCTAGAAGATCAAGATTGCTCATTGAAGGTAAAGACACGATTATCGTGGGTCTCTGCTCCGCTAAAGATGATATGGCTGAAGGTATGATTGGTGACGAGCAATTAGACTGGTTAGGTCGCCAATTTAGCAAAAACTTGGAAAATCGAATAATTACTTTACACCATCATTTAATTCCTATTCCAATGTCAGGACAAAAGTTCACAACAGTTAGAGATGCTGGAGAAATTATAGAATTTACTCAATTATTTGAAATTGATTTAGTCTTAATGGGTCATCGCCATGTACCTCACGCTTATACAATGTCTTGGAGAAATTCCTCAAGCACTACTTTTCTCTATAGTGGTACTTCAGCTTCAAATAAGGTAAGAGCAGATGACTCACCTAGTTTTAATCATATTTATCTCAATGAGGGTGATTTAGAAGTTTTTATGGTTAATTCAATCAATTTAGAAGAAACCTTGCTATTAGAACGTAAAGAGAATCACACAGAATTTATTAGACCAAGAAAAGCAAGAATTGAACACTTGCTAGCTTCCAAGGTGTGGGATGAATAAAATAATGCCTAAACCTATAACACCTTTGCTTACTGTAGATGCGGTCATCTTATTAAATCAACAGAAAGATTTGGTTTTAATTCGTAGAAAGAATCCCCCCTTTCAAGGAGTATTAGCATTACCAGGAGGTTTTGTTGATATTGGAGAAACCGTAGAAGAAGCTTGTACCAGAGAAGCATTTGAAGAGACTAATATTAAAGTCAATCTTATAAAGCTTATTGGTGTTTTTTCTGATCCCAAAAGGGATCCCCGAGGTCATACAGTCACTGTTGCTTTTCTATGTGAACCAAAAACCAAACATGAAAATCCAAAGGCAAAGGATGATGCTATGTCTTTAGAAATTATCCCATTAATAGAATTACCCTCCTTAAAATTGGCTTTTGATCATATGGAGATAATCAGAAGCTCAAAGATTTTAGATGGTTTTGGATAACCAATCTATATTTTTTCCTTTATTTCATAGAGATTGTGAAATAAATCTCTAATAAATAGATAATAACCCTTACCATCTTTCCTTGGAATTTTAATTACTTTAAATCCCAATGAAGATGCTCTATTCACTAATTCATCACGATTCTCTATTATCAAACATGAATGAGTAAAAACATCCTTAGCCTTACTCTTATCATTAGTTATAAACACTTCGAAGTTAGAATCCTCTTTTCCATAAACTATAAATTTCTGCTCTTTTTTAACACTAAAGAATTTTTCCATTAAATCTGGAGGAACTGACTTAGATCTGATTTTTTCAAGTTCCAGTAAATTTATAAAAAAATTATCAGCTTCTTCTTCTGAATTATATCCTACTGCTATATGCTCAATTTTCATTTTTCTTACTAATTTTAAAAAGCAATTTACTAATAAAAAACTAGAATAATTTTATTTAATATCTCATAACTATATATATATAATTTTAAAATTTCACATGAAAATTGGGCGACAATAAAATGAATGTTAACAAAACAATAAGGATAATAACGGGTATTTTATGTCTGTGTATTGCAGTATTACGGATTTTTTTCTTCTTTTTTGATTTAGGAGGTGCAACAATATATTCTTTTCTATTTCTTGATCCAACTGAACTAGTAAGTATCTTTGAAGCTATTATAATTGTTATTTTTGCTGTCCTCTTCACGATCTTTGGAACAATAATTGCCGTAATAGTTTATACCGTCCTAGGAATACTTCAAATTGCATTAAGAAAATATAAAACACCAACTATCATATGTACTGTATTTAGTTCAATAAGTATTGTATTAAGTATTCGAGCTATAATTCTTATTGCTAGTATAAATGAATTTGACCTTTTTATTACAGTTTTATTGATCATTTATAGCGTGGTTCTATCACTTTGTATCATCTCATTCATAAAATTTAGAAAACAAGACTGAGAAATAGCAAAATAATAACTTTATTAAAAATTTTTTTTTTTATTTAGATTTGATCAATCATAATCAAAACTCTTTTAGTTTAAGATTTAAAAATTGGTAGATTATTATATAATTAATATTCAAAAAAAATACTAGCTTTTGAGATTAGGGTACTAAACAGATGACTAAAGTTTCAGAGAGCGAATTTCTTAAAAAACTATGCGAAGTTGTAAATAAACTCTCAAGTATTGTAAAAACACAATCTCCGCGTCTCAAGAAAAAATGGGAGGATTATTTAGGTCAATTAGATAAGAAACCTCACATAGTTCGACAAATACCACTTGATAAAAAAAATTTTATAGATGATATTAGCTATAGAATTAAAGTCTTGAAAAATGTTGAACAAGCAACTCTTGATGGTTTTCATTGCGTAAAAACATTATTACAAGCTTTTTATACTTCATATTTTAATTCTGATTTATTTAAAAACGATTTTAATAAAGGAGATCAACTTATTCTTAAATATCTCATTGCTAAAGAGATTTTAGGTAATTTGATCCAATATAATAAGTTAGATCACGAATCAGTTCCATTAAAATACAACACAATTGCTAGAAATTATACATTAATTAAATTAAAAGGTCAGACGGATGTTGAAGTTTTAGATAGCTTAAAGAAACTAAATATAACAGAAGTTGATTTAAATACTATACGTAACCTTATGAATGAAATTGAATCTGATGGAATTATTAGAAGTGAGAAAAAAGGTCAAAATTACATATATACATTACAAAAAGAATTAGAGCTATCCAATGAAGGAAAAAAGTATTATTGCCAAATTCTTCAACCTATAGTTGATTGGCCAACATTATTCTTTCGTAGTTTCTTTAATATTAGAGAGTTAAATGTAACTCTCGATAAGAAAACAAAATATTATGATTTCCTTCAAAGTATACTCCTAAAAACTGCTACACAAGGATTTTCTCCAACTAATTATGTTTTTAAGAATTTAATTAAATACTATGAGAAAATCCAGGAAGAAAATAAATAGTTTAAAAGTTTCAAATTTAAATCTCTTTTGTTTTCTTTATAGGAATATTGAATTGTTCCAAGAGAGGGATTAAGTGTTTTTTATCTTCAGAATTAGTTCCTTTCCAATCAATTAAAAAGTAATCAACCTTTTCTGTTGTATTATCAATCATTTTTCTAATCATAACTTCATCTAATTCTTGTATATAATATTTAGGGCAGATAAATGACATTGCAATTTTTTTATCTATAATTAATCTTCGAAAATTAGGAGCATAGTGAGTGCCACCAAAACCTAAAACGATAACCTGGTTACTCTGCTTTTTGAAATCAATAAATCTATCAACAAGTTGGATTATTGAACTAGCTAATAACTCACCAGCATCCTTTATTTTCCATTCTCCCTTGCTACTCCCTAATTCGATGAATATTAAAGGTTCATCTAATTTTGTAGGTCCGTGATGCGTCACCTCAATATCAATCGAAAAATTTTTCAATGTAAGAGGAATATCTTTTTCGAGTAAGGTGATAAACCCAGCTTTATGAAGTAATGCACTTGTTTTTGACAATTCTTGAGGTTCACCCCCAAATTCAGTTTTTTTATCCCAATTCCCCGTTGTATGCACTAAAAACGCGGGTCTAGCTGTTTCTGATCTATGGCGACTAGCAAAAATAAGATAATCCGGTTCAAATTTTGATTCTTTTAATTTTAAATCACTTAAAAAAATAAGTGGATTATTCGTTTGACCCAGATATACTTCACTTTCTTTTAAATCACTTTTAAGTTTAAAAACCGGATTTTCATGCCAAAAAAAATCTAATTTTTCGAAGTTGACCTTAGCTGCGTTCAACAATTTATCATAAATATTCATTGAAGCTTCATCTTCAGTAGATGTAATAATTAAAAATTGAATTATATATCACCAATTTTAATGTTAAATTTAGGACTGATTAATCAAAATTAATATAAAATTTAATATTTATAGTCGATTTCTAGAAACTTTAAAAATTTCTAAAATAATAGAATTAGTAATGACTTTTTATCTAATAGTAATCATAGTTTCAATTACTTTTGGGATCTTTTTCTTTATTGCTGATTATTTTGAACACAAAATTGCTAAATTACATGCATCATTTATCGCAGGTATTTCTGTATCCTATTTCTTTCTTATAGTTCTTCCTGAAATACCAGAAAGATTACCAGAAGCTCCCTTTGATTTAAGTTTGTTTGAATATCTTTTCGTTCTTATAGGATTTACTTTTGTTCACGCCACTGAAAAATTTATATTGCAAAAAGTTGAAGCTAATACGCAAAAAAAAATGCGAAAGTTGCTTAATAAAGAAAAAGTACTTGAGAGTGTTGAACGTAATATGGAACAAATTCTAACTGAAGAATTAATGCATGAAAGATTAGATGAATCTGCATTAAGAGATATTTCTCGAACCTTATCCTCTTTAAACCAACAAGAAGAAGAAATGAAATTAAATATAGAGAACTACAAAATCAAAATTCAAAATCGAATTAATAAAGATTTAAAGAGATTGAGATATAGTACTGATTATATTTATCATTTTCTTGTAGGAATTATATTAGTAGGATTATTAACAATCGAATTAATAGGAGGTATTTTATTTTTTATCTATGCATTCTTCAGAACTGTTATAACTAAGCGATCAGAAGCACATCTTATTTTTACTGATTTAGAAATCTATGAAGAAATCATATTGGATGAAAAAGTTACTACTAAGTGCGTTTTAAGCTCTTCTACTTTAATTGGAATAATAATAGGGCTTGTGCTTAAATCAATCTTTCCAGTAAATTTAGAACTTTTGTTTATTTTCTATTCTTTCATCTCTGGTGTGATTCTTTACGTAATTGTAAGAGAAGTTATCCCTGAAAGAGAAAAAGGAGATCCTTTGAAATTTTTAATAGGTTTGGTAGGTTTCGCTATAGTAATAATTATAATTAATCTTTTTACAAATGTATTATAGTTTATAAAAAAGAATAAATTGACAATATCTAGTTAATTTCTATAATTGGACTCTTTATAAATATTTAAATTCATTAAAATTAAGTTTAATAATATAAGAGGTTATGAAATAAAATGGATATGAAGAAAAAATCATTTAATGAACTCTTGGAAATTGATAATGATGATAAGAAAATCATCGAAATGATTGAACGAGACCCAGATATAACTCACTCTGCTATAGCTACAGAAATTGAAAAATCTCAACCAGCTGTAGGAGCCCGGATCATTAAATTAGAACGAAAACATTTACTAACTAAACAAGTTGGATTCAATATTAAGAAAGTGGATATTAAAGTTGCGATTGTTTACATCTCTACAAAAGATGTTGATAAAATTGTTGATAAAATTGAAAATTGTCCTTTTATTAATCATGCTTTTAAAATCTCAGGTGAGTTTAATTTACTCTGTTTTATTGCAGCTTCAGATTTACAAACAATCGAAAAACTTGTTGATCTTTGTTTTAGGAAAGATAAAAATGTTATCAATGTTAAAACAAATATTTTAATTGAAAGTATTCATAATTTTGTAGTTCCAATAGATTTTCAGATTGAGGATTTTGATGGCAGATATTGTGGACCTGGATGTAATATGGCTGCAGATTTACCAAAATTCAAATTTGTTCAAGAAACCGAAGAAGAATAAAAAAATTAAATCCTTTTTTCTTGTAAATATATTTCATTATTGAGATATTATATTTAAGATTGATATTTAACAAATTTCAATTTAAATATGTTATATTAAACCTTTAGCTTTAGCTATTTTAACCTTACACTTTTCTCCGCAGCCATCTTCTAACGTAGGATCATGTTCTTCGGAGTCGAAATCAATTGGTAAAATAAAATCCTTGGCGATGTCTATAACAACTTCCATTGAAACATTTAGTATATCAGGATTATTTCGAAAATGGTAATTAACAATGTTATCAAGTTTTTGTAATTTAGAACTCGCTAGCAATATACAAACATTATGTTCACCGCTTAATCGAAACCCATTTAACATAAAAGGACAATGTTTTGCCATATCCATTATCTCATCAGGATTCTTGCATTTTAATTCAACTGTAGCAAGGTTTAATTCAACTTTTTTAAAATTTATACCAGGTTGGAATTGTAGAATTCCATTTTTCTCAAGCTTTTTTATTCGCATACCAACAGTTGGTTGACTGCGATTTATCTTTTCAGCTATTTCTGTGTGTGTTAAGTTTGGATCTTCTTGAACTAAGGAAATTATCTGCCTATCAATATCATCAAGCTTTAATTTTTCTGATATCATAATTTTGTGATATTTTTTTTGAACTAATTATGTATAATTTTCGAATTTTATAAAATATTAGGATCTATTTATAAAAAATTAGTTTGCTTTTTTTTTGCTTCTAGATATAAAATTCTAAAGGATAGAAAAATTAAATCTCAATTTTAGACATATTAAATATTAAAAATCAGCTAAGGGAACACTCTGACAATAATAAATCATCCTTCCATCAAATTTTATCTGAGCAGTAAGTATTTTAATCCCTCTTTTCCTAGCTTCACTTAAATTGTGCGAAAATTTAGGATCCATATCTAGATTCGGTTTGAAACTTTTTGCCTTTCGAAATATTAAGAAAAAGATGATACCACTATGTTCAATGATCTCTCTTACATGTCTAGCTCCACGTTCGGTAGGGGCGTCAGGAAAAAGTGCTATGCTATTTTTTACTAAAGTTACACCTTTTACTTCTAATGGAATTTTATCAATAAGAAAATCTATCCTGCTTCTACCGATTTTCACCTCTCTTTTAATTTCCGTTGCTTTTGAAAATTCTGGTAATATTTCAAAAATTTTTTGAGCAATTTTTGAGTGTAAGGAAGTATCAATAAGAACCCATTCATCATCTGTTCGAATAGCTTTAATGTAATATTTCAATTTTCCTTTTGAATATGAAAATAACACCTCAGCATCTTTAATTAATAATTCTTTTAACCTTCCCGGATCATGTATGTGAGCAGTTTCTACTTGTCCATTAAATTTAATTTCTCCAATAAATCTATTTGGTCTTGCGATGAATGTTCCTTTCATAAGATTGGGAATTTCAAAAAGGGGTATCTGAGTATTATTCATTTGCTTAATTTTATCATTTGATTCAAGCTATATTAAAATTAAGTTCCCTAGGAAAGTTAAGAGATTTTGTTATAGAATATAACCTTAATAGATAAAAAGAGTTTTTTATTTGAATAATCATAATGAGTGAAGCATTTGATCAAGTTACTATGAAGAGTTATAAATTCCATCATATTGATATATCTAAATGCAGACAATGCAAAGAATTCTCCTGTGAACAGGCTTGTTTTAGAGGAATTTATGAAGTTATTAATAAAGAATCTACACCTAAATGTATAGTAGTGAAGGATCGTGAAGATAGGTGTGTTAAATGCCATATCTGCACTACTGCTTGTAAACTAAAAGCATTAACTATTGATTAAAAAATAATTGATTAGATTTATTTCAAACAGCTACATTTTTTACAGTAGTTTTCTGTTAAGGTTATATCTCCACCTTCAAGGTTTAGATCTATTGGTAATACAAAATCATTCACTATATCAGATATTATATCTAAATGGACTTCATATATATCTGGATCATTTCGAAAATGCAGATTTACAATATGATCAAGACCTCTAAAGGTCAATCCTACTATTAAAATGCTCATATTTGAATCACCACTTAATCGGAATGCATTTAGCATAAAAGGACATTTCTTTACTATTTCAGTAACTTTCTTAGGATTATTAGTTTGGAGTTCTATCCTTGCAAAACAAAGATCAGCCACTTTAATATTAATTCCCGCTTGATATTTTAAAACACCCAAACTTTCTAATTTTTTAATTCGCATACCGACTGTTGGTTGACTTCGATTTACATGATTGGCAATTTCAGTATGTGTAAGATTTGGCTCTCTTTGAATGAGATCCATTATTTTACAATCAATATCGTCAATTCCTATTTTATCACTGATCATATTAGCTCACTTCCTTTTGGATTTCACAAGAAATTTTAATAATTTTGAATTTTCAATAATTTTTTGAAATCTTTAAAAATAAAATATTTTGCTTTCATATTTAAAGTTTTTTATCTTTTTTATATTCAAATTAAAACCAAATTATTTGAAAGATCTTCAAAATACAATACAAATTATAAAAAACTATAATGTAATCAAATATGAATGGAGATATTGAAAAGATACCCGAATTTATCCTTAGACAATATTTTATTTAGCTATCTTATAATAAAATGCTTTATAAAAAATAGAATAAACATTTTTTAAATAAAAAAAAAACATAAAGATTATCCGATATGAAAAATAAAGAAATTTAAACAATTTTGTATATATGTGCCCAAAATTAGGTATTGAAAATAGAGACAAAATTATCAAGAGTTTTACTGAACTAGAAGATAATCAAGTATATGCTCAAGTGCTCGATATAATATTATCATCAATCAACAGTGAATATGGTATTTTTGGTTATATTGATGATAATGGTGATCTCGTTTGTCCTTCAATGACAACGAATGTATGGGAAAAATGTCAAATACCTAATAAAGATATTATTTTTTATCGTGAAGATTGGGTCAATAGTAATGCAATCTGGGCTAAAGCTTTAGTTGAAGGAAAAACAAAATATTCTAATCAACCTTTAAGTCCACCTGAAGGACATATTCCAATGAATCGAGTAATTGTAGTACCAATAATTTATCGAAAAAAAATAATTGGGATCTTAGAAGTTGCTAATAAAAGATCAGATTATACAAAAGAAGATATAACCTCATTAGAGACTTACGCAGCATATATCTCACCGTTATTATTCTCCAGATTAGAAAGTATGAGGCAAAAAAAAGAAATAAGTCAACTCAAAAATAAAAAATCGAAGAGAGAAAAACTTATCCA
>JBHLNK010000174.1:0-2656 GCA_048941625.1 Promethearchaeota archaeon | reverse complement strand
GTAATGTATCTAGAATATTCATATATAGAATAAGTCACAGCCCCAGCAGCTGCTCCCCATGAAAGAGTGAAAGCTCCATTATCATCGGGAGTCCCCGCATTAGATGTCAATGTAAAAGCTCCTGGAGGTCCTGGAAGTTCAACATCAACTTGAATGCAATTCGATAGAGTACTTCCTTCAGCATTAATAGCCTCAACTATGAAAAAATACGTTCCATCTATATAATCTTCTCGATCGAGTGAATAACCTGTGAGACCCGTTGCTATAAGAGTTGCTGAACTTATATTTGTACTATTGATAAAACTAGTATGTTCATATACAGAGTAACTTGTTGCTAGATAGGAACTACCCCAATTAAGAGTGAAATCTCCATCATCATCAGGATCTTCAGCGGTAGAATTCAAAATAAAAGCTCCAGGCGCTTTAGATGTATATGACCACGCACCTATTGAACAGAAAGGATACTCACCGGACATTATAGCTAGTACTGTATTAATGGAATAAATATATAATATCTCATCCATATCTTCAGCATCCATAGTTAGCCAACCGCCCATCGACGGATACCAGCCGCTTAAATGAAGATTAACATCGTTAAGATCAATAGTTAATGGAAGTTGAACTTCCATAGTAAAATTACCCTCCACTAAAGTATGATTATTAATCATCAGATCTCCATAAAATATTGGCGTTCCTACTGGTAAAGATTCATTTGTAGGATTAATATCTAGAATCGCATAGTATAATTCACACCCTAATGAATTTGTGGTAATGTTAATTGATAATGTTATATCTGGTATATAATAATTGTCTAAAGTAATACTATTTAGTCCCGATTGAAGAATTACCCTATTCTTGGCGAATATCGCAATATATTCATCTTTGTCTTCTAGGGGATTAGTCATGAATCCGTATAATAACTTAACTACGCCTGTTGAATTATCCCACTCGAAGTGAATGTAATTTGGACCAGTGCTATTAGTAAAATATATATAGTTATCACCTATTCCAGAAAGAGTATCCATCTTCATTATCCCCCTCAATATTTTCAAATAATCATACATTTCTTGTTCATCAATTCCGGTTGGCATTAAGAAAAATGGCCATACGAGCTCAACTTCATGATACATATGATACATACCTGGACCAAATGGATATATATTATTTGCTGCACCAATTATACTTCTATATTGATACATCCAATATTCATGAGTTGAATTCCAATAGAAAACATCCGCCCAAACATTTGAAAATGTATGATAATTCACATAAGGAAGAACATTTATATTGTACATATCAACACAAGTTTCATTAATTTCAACTATATGAAACTTTATTTCTTTATTCATATCCCCGAAATATAAATCATCTCCTGCCTTCACGGACCATTCTACATTGCTGGTAAGATTGTAATCGAAGACTCGATTAAAACTTGAATTATATAAATATGTATCTATAATAGGATAAAAGGCGTCTACACTTTTTATCGTTCCATTTTCGAAATATGCTAGATTTAGATAGTATTCATATGTCGAATTGTAGAAATAGATAGTATTAGCAATATCATTGGGTATAACTTGATCCCATTTTGGTAAATTAGGGTTCATACCAAAAAAAGTTTCATTTAATACAGGTGCTAGAATTGTAAGATTTAATTTTCCATATCTTAATGGTAAAATATATGGTACCATTGCGTTGGGATTCTGATCTCCGAATTTTAGTGGAAAAACTGAACTATCATTGGCACAGAACTCCATCATAATCGAAGGATCGCCGTAAGGGTCATTTGGATTCCATTCTAAACTTCCTAAAGAAGTATTATAATATAACCACGTAAAATTCACTTGAGAAAAGGTTTGATGTGGCTCTCCAGACCACTCTTTAGTTACATCTTCAATAGTAGTGATATTAAATATTAAGAAGTCTTTAAATCCCGTGAAATAATCTCCAGTATCAATTTCATAAACCATTGCTTCAGCTTGACCCATTATACGATCATCAACATCCACACCCCACGACCATTCTTCTATTCCTAAAGCAAAGTATTGTGGATTAGTGAGTAAGGGAGACAATTCTATTCCGACAACTACCATTGTATTAGCGTCAGTGTCAAGTATAAATTGTTGTTCAGAAACTTTTTCCCATTCTTCATTTGTAGGGTGGAAATAATATGGAGCTAAAAATTGTTCCATATCATCGCTTAATTGAGAATCATCATAGTGCAATGTTACATTAATAGGACCTGCCCCAATATAAATAGAATTATTAATATATACGTCAAGATATAAGGGCATGTTTTGTATTTCATATGCAAATTCTTCTACTAAAGGATTCACAGGTAAAGTTGCCCAATATATTTCAAAATTCTCGTCAGGGATAAAGGTAAAGTTCATATAAACCTCATTATTACCGACTATATCTGAACATAGCGAAATATTTTCGGCTTCTATTTGATTTCTGATCATTGTCATATTTTTATGATAAAAAACACCAATGAGATTTCCATCCATCTCCATTCTCTGATAAGAATTAAAACCCTTTCTTTTGTCATAAAGAATTTCAGAATATATGTTATCCGTAGTATTATAGGCTTCAATGAAAACATGGTTTGAATATTCATTATAATATACTTCATCAAAGGGAAATTTGTCGGTAT
>JBHLNK010000103.1:0-10638 GCA_048941625.1 Promethearchaeota archaeon | reverse complement strand
CTTATCTCAACTAAAAATATTAGATTTAAATTTTAATAAGTTTGAATATTTCCCCCCATTTTTAAAAGAATTAGAAACAAAAAAAGATCTCATAATTAAATATTAATCAACTATGAAAGAACACAAAATAGAATGGAAGAAATAACTTTATTTATATAGAAATTAATGATTGAAAATCTACTGGATGAGGAATATATAAATTATGCTGTTCTTAAACTGATTTTAAGATGTTTTATCCCTCAAAAGTCATTTTAGAAATTATAAATAAATATCATTTATTACTCAATATCAAGAATATTATAAAATAGTAAATCAGGTTTTTATGAAAATATCCCCTGAATACATTTACAAAGAAATGAAAGATGGGAATTTGGAAAAACAATTAGCAATAAATCAAATTATTGCAATAATTAATGATTCTGATGATCTTGAACAAAGGATTGAAAGTATTGAAATCTTAAATGAAATTGGTTCAAAAGATCAACAACTTTTTATCCTTTTTGAAAATCTTTTAGTTTCTGATTCCCATGAACGAGTTCGAAATGCCGCTATAAAATATATTAAATCAAATTTCATCGAAAATGCATTTAAACTAATGAAATGGGCTTTCCAACATGAATCCTCTATAAGCTGTTTGATTGGAATAATTTCTACTTTAGGTGAAATAAATAAGGAGAAAGTTAGATCATTTTTAATTAGCAAAATAAAAAAAATCGATATTTCTCAGGTTAATAAAAGCCTAAATCCTTTATTTAAAACTAAAGAAATCTTTAGATTCCCTGTAAAACAATTATCTGAAATATTAAATAACTATATAATAATAAAGCATTTCAAAGAACAATTTAAAGATATTAATTATAAAATAGAAAATGGTTTAATCACATCATTGGATTTATCAGGTATACATTCTAACGTATTCGGATTAAAAATTTTGAGAAAATTACCTGAATTTATTAAAGTTCTTAAGTATCTCAAAAAGTTAGATTTAAAAGTTAATCGAATCACACGAATACCTAAATCTATTGGAACTTTAAAATATCTTACATATTTAGATCTAAGTAATAATAATCTCAGATATTTACCTGATACTATTGGGGCTTTAAATTCTTTAGAATCTTTAAACTTAAAATACAATAAGATTACCACGATCCCCCATACTATAGGAAAATTAAAACATTTAAAAATTTTAGATATAAGACATAATAACCTAAATACAATTCCAATCGAAATAAAAAACTTGAACAATTTAGAAATTCTTGATCTACATGGCAATCAATTAATTAATCTACCTAATTTTGTTGAAGGGTTGAAATCATTAAAAAAGCTAGAGTTGGGTCTAAATAGTATAAAAATGTTTCCAGAATGGATTGCATCTCTTCATTCTTTAAAAATATTTGGATTAGGAGGTAACAAGATATCTCTTCCTTTTTCTGTTTTTAGTAAATTAAAGTCGCTTGAAGAATTAATTCTCTATGATAATAATCTCAAAGAGCTTCCAGACGAAATTGGTTCATTAAATTCCCTAAAAACTCTAATTTTAAGGAATAATCAATTAGTTTGCTTACCAGAATCTTTAAAAAATTTGAAATATATTCGTGAGCTTGATCTTAGCTGGAATAATCTTACAACACTTCCAGAATGGATAGATTCTCTTTCAAGTTTAGAAATATTAAATTTATGGGGGAATAAGATAAAATCTCTTCCTTCTTCAATAGGTAACCTTTCCTCTCTAAAAGTTCTCAATTTGAACTTTAATAACTATATTGGCAAAATTCCTGCTTCCCTTAAGATTTTACAAAATAAAGGATTAAAAATTTATAAGTAATTTAATACTTATTGAGTTTCAAATAATTCTTTAATCTCATAAATAGTGGTAATATCTTTTGGCGCTTTTTCTGGACGTAATCTTAAGAAAACAGGAAATCTCATAGAATATCCCAAAGTAGCAAATTTATCACTAATTGTTATCTCATCTCCAGTTATTTCCATTACTATTTCAGGATTTAGCCATACATCAGGAGTATCTTCACAAATAACATTTTTTGGTTTTCTTTCTGAGAGATATTCTTCTATCTCTCTCGTTAAAGATTCAGATAGCTCATCAGTTAAACCTGAAAAAAAACGCGTAAAAGCTATATAATTATCTGTCTCAGGATTGTAAACAGCTCCGATATATGTTCCATACACTCCTGTTCTACGTCCCTTACCATAAAAAGCGCCAACCAGTACTACATCGATAGTATCTTTTAATTTTCCGCCCTCTAAGCTTTTTAACTTTAGCCATTTATAACCACGATTTCCTGCTTGATAAATAGAATCCTCCTTAATTGATTTAGCCATTATTCCTTCTGTTCCTTCTTCTCGCGCTTTATTAAAGAAATGGAGTAATTCATCGGTGGTATGTATAGTAACAGATTCAACTAACCTTAATTCATCTCTTTCTTTAACAATTTCTTCAAGTTTTCTCCTTCTTTCTAAAAAACTTTTATCTACATATGAGTCATTTCCAAATTTTAAAAGATCAAATACAAATAAACAAACAGGAACTTCTTTAGAAATATCTTCAATATCATATTTTCGTCTTCTTTGACTTAAAACTTGAAATGGACGCATTTTTTCATAGAATGGGTCCATTGCTACAACTTCTCCTTCAAAAATAATATTTTTAGCATTAATATTTTCTCTAATGACTTGACAAACATCAGGATATTGGTTTGATATATCCAATAACCGTCTTGAAAATAATATTACCTTATCACCAATTTTATGAATTTGAAGTCTTTCCCCATCCAGTTTATACTCTGCAACAAAAGGAGTTCCTAATCTTGTAGTGAATTCAGTATAGACTTCACGAGATGCAAGCATACTAAAAATTGGTATCCCATATTCAATATCAATCTTTCTTACATCTTCCAAACCTTTTTCTGCTAATATCTTTGCGATCTTACCTAAGTCTGGATATAATGTATAAGCCCTTTCTACAAATTCTTTGTTTTCCTTTAGATTAGTGAAAGCTTGAACTATACCCTCAATAATAGTCTGGGATTGAACTCCTACTCTTAATGTTGATGTTATGATTCTTAACAAATATTTTGTTTCTAATGGAGTACATTTTCTCATAAGACCTCTTAAAATCCCTAGTTTCATATCATGTGAACCAGTTCCCTCAGACAATGCTATTTTTTTTAATTCAGAATATAATTCAAAAATCTCAATTGATGATTTTGATCCTTCCTCCAGATTATAATCAAAAAGAGATTTTTGTTTTTTATTTTTTGATAAAATTAACTCAGCAGCAGCTCCAATATCTCCTTTTTTAACTAATACTTCTTTAATTCTTTTGATTTCAACACCAGAGTGTACAGATAATGCTTCAATTATCATCTTTTCAGCCAATCCCATTTTAGGAAATTGCGTGATATTAGGTGCTAATTGGCCTTGTAAAAGATAAACAATTTTATCTAAATCTTCAAATTTTTTACTTTCTTTGATTTCTCTAAAAAAGCTTGATAATAAATCGATCATTTCAAGCCTTTTTGTAGTATTTTCAAGTTTTAAAAACAACTGAGATAATCTATTGAATTTCATAGTTATTCAATAAAATATTGTTTAAAGAGTAGATAAAATTCAAATCTACATTCTAATTAATAATAAAAAAGAAAGTAATAAAAAATTATATTAGTTTTGAGAGTTCAATAAATTTCTTTTGAATAGCTGTTTTTATTTTAGGATTAACTCCAGAAAAACTATTAGATGTAAAATTCAATTTTGAACCTTCTTTAATTGAAAATTGACATATTGGACCATCCATTTGTTCAACAGCAAAGCTTCCATCTGGTTTCTTTGAAACCCAGATATCATCATAATGTTCCAAAATTGCCGAAAAAACAAATGCAACTTTTGCATCTACTAATAAACTCGATGTAGACACTTTTATTGCTGGTGCTGGTTTTGTTTCTGTTTTAATCGGAGGCATTGGCTCAGAAGAGTCATATTCAGAAGCTATTGTTTTAGGTTTAGCGGGGGTGATAGGTTTTGAAACAGCTGGAGTAACTGCAGGAGTGGGTGTGGGTTTAACTTGTACTTTTGGTTCTTCTTTTTTAGTAACTACAGGTTTAACTACACCTGCTTGAAAAGTAACTATGAAATTGTCTAATTCTGTATACTTTCTATCTAATATTTCTTGAAGTTCTTCATTCATCTTGGTATCTTCAGGAACTTTTCCGACTTTTCGAGCATCAATTTCTTTTATACCTTTAATATCTCGACCTATAATACTCTTTCCAAGAGTATATCCATGTCCTTTAAGTGATTCAGCTTGTCTAAGAGCTGTTCTTCTTGCAACCAATCCTTGTTTGACACCATGCCACAAATAGACAGATTCACTACCCTCATCTAAAACTATAATAGAAGTTTCTGGCATAAAACTATTTTTATCCCATTTAATTGGAACAATTTCTCCACCAGGTCTTGCGTCGAACATAAGCGCAAATGAAGTCGTTTTACTCACCAATTTGAATATACTTTAAATCTTGATTTTTTATTATAATTAAAATAGTTTTAATAAATTTAAAAATTGAGTTTTCGAAGCTTTTATTAAATTACTGATTAGATTAAAAACTTTAAATTCCAAAAACCAAAGCTTTTTAGCATGCTAATATTAATCACTGAAAGAATAAAAGATAAAAATTAAATTAAATAAAGTAAATACATAAATTATTTAATTCATGAGAAACTCATAAAAATTTACAAAAGGATACAGATATGGAATTAAACAGATTATTCAGAGAAAATTTAAGGAAATATAGTGCTTTTGAGCCAGGAGAACACCCTACAGAAGATGATTGGGTAATTTTAAATACTAATGAAAATCCTTTTCCTCCAATACAGGACATATTAATTGATATTAAGAGCGCTGTAAACGAAAATATTAGACTCTATCCAGATCCCACCTCTTTTGAACTGCGTAAAGAAATCCTAAATGTTTTATTAAGAGATAAGGATACACTTACTAATCGTAATTCTATATTCATTGGAAGTGGTTCAGATGAGATATTAGATATTCTTTTTAAGGTATTCATTGACCCTGGTGATGAGGTTATTATCTTTTATCCTTCATATGGGTTATATAAAGTATTAGCAACTCTATATGATGCTAAAATAAATGAAATTCAATTAAATGAAGATTTTTCTATACCTGATACAGTTTATTCATTGAAAGGTAAATTAATGTTTATTAATTCTCCAAACGATCCAAATGGAAAATCTTTTGGAAATGCTACTATTTTAAAAATTTGTGGAAGCTTTCCTGGTATTGTTGTTGTTGATGAAGCCTATGCAGATTTTTCTTCTCAGACATGTTTACCATTATTAAAAAAAGCTAAAAATTTAGTTGTATATCGTTCTTTTTCTAAAAGTTTTTCACTTGCCTCATTAAGAATGGGGTTTGCCCTTGCTGATGCGGAAATTATCAAAGAAATGAATATAGTCAAATTACCTTATAACATTAATTATCTAGGGCAAATAGCAGCATTATCATGTATTAAACACTATAAAAAAGTTTATGAACAGAATAAAAAAATCATTGATGAAAGAGAAAGATTAACAAAACTATTAAATGAGTATAACGGAATCAGCGTTATGCCATCAGATGCAAATTTTATATTCATAAAATTTGAGGATAAATCTGAAACATTAAAATTTGTGTGGGATTTAAAGGAATTAAAAGTCCTAGTTCGCCATTTTAGTAAACCTGGTTTATATAATTATATTAGAGTAACTATTGGAACTGAAGAAGATAATAACAAATTTTTAGATGCCTTTAAGATAATTGCAAATAAATACTTGTAATCTTATTAATTTAATATCAATTAAATTTTGAGGCGAGTCGATAAAAATTTCTAATATATACTTCTCTCAAGATAGAAGGAAAGATAAGGTTAAATGTACTTATTGTGGATATAAAATTCTAAAACCTTATCCAAAAGATAAGCTTTGCCCTAAATGTAATAAATTTTTAGCGATTCTTCATGATTTAACGATTGATAAGGAAGAAAAACCTATTCCTAAGGAATTCGAATCAAAAGAAACTACAGTATCTTCAAAACTAGGAAGTAAAGTAAAAGTCAAGCAACAACCATTAACGATTTCATTAGAAAGTGATAAAATTAAATTGAAAAAAGGAGAATACGTGAAATTATTAGGTATTACTTCAACCGAAAGAACTCAACTATTCTGTAGTAACAATAACTATTCTTATTTGTTAGAACTTACTAACAACTTAGATTTCATAGCTACTGGTATTTTAGAAGGTGATCTTGATAAAATGTCACTGATTTCTGGTGAAAAGAAAAAAGAAGAGAAATGTCAATTCTATGAAAAAAATAATATTATATATCTTGTTTATGGTAAATTTCCTGATAAAAAAGGGAAATGGATCCTTGAACATATGTCAAACAATTTTACAGAATTATTACAGGGTAAAGACGCTGACAAATTAGATAAATTTGAGAAATATAATATTGAATTAGAATTTAAAAGACGAGTTAAGTTTATACTCCAACAATACGTAAGATTGCAAGAAGTATTTACTGATCAAGATTTTACTTATGTAGAAGATACAATTAGAATTGATTATTTAGGATTATCTTCAATGTCAATTGGGGTGATATCTATTTTATTAGGAGAAGAAAACTTGAATTTAGAACCTATTGGTGAATTTGAAACTCCAGAAGAAGATAAAGAGATGAAAGAGTCAATGCTTACAGCAAAAATAGAAGCAATAGCCGCTAATACGCAAGGAAATACTGGTGCCACACCTAGATGGATAGCAGTAAAATTAGGATTTCAAAAATATCGATTTTTAACATTTAAAAAATATCAAAATGATTATTTTCTTTCTATGCTTTCAGAAGGAAATCTAGAGAAAATTGAGCAAGTAGAAAAATTATTGGATGCTTCTATAGAAAAAGTTACTTCAATGGTTTTTTCCGGTAATTTAAAACCTTTTAACGAATTGAAACAAGAATTAGAAAATAAATTTTCAAAAAGAAAAAAATTCCCTCCATTTGATTTTAATTAAAATGCTTATTATAAAATAATCTAATTTTTCAGATGAATTTATCTCCCAAAATTATTTTTAACCAACTGTTGAAAAATGAAATAAGTAAATCTTTTGCTTTTGATCAATTAATCTCTTTCGTAGAAAACAGTGAAAATGAGCAGATTAGAGAGGAAGCAATAGAAACTTTAGATCAGATTGGTATTTTTGATAATAGACTTTTTAAATTTTTAGAAAACATTCTCATATCTGATTCAGATGATAAAATTAGAAGGGCTGTTTTGAAATTTTTGGAGAGGAGATTTTTAAATAAAGCGCTCGCGCCATTAAAATGGGCTTTAAATCATGAAAGTAACTATGAGAATCTTGTTATTATTATAAAATCATTAAAAAAAGTTAATTCTGAAGAGTCTAAAAGAATTTTATTTAATAAAACAAAGGAGATTATACACACTAAATATATCAATAAAGAGAAAAGGATAGAAAATAGAAAATTTAAAGAAATCCTAAAGAAATTACTAAGTACAAAAAAGTATGAATCATTCACCCATAAAGAATTATCACTAATTTTAATTAATTTCATAACAATTACTAATCTGATAAAACTTTATCCAAGTGTATTTTATGAGATAAATCCAGAAAATGGATTGTTAACCGAATTAGATTTAACAGATTATTTTGAATATGAAGTTAAAGGGATACCTTTTGGATGGAAAAATAATATTAAATCAATTTCAGAAATAGAAGGTTTAAAAAATTTAAAATCTCTCAAAAAAATTAACCTTTCAAATAATCTAATTGAAAATATTAAAGAGTTAGTTAATTTAAAAAATATAACCCATTTAATTTTATCTAAAAATAATATTAGTAATATAGAAAACCTCGAATATCTGAAAGAATTTCAAAATATTGAATATTTAGATTTGAGAAATAATGAAATTGCTGACAAAATTCATTCTAATGATTTTAATCCGGGGATAAGAGTACTTCTGAAAGACTCTTACATTTAAAAAAAATAAAAAGAAGTTTATTTCTCAATTAATTGTGTCTTACCAGTTCCCCAAACACCAAGGGCTACTCCTAATTCCTTCTTCTCTTTAGCTACATCTTTTACATTCTTACCTTCCATAACCGCATCAATTGCTTGTCTAAAAGCTATAGCTCCCGCTATTGGACCATCAGGATGACTATGGATACCACCACCACTTCCAATAAGGATATCCATTCCTGCTTCTTTTATACATTTCTCAACCATTCCTTGTGTTATTCCTCCACTTGGCATTGGGAGTGTTGGCTTTATATTTTGTAAAGAATATCGAAGAGCTTTAAGATTTTGCTCATATCTTTCTTCTAAAATTTCAGCCTTTCCATAAGGTGCTGGGATTACTACAACATCTGCTCCACAAATACGTGGTAACTTAGCAAATGTTAACATACTTGTCATTCCTGTCCATTCACCCCCGAAATATGTGCCACCAAAATCCATGTGACCCAGAATTGGAACATTTATTGAAGGATCTTCAGCTATTTGTCTTAAGGCTTCATAACCCGTAGCTAAATAATTAATCATCAATGCATTAGCTCCTAATTCGATCATTTTATCAGCATGTTCAAACATATCTGGGAATTTAGAAGTAATATTTATGGTGTATAATGTTTTTTCACCTTTTTCAGCATCTGCATTATCAACAGCTTCCATAACTTTAACAATTCTTTCTTCAAGTCTATTAAAAGAGGGATCTGAAATTAGCTCATCATCCTTTACTACATCGCAACCTCCAACTGCAGCTTTATAAACTAAATCTGCGGCTACATCCGCCGTATGTCCAGTACAAGGTTTGACCATATTATTCAATAGAGGACGTTTAGGAATATTCATAAGGTTTCTAATTCCATCAATTCCAAATTTAGGACCCTTAAAATCTTCCAACCATGCTTTAGGGAATGCTAGATCTACCAACTTTAAGCCATGAGTTATACTAATATTTCCAATCACTGTTGTGAATAACATTGGAATCCCCATTCCCTTAATATTTACAATAGGAAATCCGATTTGAACGAAATACGTTCTTTCTTTAACATCCTTAGGGATAACGTATTCATACATAGGAAGTTCATACACTCCAAGCACTCTTGCGACATGATATTTTCTAACTTCTTCTGTTTCGGCGGGAACTCTAATCCAGGTTCCAGTGGATTGTTCAATTGCAGCAAAGCGCGATAAATAATTTACATTTTGTCCTTTAGGGCGTTTGATAATATATGAAGCAATAATATATTTTTCTAAATCTATTCCATCCAACATAGCTTCTGGAACATCATAATATTGTTCACAAGAGGGAAATTCTCTTTCCATTCTAACCACTTTTAGTTTTAAATTTATAATATTTTTATTATGCAAAAATATCTTTTCAAATTGAAAAATATTAGTATATAAAAAAAAAGGAAAAAAAAAAAAATAAAATTGATTAAACTTCAGATTCAGCGATAGCTTTTGCTTCAGCCTTGGCTGCGGCTTTAATATCAGTGTAAGAATTTTCCAGTACAGTTAAATATTCAACTAAAACTTGGCTTGCTTTTGATTTCTGATCATATACATTCTTAATGGTGTTTAGTAGATATTTTGGAAATACGAGATCTAGGTAGTAATCTGAAAGCAGAGCATAATATTCATTATTTCTTTCATCCTGGAATACTTGAATCATCTGAGTATCCCAAAGTAACTTCAATACATCATCTAAATCATCGACGCCTTTCTTTCTTAACTTCTCAAGGTCATTTTTAGTTACTATTGCTGTTCTTAATAATCGTAATGTTTCATACACTTGCGGATTAATCAGTATATCGATTATTCTTAGATTGTCTCCTTCAGATGGACGATAGTTTTGAAAGTATTTCTTTACTTCCATCTTATAATCTTCTTCAAGTTGCGAAGGCAAACCTCGATTAGATGGATCACCAAATATTTTAACAGGAGGTACTCTCAATGCTACGACATCTTGAATTAAAAAGATTAATTCAGATGGCATACCTTTCACTGAAGTTTCTTTTACGATTTCTCGTTTGATCAGCTCTGTTAAAACTCCTTCTAAATCAACAAAACCTTGTTTATATTGGTCTTTAAGCCACACCATTAATTCAGATTTAGAAACTACACCTTCATCCCTTAAACGGTTAATTATCAATCGTTTAATCTCATCTTGATAGGTAATAGCTAGACGTTGTTCGTTATTGAGTGTAGGATATACAGATAATCTTCTAAAAAGATCAGGAATCATTGGTATATAAGCATCATCTGAGACATTTTGAAGAATAATTCGAGAAATGTCGATTAAGCCTCCTTCATAAGCATCAGGATCATCATCCAAACTTAAAAGTAAAAGGATATAAAACCCTTTGTCAGGACCCGTGTAATAGGAAGCGATATTTAAAGATCCTATCATTAAACTGATCATCCCGGATTCACCACTATATTCATGAGTGCTATATACTTGCATGAGTGTTTTATCAGTAATATTTAACTCTTCTGGATATTTTGCAAGGATTTCAGTTCCAACTCTTTCATCCCATCTCATTAT
>JBHLNK010000173.1:0-2678 GCA_048941625.1 Promethearchaeota archaeon | reverse complement strand
CAAATTTCTACTCAATTTGGAGAATCTGCATCTATGTTAGTTGAATTAACCCCAGTAGATGTCCCTGAAGTTGATGGATATTATATTAAGAATTATTACAGTTTAGGGTCTAAGTTTATAAGTGGTCCAGTTTCTAACTACAATTTAATTACAGAAATTTCATTGGACAAATTGAATCTACTTCCTGGAAAGTATGAAGTTACTCATCTTTTCAACACTTTAAGTGGATTTTCTTACCGATATGCCCTTCCAGAAGAATATGTTATTGATATTGAAAAAGATATACTAAAAGCATTACCTGCAGAGGATTTTGGATTAAAACTTGATGATTATGGGATTGAATATGGAGCAGTCTATACTATCCAAAATAATAATTCATGGGATATAATATTTAATGGTAAAATTGTAAATTCACTTCATAAAACTTACAATGTTGACAATTTAAATCTCTATATTGAAAGAAATGATAGATTCGAAAAGATCGCTTCAGTTACTCCTGATAAAGATGCTCATTTCTATCTAAATCATACTGTCTATGGTTCAATAGAAAAGAACTTACTCGTTAAGATTGAATATGAAGGCGATGGGCTTTACAAACCGCTTGAACATGTAGAATACGCAGGAATTGAATGGAATGCTGATGATGCATGGTATTTCTACGATGAAAACAAAGATGGATATCCAGAATGGCCTTTTACTATATATGATTTATTAAATGTATTATCTAATCAAGCAGAATCACCCCCACCACCATCTCTTGACTTCATAGCTGAATTTGATGAAGGCTCTGGGACAAGTACTTATGATAGGATTCATAATTATGAAGGCCTAATCAATGGTAATACCTCTTGGACTACAGGTCGACGTGATTTAGGACTTGATTTTGATGGAGATGGAATTCTCATTGAAAATTTTGACTATGTTGATTTTAATGATGTATTTGATAATGTTCTTGGCAACTCTAATAATGAATTTATAATCTCTGGATGGATTTATCCCAGATTATATAAATCTAACATAAGTGATAATGGTGTAAAAAATTGTTTCTTTTCAAAAAATAATAATATAGAAATTGGGATTAATGAAAGTGGGTATTTAGTTTTATATTTAAAGACTAATACTATTGACACTACAGCTTATTACGGATCGATTGGTGCAATCCCTTTAAATAAATGGACTTATTTTGCGGTCCGTTATAATAACTCGGATATAGATGTTCTGATTGATGATTTCTGGTACACATCAGCTTTAGGATCAACTAATGAACCTTGGATTGGTAGTACAAGTATTTCAAACGGAGGTATAATTACAATTGGTGCTGAGATTAACTCTTATTCATGCTTTACGGGAAGAATAGATGATATTTCTATTTTCAATAGTTCAATCTCTAATTTAGAAATTGAAAGTCATGCTGGTGGACCAATATTAGAAATAAATGCAATTGTTACAAAAGAGGATGGTCAAGGTGGTTGGGCTCCTATTTCAAATAATGGGGAAATAATTGATGGATATCTAAATTTAATTGTTAATAGCACAGGAAAACCAATTGAATCCTTAGATTTTTATCTTTCTAGTACTGTACCAAATATGCAAAATCCAGATCCTAATGATTGGAATATTTTAACTTCCTATCATTTTGATGATTCTATTTATTCTTACATAATTAAAACTGTAGATATACCAGACGGTTCTAGTTGGTATTTAGTTGTAAAAGCTTCAGATGATATTAATAATGCTGTTTATGACTACTACAGTATATACTTTGGGATTAACCATTTTCAAGAGCTTATTAATTTTACATATATCGACAAAGATGGACGTATTAATGAGGGATCTCAAATAGGCGTTAATCCTATTGAGGGTTGTGAATGGCATGCTTCCTCTTTAAATCTCTATCTCAACAATTCTGGCGATATTGATTTTATAGCAAATGTTAGCTATGAAGAATTAAATTCTAACTATTGGGTGATTTTTCTTGATTCTATTTTAGATCTAGGATTATCTTCAGATAACCACCTTGTGAACTTTATTGTGGAAGCGAATCTATCATATAGCTCTGGATTTCCAAATTATATATATAATTACACTCTCGACCAAATCATACTTGATTTGAAAGAACCTGAAATGGAATTGCTTTCAGGAGGGCCATACTCTCTTAATCTAGGTGCTCTTTATGATAATATAGATGCTAGTATTATTACTATGGCAATTAACTCTACTAATTCCGATTTTTACAAAGTAGATTTAGAGTATAAGTATAATTCTCCGTCAAATTCAGAATGGGTTCATTATGATACTTTTTATAAGGAAGATAATTCTTTTGTTGAAATTTCTTTTAACATCATCAATTTGCGTGATGACAATATATCTATCCGTTTTACAGGATATGATAATTTATTAAACAGTAAACAACTGTGTGAATCGAATTTCTGGTTTATCAAAGACTTCAATAACCACTTGGAATTTGTGGTTGAAGGATTTAGTAATACTGTATTATATGGTCTCAATTCGGAAAATATGGTTGATTTGAATGTGAAGGTATTACCTGTTGATAATGACATTACTAAGGTAGAAGTTAACACGAATTATGAGAGTTTCACTCTTGATAATATTGTTTCAGAACAAGATCATATTTATTTTACCGATGATGGAATACAAGATCCTGACATTATGTTAAA
>JBHLNK010000019.1:0-44865 GCA_048941625.1 Promethearchaeota archaeon | reverse complement strand
ACTTTTTAATAAAGAGATATTAATTGATCTCATAAAAAAATCAAGAATCCTGATTGGAAATAAACATGAGATTGATCAAATTATAACTAAGACAGGATTAAATTTAGAAGAGTTAATACAGCACATCGATGCAATAATTACAACAAAGGGTCCTGAAGGATCAGAATTAATATATAAGGACAATAGCAACAATATTTTTAAAATTGAAATCCCAATTGCTACTCCAAAAAAGATTGAAGATACAACTGGAGCTGGAGACGGATATCGTGCTGGTATATTAACAGGATTAAGCCTAAACATGACTTTAATAGATTCTTGTAGGTTGGGGACCATAGTTGGATCATTTGTCGTAGAAACAACAGGTGCTCAAACCCAAAATTTTAATATTCAGGAAGTAAGAAAAAGATTTTTTAATACTTTTAATTATTTACCGAATGAATTAGAAAGCGTATAAAAAAAATGAGAATATTTTAAAACCTCTAACCCAAGAATTTCTTATTCTTCAACAGGAATTTCTACTAATGACAGAACATCATAATCTGTTAATTTATCTCTACCATGAAGGCTTCCAGTCAATTCAATTACAAAAGCAATTCCTATTACTTCACCACCAGCCTTTTCTATTAAATTACATGCAGCTTTAGCAGTTCCACCAGTTGCAAGTAAATCATCAAAGATTAAAACCTTATCTCCTTCTTCAATTGCATCAATGTGCATTTCAATGCTATCAGTTCCATATTCAAGCTCATATTCTTCACTTAATGTTTTGTATGGTAATTTTCCAGGTTTTCTTATTAAAACAAAGCCTGTTTCTAGTTGATAAGCGATTATTCCCCCCCATACATAACCACGTGCTTCGATTGCAGCTACTTTTGTGACTCCTTTATCTCTATAATAATTTATAATTCTATCACATGATTTCTTGAATGCGGTGGGATTTTTACATAATGTAGTTATATCTTTAAATTGAATTCCAGGTTTTGGCCAGTCAGGAACATTTCGTATATGTTTCAAAAGTTCATCTTCCATTTTTAATCCATTCCTTTTCTTTTTTTAAAAATATAAATTTTTTTAATTTATGTAATTAAAAATGATATTTAATTGAATCGTCATCAAATAAGTTAGGAATAAAACTCAATTTTCTCTTCATAATTACAAAAAATTAAATAAAAATTAAAGTATAAAAAATATATTGAAGATATATAAAAAATTAATTCTAAATCTGGTTATATTCAAATGAAAATTCTATTGTTTGGACCCGCAGGGGCAGGTAAGACTTCTTTAATGCGAACTACATGTTTAGGATACAATTTTATGAAAGTTCTAAATCTAAAACCAACAAAAGGAGTTTCACGTGAAAATTTTATTTTTCGTGGTATAATGGAATTGAATGTATGGGATCTTGGTGGACAAGAGCGATATCTAGAAAGATACTTCTCAGAATCTCAACGCGAGTTAATCTTTTCAGAAGCAGCTACAGCAGTTTTTATGGTAGATTCTGCCGCAGTAGATCCTGAAGTAAGAAATATTTTTGATAAGTTTTTAAAATACATTTTTGAATTTTCTCCTAAAATTGACTCGGTTTATGTACTTTTAAATAAGATTGATTTGGATGAATCAAAAGAAGATGAATTCTATGAAATATTAACCAAAGATTTAGATAATGGTTTAATGGAAAAAATAGTTTTTACTCCCGTATCCGTAAAAGAGGGGAGTGCTCAACATAGATTAATTGAGATCTTAGATTATGAGATCCAAAAAAATACTTTATCTATGCAACGTTTAGGAAAGATAAGACATCTATTAGACGAATTAAAAGTTAATACTTTATCAGAATATCTTCTTTTTAATCAACCAGATGGATTATTAATCTCTTCTACATTTGGAAAATTTGAATCAAAACCGTTGAAATTTATGAAATTTGAAATTGGAACATTAGATTCTAATATATATAATATATATCAACAAATTATGGAATTTCAAAATGTTTCGAACTTATCTCCTTTATCTCTCTCAACAATAGTATATGAATCTGACAATTGTTGGATTCTAGTAAAAGAAATTACCAATGGAGCTGTTTTAATGGCAGTAACTAAAAATAAACTTTTAGAAGTATTTTCAAGTGTCTTGAATGCCTTAACAGGTGATTCTTTCAAAAATCTACAACTTTATCTAAAATCTTCTGAATACTAAGTTTAAGTATAAAAATTAAAAATAAAATTTTAGTGATTATTATTAATTTTGGCTAAGTTTCTTTGTCGTAGAGACCAATTTTTGTTAAGAAATGTTGGTTTGCATGATGTGGCCGTCGAATAACAGTATCATTGGATTTTTCTATTTCTCTTGCTTCATCACACATTCGAGCTGCTGTTCTCATCATTTCATGAGCTGCTGCTAATAATGGCATATAATCAGATCTATCTTTCAATTGAAAACACGCTTTTCCGGTGACTTTAGAAACGGAAGAAGCAAGCTCAAAAGCTGCTATTGCTTTTGCTCTAGCATAAGGATTGGAGAATTTGGCAGCCTCAGTTGCTATTTCTGCATCAATAATTATTTGAGGTAAACTCGGAGTATTACCACTAAGCATGTCCATTATAACTTTATTAATTTCTTCTGCTATTACTAGCAAAGAACCTGTAATTGCTAAGACTTTTAATAAATCAGAATTAAATATGCTCATTTCAATGGGATCGAGAAAAGGTCTTCTTGCTCCAATCATGCTATCACAATTAATTAAGATATAACCCATATTTTTCTCTTTAATTTCATCAATAGCCTTCTTAGCTGGAGAATCTGAAATAACTATTGTAGGGATATTTCCAGCCATTTGCCTTGCTGCTTTGGGTCCTGGTAAAGCCGCATTTGGACTTGACATAATTATTAATTCAGGTTCCCATTTCAACAGATTATCCATAGTACTTGTACAAATTTCTGGAGGATGCATTTTTGCACCTGAAGTCACCTCATAAACATTGATTTTAGCAGATTCAGCACGTTCATCCATTAAAAATGCTAGCAATAGAGAGGACCCTATGGTTCCGTTTTTTAAAATACCAATCTTAAGAACTTTCTCACTCATTTTAAACATCTTTTGTATTATAATCAAATTTAAAATTAAAATTATATAAATCTACAATTTTACAATGTTTTTATTTTTTTTTTAAAATTTTATATAAGATAGAACGCTATATGTTAATAAAAATAATTAATAAATACTTAGAATTAACAATTAAAAAGAGTTGGAATTAAATTGGAGATTAATGGTGTTATTATAGAAGACACCTTCTGTGAGGCATTTGGAGCAGTTTTTAGTAGAATTTTGGTAACAGCAAAAAATGAACATTGGGCAAAAATTGCTGGTCAAGTAACTACGGGATATGGAACTTCAACCATTCATTGTGATGCTGAAGCAGGAATAGATAAATTCGTTTCAGCGAATGAAACTCCAGATAAGCGTCCAGGAGTTATTCTAATGTTTTTTAAAAATAAGAAAGAGGAAATGAGTAATGTGGTCATGAATCGCGTTGGACAATGTGTTTTTACATGTCCTACGACAGCATGTTTCGATGCTTTAGATAGTTCTTTAGATCCAGAAAAGATTTTTGAAATTAAATTAGGAGCTAATCTTAAATTTTTTGGTGATGGTTTTCAAGAAAAAGTTGAAAGTAAATTTCCTTTTGAAGCTTGGAGCATTCCTGTTATGGAAGGGGATTTTATTGTTCAGAGCATAGCAAAAGTGGGTAAAGGTGTTGCAGGTGGTAATTTTTTAATTATCGGCAAGGACCAAAAATCTGCTTTAGAAGCAGCAGAGAAATCAATTGAAGCTGTAAAGGATGTTTCGAATGTTATCACCCCCTTTCCAGGAGGAATTGTACGTTCTGGTTCGAAAGTTGGCTCAAAATATAGCTTTCTCAATGCTTCTACAAATGATCCTCTCTGTCCTACTTTAAGAGAAAAAATAGAAAATTCACAGTTGAAGGAAGGAGACAATTGTGTTTATGAAATAATATTTGATGGTGCTACTGAACAAGCGGTTAAAACCGCAATGAAACTTGGAATTGAAGCTGCAGTCAAGGTTCCAGGGATAAATCGTATATCTGCTGGAAACTATGGTGGTAACCTAGGAAAATATCAATATAGACTCCATGAAATATTAAAATAAATAATTAAGAAGAATTCTAAATAATGATACTTCTTGTATTTTTTTAAATTATAATTTTCTTTTTATCTTACGTTTAGGAACTCCTTCTTCCTCATCTTCTTTGCTAGGAGTCAATTCCTCTATATCTTTTTCTTTTAATTCTTCTTTAATTAGTGTAGTTTTTTTCCTTTCAATTAATTTTTGTTGCTTGGTTTTTTTCCTTTTAGGGGATTCGACAATCTTCGATTTAAAATAACTATATGCACTCCCAATGCCCACAAAAATTCCAATACCTAAACCCACGAAAAATACAATCCAAGGTAAAAAAGTACTCAAAAAATCTGGAATAATAGTAATTGCCTGAGGTGCTTTATCATAATCTGAAATAAGTCTAATTACTGCACCATCAGAATCTATTACATCAATATAGACATACCAAGTTCCACTAAGTAAATCAATTGTTCTTATCGTAATTTGCGTATTTTCTCCATAGTATTCGCGAGTAATGTTGAACCACTCATTGTTTTCGTTTAAAAGTGCAACTTTTACATAAGCAATCCCTTCTACATCAGATACATTAAAACGGAATATTAAATCTCTACCATAGAATACTGATATTTTCTGATTCATAGGCATATCATTAATTGTATAACTATGAATTTCAGGTAAGTTATTTTTTACCGTAATGGTTCTAATTTTAGAAATCTCACCACCATGCTGATCTTGAATGGTTACGTTAACACTATAGATACCAATAGGTTCATAGGAAGGAATATTATAAGTTTCTGAAAATAAATTCTGACCTCTAAAAGTTATTGCATTGTCTTCAATTACAAGTTCACCAGTAGAATCATATATATGCAAACTTGCTATTAGATCCTCTGGATTTGTTTCCACATCAGTTGCGTTTAAAGAAAGAATGAAATCTTCTGTTCTAAATATCTCATTTAAAGAAACATTAATGATTGATGTAATTATAGGATTATTATTTTTTACATAAAATGAAAAATAAGCAGTTCCATTTGTGTTACTATCATTTTTATCAGTGATATTTAACTGTACATAGTAAAATTCATTTTTTTCAAATGTGTCATTTTTTAGTGGAACTGTGAATTGGACTAGATCACTATTAAGACTCACAGTTCTATCTTGAATTAAAGAATTCGTACTATTTACAATGGCTAAATCCCATGTAAAATTGTGAGTTTTAAAATTACTTATTATTAGTTCAGCATTTAGTATATCCTCAATATAGTATTCAGAACTATTGAAATTCAGCATATAATTTGTTAAAATTGTGAAATTGGTGTATGTAGTTTGCGTATTTAGCAAATAGTTTGTTTCATTGTAAATTAAAAAACTTACATTTTGAAGACCTAAGGGAGCGTTATAACTTGGCATATATTCATAAGAGAATTTATTATTCCCTATAAAAATCATATCATAATATCTAATAGAACTGTTTGTAAATACTATTTGCATTTTTGATTTATTTGCTTCACCACCGTAATCGAAAGTATCAATTGTAAAATTTACTGATTCGAACATACGATATATTGTTGAGTTACTTCGATTTATCGCCCAATACGGTAGTGGTTGAGGTGTTTGAGCAGTTTTTGGCAGATCTAATTTCTCATTTTGAAGATAATTTGTGTTAAAATCAAATGATTTATTATTATTTAACATAAAACTGGAAATACCTAAGAAAAAACTCAATAAAATGAAAAGAACTAGTGTTTTAATCTTTCTTTGTTTCTTTATCAATATACTCTCATCTTCTTAATTTCTTATGTTTAATTAATTTATTTTTATAGTATAAAACGATTGCAATTGGGATAATAAGAGGGACTATATAAAATAAAATTAGATTTAATGTTGATAACTCAAGATTGACTTCAAAATAAAACAAAGCTATATCGATGTTCTGGCTATCCTTTATTACCACTCGATACTTCTTAATACCGAATTCATATGGATTTATTGAGGGAACTATTTTTGCTATAATTGTATTTTCTCCAGTATTTAATTCATTTATATTTGTTTGATATTGTATACCATTTATATACAAATTAAATGCCTCAGAAGCTTCTTGGTTGTTTTGGATAATGATTATCAAATGTGCTTCAGCACCCTGAGGTATAGTATCAGGAAATGTGGCACTTAAAATTTCAAATTTTTGCATAACTACTACTGTGAAGGTGAGTGAATAATATTCTGTTGTATTTATTAAAATACTCATTTTAATTCTAATTGTATCATTTATAATGGAATCTGAAGTTTTTAAATAATATGTAACTTCTTTTATTTCATTTTCACTTAATACCTCCTCGCTAAAAAAATCTTCAATAGTATTTTCTTTTGTTCCAGCAAAGCTGACATTTAAAATTTGAGAAGCGTTAGGAAGAAAATTTCTTAAATTCATAGCCACTAACACATTTTCACCTTTTACTACTTCACTTTGATAGATTAAATTTTCATAATCAAAAGAATATCCAATCTCAATTATTTTTCGAATTTCTAAATAAAGAACAGAATCTTTTTGAATTCTAAAATATATTTCACTGATTCCAGGTGTTGCTCCGAATTTAGCTGTAAGGTTAAAATCAATTTGTATTATCTCATTAGATATAAAATTTACTTCTTGAGAAGGAAAATTAACAATATCTTCACCTTCTAATAAAGCAGTCAGATTTAAATCATCGTAGCGTGTATAATTTATAAATAAAGATACATTCGCAATTGGACCTTGATATAAAATATCTGGTAATCCTTTTATAGTCTGGTTAATTAATCCTGAAGCAACATTAAAACGCTTCAAAGTGTCTGTAAGTTTGAAATAAGTTGTGTTTGCCCATAAAAAGATATAGTATCCATCACTTATTGGTAACGACTGTTGTATATCATATATTAGAGTATGGGATGTTTCAGGATCTGAAATTAGATCTTCATATTGAAAAAAGAATGATTTATTAGGATATTTGAAAATATAATTAAAACTAGCATTAGTAATGTCATATCTGATGGTATAACTACCATGAGATCCATTTATGGGATTAAAAAATTGCCCTATTTTCTGATATGAGTAAATTGAAGTCAAATTCATAACATCTTGATTAAAAATAAAATCAGGAATTTCTGAAGAAACATTAAAAAACCCATCTAAGGAAGTACTGTTATAAATTTTGAGAGCATCTAAATATGCTTTACTTAATTTAAGATTAGAGTAAAATGATTTAGTATTATTTGTTAATGAAAAATCGTAAGCAATATTGCCTCCCACATCATCATAAAGATCAGATTCTATACTATTAAATATGTTTAGTGCTCTCTTATAATAGGTTATATTTCCCGAAAGTTCGAATAATTTTAGACATGCACTCATCATTAAAGCATTATCCTCAAGATTTAGGCTACTATCAAATATTGACCAACCAGGTTGGGCTATTTTCATATAAAGATTATTACTTGAATCCCATAAATTCTCATCTAAGCTACTATATAATTCTTTAGCTCTCTGAAGGTAAATAGAATCAGGTTCCATGCCAGATTCAACCCAAAATTCTAATAAAGTAATAATACCCATAGCATTCGTACTTAAGTGATAATAATTTTGCCCTGCACCCCCTGTATTCCAATCATTATCTGCATTGTGATAGAATGCTTGATCTGTTGTATCCCACATATAGTTATTGTCTACCATGTCAATAATAGTTAAATTTGCCAGTTCAAGAGCTCTATCCCTAACGGAACTATCCAATCCTAAATTATAATAACTTCGGTGAATTAGAACATTTGCAAGAATAGCATAAAAATTACTTTCAGCATACTTAGTATTCGAAGAATTATAATGATAAAATCCATTATAATTATAACGATCATCCCACAATTCTGTGGAATTGATTAAATAGAACATTTCATTGATATAATATTTTGGAGTTTTACCATTTAAATAGATACTATTAATATCACTTCCAATATTTTCTATTAATAGAAATATTGGCATTAAATTATCTATCAAGAATCTATTACTATTTATAGGATTACCAGATACGTTATCAATGGATTTAACAAAACCATACTTATATTCATTTATATCACCTTCATACCAAAGTGAAGTTTCCTTTAAATCTAAATATGTGTTAAATGTTCCAATTTCATCCATTTCCATTAATGAATTATAATATAGTAAGTTATCTTCTGAAAAAATTGTTCCATCAATAATTTCACCATTACTATCTCCATAGCGATAATATGTTGAAATATCGAAATCTAAATTTGATTTATAATTAATTTCAAAGAAATTTCTTAATAACTCAAAATTTTTTGTGAAAGGATTTTCAAGTAATGAAATGGTTGAACTAGATTCTAAATTCTTAAAAGTAGAAACAGTATCAAAATTATTATTTAGAGAATTATCTTCATCATTAGAATCAAGATAATAATCGTTATTGTTAATAAACATAAAGTTAATTAATATTATAAAAGTGAAGAATAAATATAATATAATTTTAAGACCTTTATTCTTTTGTCGCCTTTTTTTTCTATTATTAAATAAGTTTTTATATCTCATCTTAGCCTTGATAAAGCAGTTAAATAAGTATTTACCGAAGTTTAATTTTTAAATTATATTTGTAAAAAATCCTTCTCTTTAAAATTTTTTCTGAGATTTTCAAATAAATCACAAATCATGTCAATTATGTGTGAGAAGAATATTTTCTTTGATTCACAAAAAGAATCTCATAGGTTTAAACTAAGAAGAAAACCTATTATAACCATTTTTAATTTCTAGGAATTCCCAAGTTTATTTTTCAAGATATTAACTAATTCTTTGACTTTTACTCGTTCTTGCTTCATTAAATCTCGATATCTGAGAGTCACTGTATTATCTTCTAAAGATTCATAGTCGACTGTAACACAAAATGCAGTACCGATTTCATCTTGTCTTCTATATCTTTTACCTATAGACCCCGCAATATCAAAAAAAGAACTAATACGGTTCTGCAATAATTCTTTATGAATATTTAAAGCAAGAAGTCTAATATCCTCCTTATTTTTGACAAGGGGAAATACCGCTACATTATTAGGTGCAAGATTAGGGTTTAATTTTAGGTTTATTCTCCCTTCTTCCACTTCAAAATTAGTTTCAAGTAAAGTATATATAATTCTATCAATTCCAAATGCAATTTCTAGAACTTGGGGAATTTCTTTTTTCTTTGGATCAGAATCTATACTTACTTCAAAATTTTGTTTTGAAAATTCTGAATGTCTTTTTAAATCATAATTAGTTCTATCATGGACTCCACAAATTTCGACCCATCCAAACTGATTCGTTAATATTTCTAAATCCCATGCATCGTCAGCATAATGGGCACGTTCATTTATTGAGTGCTGTCTAAACCTTATAACTTCATCAGAAATCCCAAGAATTTTAGTGAGATAATATGCAATATATAAACAATATGCATAAGCAGGTTTTTTTAGAATTTTTTGCCTAATTGCTTCTTCGAGAGTTATGATTTTAGGTGTTTCAATATTTTCCTTTTGTAGTTGCCAATCTAACAATGGTAAAGTTTTATTCTTAAATTCCTCGTAATCTTCAAATTCCATCTCTTGTTGTTTACTGAGAAATATCTGTAATTCAAATTGATCAAATGATCTCATACGTAAGACACCTTGCCTTGGAGAAATTTCATTGCGATAAGCTTTACCATATTGATAAATTTTAATGGGATATTGTCTTCTGCTATCCTCATTTAAACGATTGAATAAGAGATACGTTGTTGTTGCTGTTTCTGGTCTTAAATAAGCTATTACATCATTTCCAACAGTCGTTTTCAACATCAAATTGTATTCTTCTATTTTATTAAAGGGCGTGTCACATTTTGGGCAAACAAAATTATTTTTTTTTATTAATTCCTCCATCTCTTTAAAAGATAATCCATCTATCATAAGATCAGGTAATTGTTCTTTTATATACTTATCAGCTCTATATAAGGTACTACATTCATCGCATTTTATAACAGGATCAATAAAACGTTCTAAATGCCCAGAAGCAATCCATACAATTTCAGGTAAGATAGTTGGACATTCAACCTCACCAAATCCGTAATAACGTAATTCTCGACGATAGAGATTTAAGATATTATTTTTGAGAGCCATTCCAGCAGGACCATAGGAATAAAAGCCTGCAAAACCACCATAGATTTCTGGAGAGGGCCCCCAAATAAATCCTCGCCGTTTAATTAATGAGTTGAACGTTTCTATGTTATCCTTAATTTTCATACATTATTAAAAAGTGTATTATAGTATATGTATTTTAAGATATTAGAAGTAAATTGAAATAAATTTTTATAATAGGAATATAATAATATTATTATATTTTTTTTTAAAGTTAAAATTAAAATTGATTAATTATGATATTTCAAGATTTCCAATACCTTGATTTCTGGGAAGCCTTAGAAATGGGGCTCTATTTTATTATTGTAGGTTATTTCTTTTTGCTATTTTTCTATTTTCTATTTATTAGATTTCGAACATCTAAAAAATTGTATTGGTTATTTTTCAGTTTATTCTTTTTATGTTTTGGTATTGCTCGTGTTTTTTTTATAGTATACTATTTTTTTGCACCAGAATTATTTGATGGATTTAATGGTCCTGAAGTCGTCGCATTTTTGATGATTAATTATCGATTAGCTACATTTTTTACATGGTTGGGAAATGCATGTGCTGTAGGAGTACTCGGAATTTTAATATTACCTTCGGACACTCAAGAAGGGAAACCAGAAATTAAGTCAATGAAAGATTGGTTTAGGAATAAAAATAATATAAAATTACTAGTAAGAGGGGTTTTATTTATCATACCAATCATTATTGGAATTCTTGCTTTAACATTATCGGAGAGATATTTTATTGATCCAGATTTTGTATCGGATTATGGGATTGCACCTACATACCCAATCAATATAGACATCTTTGGTTGGCAATATCCATTAGGTAGATTTCTGTTAAATTTCATTTTTATGCCGTTGTTTCTAGCTTTCATTCCAATAATATTTCTCTATCTTGCTTGGAAAACTTTTGGGGTTTTAAGAAGATCTTATGCTTTAAATGCAATTGGATTCCTTCTTTATTTTATTGGAGGGCGAATATTGCAAGGAGCACTTGATATTGCTGCTTTACCTCATGTAAGAGCAATTCTACCACCGTTAATAATATTACTTGCACTTCTAATATTAGTTATAGCAAATAATTACGAACAGCTCAAATAATTTCACATTTTTATATTTTTTAACTCTTAGAACTAATATTTTTCAAATACAATTTGCAAAAGAATAAAAATTTAAAACTGAAGCTCTTTAAATTTAATATATTTGAATTATAAAATTAAGAAATTAATAATAAAATTAAGATTATATAATGACTGTCCACGGAAATCAATATTTATTACCTTTTTTTATCAGAGAAGGCTCACATCCTCTCTCAATTCAAGGACATGATGAACTTGCTTTAGCATTTTATCTACTATCAAAAGATTTGGGTAAAAATGAAAAAATCTTGTCATTTTCAAGACTTTTATGGCCTATACTAAGTATCCAAGGAGTAATAGGCACTCACATAATGCTAGATGGATTAAACATATTTAGTAAGAAAGGCAAATTTTCGAACCCCCCTCGACAGCCATTAATTGGGCACATTTTAAGAAATATTGATAATAGAACGAAAATAGATCAATTAAAGATTCTTACAGACGTTCTAACATACAAAGATTTGGAAGCAGAAGAAATTGGAGAAGGCGAAGAATCTGAGTTCCAAACTCTTAAAATTGATGGATTAATTAATCCAGATTTTCTTCAATCTCTACTAAAAATAATTCCTCTTATTGAATATAAACCGATAACAGAATATACAGTATTAGACACAGCAATTTCAACTGAAAATGCATTAGATATTGCAGAAGATTATCGGCAAATAATTGAAACAATGAAAGGGAATGCATATCGGTGGAAAACTCAAATTGAACTCATAAATAAAGAAGTAAGTAAATGGTTTATAGATATCAATGTTCAATTGAAAGATGTTGATTCAAGGTATTCAAGCCAAATTTCAAAAGCCTCATCATCAATTGATAGCACCCAAATAGATGAAAAAGCTAAATTAGAGCAGGATAGAATAGATCAATGGAGTGTTAATGAAAAAAAAAGAGTAATTGAGAATATTACTACATTATTCAAAACTTTAGAAAGATTTCTAGAAGAATTGATAAAGAAAAATAAATTCTTTACGAGTGAATCTTTAAAGAGTAGAGTTTTTGAGGATCTGATGACACATTTTGAAACTCATTTTAATTATTTGCAACAGGAAGGAAGAAAATTTTTAGATTCAACTGAAAACTTAAAGCAAAAGTTTAATGAACTCAAAACGCATGGTTCTCAAATTGATCTTGAAGTAAAGCAAAAAATTGAAGAATTTAAGAGTTCATTACAAATAAAACTCAAGGATAGAGATAAACAATTAACAGAATTTGAAAGTGAAAAACAAGTAAAACTCTCTGAATTGGAAAATTTAAAAAGTCAATTTGAAAATCAATTTCAAAAAATAAAGGAAATTATACAACTAAAGCAAAATGAATGTTTACAAGAAGCTCAGTCTTTAACTTCTTGGTCTTTAAACGATAATCAATCAGATTTATTTACGAGACCAATCCAATGGATTTACTTACCCGTATATGTAATGTTTATTGAAGATTCAAACAATTTGGAAGAATTTATGAATATTATATTTCCAGGACATGTAAGAAATGACCCTAATAACATATACAATGACATTTCAGAAGCGTTTACTAATCTAAAGATGCGTATAAAGGAAAGAGTTGAAGATGATATGGGTATAAGATCAAATTTTGAGTTTTCATGTGAACGGAATAATTTAATAAAAGATTCGAACCTAGGGAAGAAAATTCAACTAGGAATATCAAAATTAAGAGAAAATTTGCTATTAAATGAGACGATGGAAAATATTATTCGCAATAATCTAAATTTAATTACCTAATTTCATAAATTTTCTATTTATTATGTCACAATCAAAGTTAGACCGTAGAAAAAAATTAGACCTAAAAAAAAGAAAAATCAGGGCTTTTTTCTTATCAATTGAAACAAAAAAAAAGCAAAATATTGAAGTCGATAAAGTTGCAGATGATTTATATCAAGATGGTATGATATATACTCAAATGAGACTTCCCGTTGAAAAAGTTACAAAAGAGTTTGAAGAAAAACTAAAGGAAAAAATAGAACATAACATTATCAAAGCAAAGATAAGAGAAGCAACTAAGGAAGACCTAGATAATTTAAAAAATATTTACAACCGGGCGTGGTTAACTAGTAATACTCCTTTTAGACCCATAACAAAATCTGATTTAAAAAAAATTCTTGATTATCCCGAAACTATATTTCTAATCGCAAAAGTATATGGATCTGATGCTGCCTTTCTTCTTCTCGATTTCGAAGGTAAAGATAATGAGTATGCAATAATTGCTGCTTTAGCAGTTATTCCAAGATTTCAAAGAAGAGGTTTAGGTTCCGTTTTAGGCATGGCAAGTTGGCAGTATATAAAAGAAAAATATCCTAATGTAAAAGAAATTAGGTGTGAGGTATATAAAGATAATGATGTTTCTTATTCCTTTATTAAAGGAATTGGATTTGAAGAATATGGTACTAAAGTCTATAAAAAGGAAGATTTTGAGATATACAATAATAATTAATAAATTAAATTAAAAATCTAATTTTTCAATGTTTTAATTTTTTCATTTATTAAATTTGAATTATACTTATCTTGAATGTTTTGAAAATAATCTCGAGCTTTCTCAAAATATGGTAAGGCTAATTCAATCATTCTTTTTTGAATATATATATCACCTATTTTATTAAGTATAATAGCAGATTCTTTAAAGTATTCTTGATCTTCATAAATCTCTAAAGCTTCTTCAAAATAATTAATTGCTTTTGAAGTATTTTGTTCAAATTCTAATATTATTTTTCCAATCTTAAATTTTAATTCTGCATTTTTTATTTTATCCCCAAAATTAGAATATAATTCATGAGATAATTCAAGATATTCAATAGCTCTATCAATGTTTCCTTTAGATATATAAATCTCTCCTAAATTTTCTAGTATCTCACCTTCTTTAATGTCATCTCTAATTTCAAAAAGCCTTACAGCTTCAAGACTTCGAAGAAATAAATTCTCAGCCTTCGTATTGTTATTCCTTAAATGATTGATTTTTCCAAGGTAAAAATAACATTCCCATTCTAATTTCGCTTTTATATAAACTGAAATGCTTTCTCGAATTCTACTTATTAAATCTAGAGCATTATTTAAGTGCTGGCTGGCATCATTAATATCTTCACCAATAATGAAATATAATTTACCATATTTGATTTCTGTTTGGATTATCCCATAAACATCTTCATTGTTTTTAAAGAACTCTGCATTTTTTGCTAATATTTTTTTAATCCGGTCATAATCCCTCAATAGATACAAAACTTCTACCAAATTACTAGAAGATTTTATCTCATCAAATATCATATTTTCTTTTTGAGCAATTGTAAAGGCTTTTTGATAATGATTATATGACTGTTCTAAATCTTTAATCAAAAAATAAATATTTCCTAAATTGTTTAAAACCTTAACAATTTTGTTAACTTCATTATTTTCTTCAAGAATTTCAAGAGATCTATTAAAATGATAAATTGCTTGATCGAAAAAACCATTGTCTTCATTAATTATTCCCAATTCATTATGACATATAGCAATACTAATTGAATCATCCTCCTTTTCAAAATTTTTTATAGCTAATTCAAGATTTTTCATTGCACTTGACAAGTCTCTTTTTTTGTAATAAAGACTTGATTTTTCTAATAACAATGATCCAGGTATAGGATCTCCAAGTATTTCTTTTCTTTCTAATATTTCATCTATTTCTTTTATTTTTTCATCTATTTTAGCGTCTTTGATTATAATATCATTAAAGTCCTCACTTATTTTATCTTTATCTAAATGGTAAGTTTCAGGTTCATTATAATGGACTTGTATGCTTTCCTTTATATTACGTTCTAAATTAATTAATAAGGGTTTATTACAACTTCTACAATAATACCAATTAGATTGGATGGGATTATTACAATAGGGACAATTTTTCATAAGACGAGCAGTATCTTTGCTAATCAAAACTTTTAAGTAAAAAATGAAAATAACGCTATATATAATTAATTACTATTTATCAAAATTATATATAAAATCAGATAAATGAAAATTTTCCTCTATTAAAAAGAAATTTTAGTGGATATTTTTAATTATATTCACTACATCATAAATCTGTTTGATTTCATAATCAGGTTGTATATATTCTAATATTTGTGAATTTGAATCATTAATCCAGATCGTTAACATTCCACAATCACTAGCACCTTTAACATCTGTTTCCAATTTATCCCCAATATGGATAACATTTTGAGGAGTGCAATCAAATGAGTTTATAATGGTTTCAAACATAATTGGTTTAGGTTTATAGAACCCTATTTCATCAGAGAAAATTGTGATCTCGAAATATTTCTCAATGTCATACTTTTTGAAAACTTTTTTAATGACCCTTCCAGGAGTTATTCCAGTATTTGAGATTAATCCAATTTTATAAGCATTTGACAATTCTCTCAAAGTCTCTTTTACACCGATTTTTAGGAGAGGAGGATCAAAAATCATCATCTCCTCAAATTTTATTTTTATTTCATTTATTTCGGATTTGGAAAGTTCAATATTCAAATGATTTAACAATCTTAGGATCCTTTCATGAGTATAGATATGAGAAAAATTTAGTTCTTCAAAATAGATATTTGATAAATGAAAGGCTTTATTAAATGCATCATCTATTTTATTTCCATTAAGAATTATTTGATTATCATTTAATAATTGAATAAAAAAGTTCAATCTTGAATCCATGTAAGATTTGTTAGCAAATAAGGTGTTCCAGAGATCAAATGTAACTACTTTAATCATTTAAAATTCATTTTTCAAAAGTAATTCATTTAATTTTTAATTTTCTAATTTCCTGATTCTGAAGATAATTGATGTTTAAAAGTTTAATTCAATTTAATTAAAAATTTTGTCAATCCATTTGTCATTACTGAAAATGCAACATGTCTAAACCACCAAAACTTGGGATTGAATAATAACCTTAATAATTTTTTTCCAAAAAGGAAATAACCAATATCATTATAAAAATATCTATAACTTTCATCTAATAATTCTTGAATTTGATCAATATTCATCTCAGGCGTATTCATTACAGGTGTAATGTCCCATTTTTCCCACCGAAAATTAGCTGTAATCCATCCTTTTTTTACAGCTTCCTCATAGAGAGGAGTCCCTGGAAAAGGTGTTATTGGGTTTGTCATAATCATATCAAGTTCTAATTCTTTCATAAGTTTAAATGTTCTCCATGTGTCTTTAACACTTTCTCCTATGTTACCAATAATAAATGAGCCAAATATCATTATACCATTTTTATGACATATTTTAACACATTTTCTAACCTTGTCAAGAGTATATTGTTTTTGCATATTGTTTAAAGACATTTGTTTAAAACTTTCAAAACCTAAGAAGAAGCAGATAAACCCTGCTTTTGACATGGCTAAAACCATATCGGGATTGTTAGCAATATCATCGACTCTGGATTGACAAACAAACATTAATCTTTTATTTAATTTTGTTTTTTCTAATAATTTGCATAACTTTAGAATTCGATTTTTGTTCAGAGTGAAGTTGTCGTCAGTAAAAAAGACTAGTTTTGATGAGATGGGTATTTTAAATAATTCAGAAATTATTCTTTCAGGAGATTTAGCGCGATATTTACCTTTATGAAATTGAGTCACACAACAAAAATTACATTTAAATGGACAACCTCTTGATGTTTCGCATACCCACGCAGGTATCCAAATGTAATGATAAGGTTTAGATTTAACTAAACTATTAATTGGATATGGAAGAGAATTTAAGTCTTTTATATAGGGTCTATCAGGATTATGTATTATTCTCCCATTATTTCGATAAGAAAGCCCTAAGATTTCTTCTCTTGGTGTTCCCTTTAATAATTCTCTAAATGTTAATTCTCCTTCACCTCTACATATCATATCAATACAATCAAATTCATCAATAATAGTAGGTACTAATGTTGGATGAAATCCTCCTACAATATTTGGAACTCCACATTTCTGAGTGATCTTACATAAATTTAATACTAATTTGAATGTATTTGTCATACAAGTAATCCCTATCAAATCATAAGTGCTAATTTTTGCGGCTAATTCAGCATTACTTATCGAATAATCTACATTCATATCAAGTATTTCAATATCATGTCCTAAATCACTAACAGCCCCTGCAAGGGTCAATAGAGATAAAGGAGGGCTACACATTACCTTTCCCATTCCTTTCCCTATTTGAAAAGGGGGATAAATTAATAACACTTTCATTTTTTTTACCACCTACACAAAATTTTTGAAGATTGTTCAATTTGGAGTTAATAAAGCCATTAAAAAGGCATAATTTATAATAATTGAACATTTTCATTTGTTGAAAACACATAGTAATATTTATATCTTTGTTAATTCTATATAGCTTAAAATCAGCTCAACTGTTCAAATTCTGATATTATAAAATAGTTAGAAAAATCAATATTATCAAGAAAATTTGACACTAATTTTTTGTTATAAAAACCATTAAAAAGGATCAACTGATTTCCTATAAAAAAAATAAAATTTTTATTTAGATGTGAAAGATTTTGAACGAGAAGCTATTTAAAAAAACTTTCCCTTTTGTATGTAACGATTGTGGTGAATTTGCGCACACAGAGCATAAATTTTGCGATAAATGTGGTGCAACTGCTTTAAGGAGAGCTAAAAAAGAAGATTATAAGAATCGTGCTTAAAATTAGTAAAGTTACTTTTTACACAATTTTTTCTTCTTTAATAAAATAAATTCATTTTTGGGATTTTTCATACTCTTCCAGTTCAACGGTTATCTGGTGTTTCTGTAATCCGAGAGATTCTAAAAGGATTTCTAATTGAACAATAGCATTAGATGCTTTAATTTTTTTTGCTATATGAAGGGCTTTAATAAATTGGTTTTTAGCATCTTTTATTTTTCCCAAGTAAAATAAGGTTTCCCCGACATAACCAAGCCCTTTAATGATACTCTCTGCATAATTAGCATCAATTGCTACATTAGTTCCCTTTTGAAAATACCTAAGTGCTTCCTCTAATTCATTATTTTTCTTCTGAAGGATGCCCAAATTAAAGAATGATGTAATAATTCCCTTATTATCTTTAATTTCTTTGAAGGCTTTTAGAGTTTTTTTATATAATTCAAAAGCTACGTCCCATTGTTGTGTTTTTTCATGAATGTATATTAAATTTCCTAAACAATCAAGTAAATTATAGATATCATTTGTATCTGAGCAAACTGCGCTACATTCCAGAAAAATATCACACGCATTATCAAATTTATTCAATTTTAAATAATTATTTCCAATTCCTTTCAAACACGTTATCTTTTCTTCCGTTTGATTCAAATTATCATAAATATCATAAGCCTTTTCATAATATTCTAAAGATTTTAAATGACTTTCTTTCTTGAAATATAAGGTAGCTAGCACTCCATAAACAGCTGCTTGACCTAATCTATCTCTTTGCTTTTTAAAATGATTTAAACAAACCAAATAATTTTTCTCAGAATCTTCAAATTCTTCTAATTGTAATTGAATAAGAGCAATATCACCAAGTTCTTGTATATACTCAGAATTTTTGCCATATTGTCCTAATTCAGTTAAATTTGCAAGTTTTTCATTTAATAATTGTAATAGATCCTCTTTGTCAAGCTCAGTTTCATTTTCTGACATAAAAATTTCTTTTTAATGAAAATTATTTATTTAGTCTATCTATAATATTTCTTCTAGAATTCTTGCAGAATCTTTAACATATCGAAAGCACTTCTTTTCAAAAAAGTCATTTTGTTCATAATACAATTTTCCTTCATCAGTATTGATATCACAAGCAAGTAATTCTTTACAAATTATTGAGCCATGAAGCTTTACAAAACGGTTTGCAAATTCTCTAACTAATTCGTATGTTTTATCTCTGGATTCGTTATTATCATTCAACCCTCTACCATATTTCAATCCAATAACCATAAAAGCCCCAGATACAGCACCACATGTATTTTGTAGACGTCCCATTCCTCCTCCAAATCCAGTTGCTATTTTTAAAGCAATATCTTTATCTAAACCGACATTAGGGGCAAAAGAACTGAATATCGATTGAGCACAATTAAAGTCTCCTCGAAATGAAGATATTGCTTTTTCAATTCTAGAAATTTTAAATCACTACTTTTACTAGAAATTTTACAATTTATAGGTATAAGAAATATAAAATTTCATTTCTAATATATCTAGTAATACAATTAGCATTATATTAATAATTAATTTGGCACAATGAAATTCAAAGCAAGATTGTATGATAAATTAAATGGTAATAAGAGTAAATGCCATGTGTGTGCTAACGAGTGTACAATCCTTCCTGGCAAGGTTGGGATATGTAGAACGAGAAAAAATTTTGATGGAGAATTATATACTTTAATTTACGGTAGTTTAATCTCCCAAGGTAGTTTAGATCCGATAGAAAAAAAGCCTCTTTATAATTTTTGGCCAGGCGCCACAGCATATTCAATTGCTTCTGTTGGTTGTTCCTTTAAATGTCAAAACTGCCAGAATTGGAACATATCTCAAGCAAATCCATCTGATAATGGGAAAAATGGATTTTATGATCTTGAAGGATATGAAGGTCGCGGGATTTCTTTGGTTGAAATGACTCCAGAAGAATTGGAAAAAAGAGTTGTTAAGAGTGGTGCAAAAACTCTTGCTTATACTTATAACGAACCTCTTATATGGCATGAATGGATAATTGACACTGTTCCATTATTGAAAAAACATGATATCAAAACAATTCTAGTAACAAATGGATATTCAACTGAAGAAGCAACAAAAGAATTGATTGAGATAGGGATTAATGCTGTGAATATTGATATTAAGGCAATGTCGGATGACTTTTACAAAAAAATATGTGGAGTAGCTTCAGTTCAGCCTGTTTTAAACACTGCTAAACAATTCAAAAAAAGTGGTGTCCATGTTGAAATCACCAATTTAATAATTCCTGATCTTAATGACAATAAAGAAGATATTCAAAAATTATGTAAATGGATATTAGAAAATCTAGGAAAAAATACTCCAGTTCACTTTTCAGCATACCATCCCGATTTTAAGATACCTTCAAACAAGCGTACATCTTATGAAACATTGGATATGGCATATAAAACTGCTAAAGAATTTGGACTATATTTCCCATATGTAGGAAATATTAGCCATGAGGATGGAAGTAATACTTATTGTCCTAATTGCAATCATTTACTGATGGAAAGAAGAGGGTATAGTTTCAAAAAAATTGATATTACATGGGATAATAAATGCCCAAATTGCTCCTTTAATCTAAGTAATGATATTATTGGTGAAATCAATAAAAATCCTTCACATAGATTCAGTTTTTTTTAATATATAATAAAAAAAGTCTTGAAAAAATATCTTTTAATTAAATTAATTTTTATTTTATATTGATTTATATTTGACTTCCATTGATTTTTTTGCCAAAATCAATAGCATCTTTTTTTCCTATCCAGAATAGTTTTCTAAATCTTCTTTGGTCGATTACTTGGGCTCCTACGTCTTCAACTTTTGTTTTCATAAATTCAAGTGCCTTTCCACCTGTAAAACGAGCTGTGTTAAATACTACTACTTTTTTCCCACTTAGATTTCCCAATCTGGCTATAATTTCATCAAAAGCTTTTGGGGGCTTATCTCCATAAGTAGGCATACCAAAAATAAGTACGTCATAAGGTTGAATATCAAGAGTAAGCAATTCCCTTTCTATTGCTGAAAAATCATCATTCTCGAACTTGTCTAGCAATTTTATCTTTTCAATAAATTTCCCAGTTAATTCTATTGGAAAATAGCTCACTTCATAATTAGTTAGAACACTTGCGATAGCTTCAGCAGTTTTTTTTGTTCTTCCACCCATTGTAAAATATACAATTAAAGTTTTCATGATTTGAAAAAACTTGTATTTACTTAAAAAGTTATATTCTGATTAGTTCTATCAACAAACTGGATCTCTTTTTTGTTATTCAATAAAAGATAAAAAAAAATGAGAATTAGAACAGATATCCTATTGAAATTCCAAATACTAAGACTAAAAAGCCTTGAAGAAAACAGAATCCTGCAACAATAAAAGCTATAGGAGGCCATGAGATGAATTTTGAAATTTTCATTAATCCTCCAATATAGAATTTTGCTGTCAGAGCAACAATAGCAAAAATAACTATAAATAATATTACAAAGAATAATGTTGGATTCATAAATAGTCCAATGACCGTATAAGCTGCCGCAGGCATCACCATTACAAGAACTAATATTACAGCACTTCCAGCTAATAATCCTACAACACTAGCAATTGGAAGATCATTTATAGGCTTTAAGAGGGTAAGAATTCCAAAAATAATAAGCAACGCAGATGTAAAAATACTAACTTCTCCACTAATAAAGGCTATACTTGGTGGTACATTTTCCATTAATCCTCCAACTCCGCTTAATATAGCTAAGATACCAATAAAAAGACCTAAATAGGTTAAGACTTTTAGGAATTTAGTTACCTTCATATCCCAGTCTTCTGTTTTTCTCTTCTTTACAGATCCTCTTCTCCTAGCTTCATATACGCCGAAAATTAACCACATAATTCCCAATATCAAGAGAAAAAATCCCGCCATCTGTCCAAAGATTGCCATAAAATTTTGAAAAAGCACTAAATTTCACTCCTTTTATTTTTATAAGTTTATGATGAAATTATTTTGTTATTATATATTTGTTTTGTTATAAAATTCTAATGGAGTCCAATAATTAAACAAATAAAAATTGAATAGATTAGCTTATAAATGAAACTGAATTTTTAATATAATCCATATATAATTCAATTTCTTGATTTTTTTTAATTTCATCCCAAGAATATTCAATTGCCATTATTTCACCTACTTTTTTAGCGGCCTCGAAAGCATTTTTATGATCAATCCATAAGGACATTTCAGTTCTTCTGCAAAATACATCAATTAAATGTGGTGTTAGTTCATAACGTAATGCATAAATTACCTCAGCTAATAAAAAATTATTCTCTTCTATTATTTTTTGGCCAAGTGAGTTATCTTCTTTGATTATTTCGAGGATTTTTAACGCTCCTTTTCCATATTGTTGGTAAATATGATCATTAATATTATTTTCTAAATTTAATCCCGAATTTTCTATTGCATTTGTCCAATCATCTTTCTTTAATCCAATTATGAATGGTTGCATGCTAAAGTGAGGTTCCTTTGCAGCTTTCGGAAATAAACCTTTTTCTTTCATATTATTAAATACGTCTTCAGCCATTGCTCTCCATTCAGTTAGTTTACCTCCTGTAATAGTTAGTAATCCGTCATTAGAAAAAAATATAATATGTTTACGCGATACTTCACTTTCTGATTTTCCTTTTTGCATTACTAACGGTCTTATTCCAGCATATGTGGATAAAATATTTTCATATCCTAATTTCGCATTAGGATAATAATAGTTTGCTGATTCTATTAAATAATTGGCATCTTCTTTATTACAGAAAGGTTTTTCTAAGATTTCTTTAAAGTCTGTATCTGTAGTACCTATGATTGTATAAGATTTATTTCGTGGTAAAATAAAGAAAGCCCTTCCATCCTCTCTTGAGAAAACTATAGCAGCATTTCTGTTTTTTATATCCTTCCTTCTATATTGAAGGTGAACTCCTTTTGTTGGCCGAATTAATGGTTTAGGTACATCATCAGGATAATTTTCTAACAATTGATCTGTCCATACTCCTGTAGCATTGATCACAAGTTTTGCCTTGACATTAAAGTTAATTTTTTCCTCCAAATCCTCACATTCCACTCCCATAATTTTTCCATTTTCTTTTATATATCCACTCACTTTACAATAATTTGCTATAACTGCTCCTCTTATAACAGCTTCCTTGATTATCTCTATTGTCAATCTAGCATCATCAAGATTAGTGTCATAATATATTGCTCCTCCTAAATTGCCTTCTTTTATATATTCTGGCTCAATTTCAAAAATTTCTTCAGGTTTAAGAATTTTAGAGTTCTTATAATTTTTAAATTTTGAATCTTTATCACTTAGAAAATCATAAACTTTTGTGGCACCTTTAATATCACGCATTTTATACTTATTACCTTCTAAAGCAACAAAAAGAAATGGAATTGGCCTTATAAGGTGGGGTATATGAGCTCGCATCCAATTACGTTCTTGCAATGCTTCTTTTACTAAATCCAAATCCCCATGAGCGATATATCTAATACCACCATGTCCTAGCTTAGAACTTCTTGATGATGTGCCACCTGCAAAATCTTGCATATCAACACAAGCTACTTTCAATCCCCTCATTGAAGCTTCTCTAGCAATTCCTGCACCTGTTATACCTGCTCCAATGATAAAAATATCAAAATCGATTTCTTGGAGCTTTTTTATAATGTTTCTTCTATTTTTATAATTCCAAGATTGATCAAATAATTTCCTTTCTAAATCTATCATTCTTATCAACATATAGAATTATTATAGATAAATTAATATTTCTCGAAATTTGGAAATTCTTCAAAAAGAATCCTAACTTTGCCCGATAAAATTAATTTTTCGTGTGGACAATACACATTTTTTCTAAAAGTAAAAATTTATAATAAAAAATTTTGATGATATATAAGTACAGCTAATTTTTGAATACAAAATGGATGTTGAAACATGACAATATCTGGGAAAAAAAAAGTATTGATTGTCGATGATGCTGCATTTATTAGAAATCGAATTAAAAAAATTGTTGAAAAAATTGAATATGCTGATGTTATAGGGGAAGCTGCTAATGGAGATGATGCAATATCACTTTATAAGGAATTAAAACCAGATTTAGTAACAATGGATCTTATTATGCCAAAATTAGATGGAGTAAAAGCAATAGAAGAGATTATAAAGTTTGATAAGAAAGCTAATATTATTGTAATAAGCGCCATGGGACAAGAACTCACAATAACTGATGCGTTAGGTAAAGGGGCAAAAGAATATATAAAGAAACCGTTCAGAGAAGAAGATATATATCGAACTATTGAACGATTCTTGAAAACTTAAACCAACTAGCTTGTTATAATTCCCTTTTTCTAAAACTCTTTTATAATTGACTTTAATATTAAAGGCATAGAGTAAATATCATAATAATTATGCTCAATTATTTCCTTTATCAACCCAACATATCTTTCAGGGTTTTCTTTATATTTTCGATAACAAAATCCGACGAGATTGCTTGGTAATGTATTGTCTCTAGCCAGATCTAATAATTTCTCTTCCATATTATTAAGAGTATAGTTATCAAATCTCCCTTTATACATGCGTCTGCAATGATGATATAAATCAATATGATGAAATTTTGTATTAGATTTTTCATATGGTGGGTCATCCTCTGAAATCATAGGATTTTCATCAAAATAATATAAAAATCGCGACGCTAGATAAGGAATATCAAAGGTCTTCCCATTATAAGTTATAAAACATTTAAATTTAGGAAAGATTTGTGATTTTAGATATTCACAAATTGCAATTTCCTCTTCTATTTCTCTTGCAAATAGCTGACGAATTTCAAAACCTTTATCATTAAAGCAACCAATTCCTACTAGAATTACTGGACTATCAATAATTCCTAAAGTTTCAATATCCAAAAACAAAAAATCTTCAATATTAAAGCAAAATCCTAAATCTAAGTCATTAATTTGTCGATTTCTCGAAAGATTCTTATAATCTTTGTTTTTAATTAAAGTTAAAAGTTGATTTGCTGAATTACTAAAACTCAAATGATATTTTAGGTCTAATAGAGTTTTTATTCCTCTTCGTTTTAATTTTTGCTCAATAAATTCCCCTATATAAGTGACTGTTTTAAGATTATATAAGATACTTTTCTGTGTTCTACGTAATTTTATATTATTGGGAATATCTTCTTCTAACCAAAATAATTCTACAAATTCTCCCATCTCATTTTTGATAAGTCGATAGTTCTGATATATATCTTCAAAATTCTTTCCTTGGTATTGCTCCACTAAAGGTGTAATATTGAAACTTTCGAATTTGTAATAATCCATTGTCTAGAATAAATTAAGAAATTTTATTTAATAATGCATTCTCATAAGATTTTTGATAAAATTAAAATTTAAAGATTAAAAAAAAGACATATTTTACTGTTTCATTATTTCGTCTTAAAGAATCTTCTAGATTCAGCATCTCCTAGCACATAATGGCTTCCCCCACCATGTATCATACAATGAGCATCTAGTAATCCAAATTGATTACAATATTGTTCTGTGAAAGCACGACCACCCATAGTTCTAAATAGGTCTATTGAACTTTGATATGCTAATTCACATGTTTGAACCTTTAAACCCATAGCTTGATTTGCCATTATTTTAGAACTCGCCACTTTTGAACCTTTATCTATCTCTCGCGTGTAGTTTAATAGAGCTGAAAGAAATAAGTTTATTTGACGAATATTTTGAGCAATGGGGAATCTAATAATCTGATATTGATGTAATTTATGTTGAAATTGCTCTCGTTCCAAGGCAAAACTATGAGAATAAAAGAGTTTTTTAACACTATCACCAATCGCTTCAGCACTTATAACCAATCTTTCCTCAGTTAATTGATGAAACATGATATCTAATCCATCACCATCGAGAAGGTTCTCTTTAGGAATTTCAGTATTATCAAAAACCAGACGGCTAACAAATGCATCTCTCATTCCAAAAGTTCTAACTCTTGAAGATTCAAAATTTTTCAATTGTTGATGTTCTGTATCGATAATAATACCTCCTAGTCTTCCATTTTTTAACCTACCATAAAGTATAATATTCTCTGCGACCATACCATTTGTTATAAAAAGTTTTTTTCCATTTGCGATAACCTTATCCCCTCTCTCATCGAGTTTTGTTTCAATTCTGACAATATCACTTCCTGCATTGAATTCTGTCATAGCAGAAGCAGCCATCAAACCATTTTTTATCACAGGTATAAGGTAATTCTTCCTCTGATAATCATTAGCCTTATAATTTACAGGGTTGCAATAAAGAGTTCCACCTGCTAATCGCCCCATTTCAATACTCCAATTACCATTAATATATCTATTACTTTCTGGAGACCAAAAACCTCCACATAATGTTAAAGCAATAAGAGCATTTCTAGTAACATTTCCAACTTTATTATCAAAAAAATCCATTACAGTACTATAATAGCCTTTCTGAGCTAATTTTTTCATAAAATTAACGACAATTTCATGCTTTTTCTCTTGAATTGGTTCTTCTGCTGAATAATTCAACTCTTCTAATTCTCTCAAGTCTTTTTCGAGATTTGTTTCTATATAATCATAAAACTCAGCTAAGAATTCTTTTTCCGCTTCATTAAACATTGGGTTATTTAATATATCCAATTCTGGAATATATCTGCTAATTTCTATTTTAGGAAATTCTGGGAGTCTTGTATCCATAATAAATAAGACAATTATCAAATGGTTTTAAATTTTCTTCTACTTGAAATTGGATTTTATTCCCATCTATGTAAATACTTCTAATTAGTAAGCTTTTAATCAAAATAAAACATAAAAATAAAATATCAAATCAATTTGTAAACTAAATTAAAATTAAAAACTAGATTTGAAAATCTAAAAAGTGAAATTAATATGATTAAATTTAGCGATAAACAATTGAAAATACCAAAATTAATGCGACCAGTCTATTTGGCTACAGTTGGAATGTCAAAATTTGACAGAGCTTTTCCAGAGACGCGGACTGAAGAATTATGTGTGGATGCACTAACAGCAGCAGCAGATTTTGTGAAGATGACTCCCGCTGAGCTAAAAAAATTTATCCATACTTGTTATTATGGCCATTTTGCAGATCATTTTGGTGATCAGCTTCTTGGAGAAGCAGTTATTCATGATAGGCTTGGTTTAGACCCATTAGGTAATATCGGAGTAAAAACAGGTGGTGCAACAGGAGGATCTGCTATGTGGGAAGCTGTAAAAGCTGTTGCATCAGGTTATAGCGACTGTGCTTTAGCATTAGGATGGGAAAGAATGGATGAAGTTCCTACTGATGAGGGTAATCATCTTATTTCATGTGCAGCAGATAAAGATTGGGAGACTCCCTTAGGGCATATTTATACAGGCTATTATGCTGTTATGGCTCAAAGATATTGGAAAATATTTGGTAAAGAAGAAGATTCATTTCGAAAGACTATGGCGGAAGTGGCGGTAAAAAACCGTGGTTATGCGAGAATGAATCCCCACGCTCAAGGACCCTTAAAAATTACCATTGAAGACGTTTTAAATTCTCCAATAGTTGCTTATCCATTACGTGCCTTAGATTGTTGTTTAATGAGTGTCGGAGCGGCCTGTGGAATAGTTTGTGATGAAAAAACTGCATACGAAATAACAGATAACCCTCTTAGGATATATATTGCCGCAGGAAGTCATACATTACGAGTAGCTGATCGAAGAGATATGAAAATTCCTCTTCTACCAAATGAGAAACCAAATCAGTATGACGATTTAGGTAAAAGATTTCCAGGTGGAGATCGTTATCCCGGCTTTACAAGCTTCTTAGCAGCAAGAATGTCAGCATATTATGCATATCATATGTCTGGTGTTGTTGATCCAACGGAAGATCTCGATTTAGTTGAGCTACATGATGCATTTACAATCAGTGATATTCAGACATATGAAGATATTGGAATTAGACCTTATGGAGAAGGACGAGATTATATTGAAAGCGGAGATGCATATGTTATTAACCCAATCACTAAAAAGCCAGGTAAACTACCTAGCAACCCATGTGGTGGTTTAATAGGGTGTATGCATGCTGTAGGTGCAACTGGTCTAATGCAGATTGCTGAAATCGGATACCATATTTGGAATCGCTGGGATGAAATTCATGAACCAGAAGAAAAATGGAAAGCGTTTGGTAGAGAAAAACCAAAAGATTGGACAAGCTTACAAGTAAAAGGAGCGAAAAAAGGTCTAGCAATCTCTCATGCAGGGGTAGGATCCCATGTAACCTGTACAATTTTAATGAATCCAAATAATTTAATAAAGGAGGATTAGAAAGATGCCAAAAACAGAAAATGAAAAAGGATTTGTAGATATTGTTAATGGTAGATATAAACCTAGAGGAACATTTCATATAATTGAGGCAAATCAACCCATAATTAATAAACATACGGGAAAATTAGCAGGGGTTACAAACCCTAGAGATATGACTTATATCCACTCATATGGAGGAGAGGCAATTTTTTTCGAATCTCTCGGTAAGGGAAGACTCATGGCCTCCAGATGCGATAATGAAAAATGTGAAACAAAAGGGTCTATATATGAGCCATTTCGAATTTTTTGTCCAGATTGCTTAAGAAGAAATACGGTTCTAGATATTACTGAAAAAGCTCGAAAAACTGCTAAGATTCACTCATTTATTATAACTCATCGTTCTGGAGCTTTTAATATATTACCAAAACCTATTAAATTCATAAATGTTGAGTTTGATGAGGAGGTAGTCACTATTCTTATGAGCGTTTTAGTTGTTGGAGAACCAGAAATTGGAAAGAGAGTTGTACCAATTTTTCGTACAAAAAGTCCAACCTATACAATTATGGATTTAATGTGGGTTGTCGAAGGTACAGATGAATCAGAATTACCAGAAGGTTTTACATTTTAAAATTTCTTTTTTATATCTTTTTTTTATTTATTAAATTGCCTTTTTATACAGTATAAAAATTAAAGCAATCTTACGTCCTAAGGATAAAGGAGAAGGTATTTTAAAAGAAATTTTATAGTGAGAAGAGGTATAAATTGAAATTTATTTTTTTTTTTATTCATAAAAACATCTTGCCTTTCTTAAGAGGTTAATATCTATATTGTTAGAAATATCTATAAACTGGTTAACAGAACCCACTTTATGAGCTATATCATTCAATGGTTGTTTAATTTTAGCTATTATTTCCGTTACAACCTTCTGAACCGGGACAATTATTTGAGGTCGATTATAAAATTGGATAGGCTTAATGTCAATGTTAGGTATTAAATTCAAATCAATTTGCTTTTTTATAAGCTCTAAGTAAGCGTCACATAATAATTTCTCACGCTGTTGCCATTTAGATTCTTTTAATATATCTAATATGATGGGTTCTAAGGAATTTGCTAGATTCAACCTTTTGAAAGCTACAGTAAACCATTTTTCATAAGGGATATATTTTTTTTCTAGAATAAATGCCATCTCAATGATGTATTTTACTAAGCGAGATGCTTCGATTCTAGAACCAAGATCATCTCCTATCCCTCCAGTTCTCCCTACAAATGCCATTTCTTGGGAGATTCGATTCCATTGTACTATTATTTTTAATTTCCAAATGGAATCTGGATAATAACTTAAATGTTTTCTAGCATTAGTTAATTCTCCAACATTATCGTAAAAGACACTTCCTGAAGTGAATTCTAATAATCGTTGCTCAGGAGTGATAAGCCAATCAATTTCATTAAGTTCTAACGAATCTAAACCGAGTGAATCTTTTAGATATTGTTTTACAGTATGAATTTCAATTCTATGGTTTATCGGTCCAATTTCTTTTGATTCAAGAAATTGGTTCATAGAATCATCAGGATCTGGTTCACTCCAATTAGTAGAATATCCTAAAAAAGCTTGCGGTAAATTTTTACTAAAATAGTCTTTTATTTGATGATTATATTTATCATAATCTTCTTGTTTTAAAAAAATCTGTAATCTTGGGCCCCAATGATGATCAGTGGATATTTCATCATCATAACCTAAAACTTCAGAACCCCGTCCAATTAAACAAGCTGCATAATCCAAATTAGTGAACTTTTTTTCAATTTGTTTCTTTATTATATCTTTATAAAATAATTCAGATAACTTTAAACCAGGAATAAATTTATTTTTGATCTTTAATCACCTAATCATTCTTAATCTTAAACTTCAGATTATAATTTTAAATTATTCAATAGAATAATAAATAATTTTTTTTGTAGCGACTTTCCGAGCTTACTTTGTAAATTAGTTGAGGTAAAAATTTATAAATTATCTTAATACATTAAGATTAATTGATTTTAACAATTTGAAATCATAATCCTATAATTATTAGTGATAATTAATGAAATTATTAGAAGGGAAAAATGCATTAGTTACTGGTGGTGGGCGAGGCATTGGGAGGGAAGTGGCTTTAGATCTTGCTAGTTCTGGTTCTAATGTTGCAGTAGCAGCTCGAAGTAAATCAGAATTGGAACAAACCGTAAATGATATTAAAAAATTTGGAGTTAAAGGACATGCAATTCCAGCTGATTTATCAACCTTAGATGGTGTTAAATGGTGTTCTAAAAATTATTTTAATGAATTTAGTACAATTGATATCCTTATTAATAATGCTGGGATGACTCACGTTGCTTCAGTAATTGATTATCCTATTGAAATGGCAGAAAAATTGTTTAATCTTAACATTATAGGATATTATGCAATGATAAAAGAAGTTTTACCTAAAATGATTGAACAAAAGAGCGGTAACATAGTTATGACTGCTTCTGTACATGGTAATATATACTTTCCTCCAAATAAGGTCGCATATGTGGCTTCAAAAGCGGCAGTGAGTGCAATGGGAAAGGCTTTGAGTGTAGAAGTGAAACTTTATAATATAATTGTGAATGTTGTCACACCTGCTGGTGTTGAAACTCGTATGGCTGAGGATCTAAGAAAATGGGGTCAGCAAATGCCAATAACAGTTCCACCAGAATTCATATCACCTGCTTATGTTTTTCTTGCAAGTGATTTTGCAAAGAAGAAATATAAAGGGAGAATTGTAGAATTACATACAATATGTGATTTTTTACCAATTCTAAAGGAGGAATTTGGTGAAAAAGAGTTGGATTCCAAAGAACTTGTAAAATTATCTGAGGATAAAATTAAGTCCGATCAATTTAAGGTTTTAAAAAATATTTCTGATTTAATAAATTTTATGCTTCAATTTCGAAGATAAATAATCTTTTTCGATTTTCTAAAAAATCACTATTCTTTTTATTTGAACCATTAAATGTTATAAAATTTATATAATAGAAAATATATTCTTGCTTGTTTAAACTTGTATTTGTATTTAATAAACATATGAGGATTTAAATATGAATCTAAGAGAATTAGTTAAAAACCAAGCAGATAAATATAAGGACAAAGTTTTTTTATATTGGAAGGACGAAACAGTATCCTATGCTCAATTAGATGTATTATCAAATAAAGTTGCAAACTTTTTATATGATTTAGGAATAAGAAAGGGGGATAAAGTGAGTGTTTATTTACCAAATATGCCTGAATATGTATATTTATACTTAGGCATCCCTAAGATAGGTGCTGTTACTGGTCCTGTAAACGCGTTGTTTAAACCTAGAGAAGTTAAGTTTGTAGTCGGTCATTCAGAAGCTAAGGCTATCATTACTATTCCCATGTTCATAGAATTAGTTAATCAAATCAAAGGAGATCTACCGAATTTAAAACATATTATTGTAATCGGTGATCCTGTGGAAGGAACTTTGAATTACAGCAAATTGATGGAAAAAGCATCTTCTGATGCCCCTCCTGAGGTTGAGATTAATGAAAAAGAAGACCCTGCCGCCATTCTTTATACATCTGGAACCACTGGCTTTCCTAAAGGTGTTTTACAAACACATTTTAATATTAGAAGAAATGCTGAAATGATAAAAGACTTCTTACAAGCACAAGAACATTTCCGTTTTATGCTTATTTTACCATTATTTCATGTTAATGCTCAAATAGTAACCGTCATGGGTCCACTTTCAATAGGAGCGAGTTGTATTTTAACTCCAGGATTTTCAGCTCAAACACACTGGGAAACCGTTGCAAAATATAAAGCATCTACGTTTAGTTGTGTTCCAACAGTCTTATCTGTCTTATTGAGAATGCCACATGAAAATTTAGATCTTTCATCATTAGAGTTTGTTATTTGTGGTGCTGCTCCTTTGCCTGTGGAGGTATTTAAAGCTTTTGAAAATACATTTAATTGTAAAATTGTTGAGGGTTATGGTCTTACAGAAGGTACATGCGCATCTTCAGTTAACCCATTGCCTACTGAAACCGAAGATCGACGAAAAGTTGGTAGTATAGGTATACCTTTGCCTGGAAATGAAATGAAAATAGTTGACGACAAAGGCAATGATCTTCCTCCCAATACAAAAGGTGAAATTGTCATTAGAGGAGATAATATAATGAAAGAATATTTCAAAAATCCAGAAGCAAACGCAGAAACTCTTAAAAATGGTTGGTTATATACAGGAGATATTGGTTATATGGATGAAGATGGATTTTTCTTCATCACAGACCGTAAAAAGGATATGATCATTCGGGGAGGTGAAAACATTTATCCTCGTGAAATTGAAGAAGTACTTTATTCACATCCAGCAACTGCTTTAGCGACTGTAATTGGAGTTAGAGATGAAATTTATGGAGAACTACCAAAGGCTTTTATTGTATTAAAAGAGGGAGAATCTCTCACTGAAGACGAAGTTATTGAGTATTGTAAAAAGCATTTAGCTAATTTTAAAGTTCCAAAATATGTAGAATTTAGGGATAGTTTACCTCAAACTCCTACAGGGAAGATAATGAAACAGCCACTTCGTGAAGAACAAGAAGCCAAAACAGGAAGAGCATTTGCTAAATAGTTCATCTTCAAATTTACAAATCATAATTACTTTTTTTTGATCTTTTTTTTAAAAGTTAATATAGATGATTAATTCAATATTATAATTATTTCTAATATAAATAAAAGAGAAAACTAAAAATGGATAAAGTAGCAATAGTGGGATGTGCCCAAACTAAATATGAAGCGGAAAAAATTGATTTAACGATTTCGGAACTTGTTTTTAAGGTTGTTAAAGAACTACACAATAATTTAGGAATTAATAATGATGATATTGGATGTGTAATTACAGGTTCAAATGATTTCACAGATGGTAGAACAATTGCTAATATGGCTATTCAAGATGCTGTTGGATCTGTTAGAAAAGCTGAATCTAGAGTATCTGGGGATGGCTCTTTCGCTTATGTATATGGAGCTATGAGGATTCTTTCTGGAGAATATGATACTGTATTAGTTGTATCACATTCCAAGTGTTCTGAAGGAGATCAATATTTAATAAATAATTCTATATTTGATCCTTTTTATCAACGGCATTTAGGATTAGATCAAGTTTCTTCTGCTGGTTTGATGGCAAATATGTATATGAACAAATATGGTGTGAGTGGGGAGCAAGCTGCTAAAGTTGTTGTAAAAAATAGAAAAAATGCAATTAACAATCCATATGCTCATTTACAAAAGGAAGTATCATTAGAGGAAGTATTAAATTCACCGATGTTAGCATTTCCTTTGAAGAACTTAGATTTTCCTCCTTATAGTGATGGCGCTGTTGCAATGCTATTAACAAATGAGGACAGTGCTAAAAAGTTTACTGATAACCCTATTTGGTTGGAGGGTTATGGAAATTGCACTGATGCTTATTATCTTGGTCATCGTAATATGACTGATCTAATTGGATTAGAGTTAGCTGCAAAAGAGGCTTATAAGATGGCGAATATTAAAGATCCTGTCAAAGAATTAAATGTAGCTGAGGTTTTTGAAGGCTTTTCTACTCATGAATTAATGATTTATGAAGCTCTAGGATTCTGTGATAAAGGTGAAGGAGGTAAATTTATTGATAGTGGCGAAACACAAATGAATGGATCAATTCCAGTAAATCCTTCAGGCGGTGTATTATCCAGTAATGTTGCAATGGCTAATGGGTTAATTAGAGTAGCAGAAATTGCTACACAACTAATGGTTAAAGCAGAAAATCGGCAAGTAGATGATGCTAAGAAGGGATTAGCATATGGTTGGAATGGGATTTGTTCACAAGGAAATTGTGTACTTATATTTGGAGGTGAATAAAAATGCCAAAACATGATGTAGCAGTAGTTGGAATAGGACAGACAAAATTCAGAAGCAAGAGAAGAGATGTAAACATTCCTGAAATGATTTATGAAGCTGTCAAGATGGCTCTTTTAGACGCTCAAATGGAACCGAAAGATCTAGATGCGATTCTGATCGGAAATATGGATCATTTTGAAGGTATAAATTTTTCTGAGATGTGGTGTGGAGTTGATGCAGCACCAGGATATTTAAAACCTGTAGTAAAAATCGCCACTGGTGGAACAACGGGATCATCATTAGGAATTTGTGGATATTATAACATAGCCTCCGGAATTTATAAAAACATCTTAGTTGTAGGATGGGAAAAACTTAATGAAGGGGGAGCAACTACAGGAATAATTACAGCATTTGATCCTGTATGGGAACGTCCCTCTTTAGCAGGAGCGTTAGGACCTTTAGCTTTAATGGCCAATATTTATGCAGCTAAATACGGAATCACATCTGAGCAAGCTGCAAAGGTTACTGTAAAAAATAGAAGTAATGCAGCAAATAATCCATTTGCTCACGTACAGATGCCAAATATAACTTTAGAAGATGTAATGAATTCTCAAATGATCTCATATCCTTTAAGATTACATGATTGCTGTCCTCAAAGCGAAGGTGCTTGCGCTGTTATATATGCAAATGAAGAAGAAGCTAAAAAAATTACAGATAATCCCGCATGGTTCAAAGGAGTTTCAACAGCTCATTACTACACTTTTGGTACTGATGAACTTATGTATGACCTTCCTACAGCAACTATAGCATCGAAGAAATTATATAAAAAAGTAGGAATTAAAGATCCTAAAAAAGATCTTGATGTGGCGGAGATATATGAACCAACTTCATGGTCCGAACTAAGTTGGACCGAAGCTTTAGGATTTGTAGAAAAAGGTGGTGGAGGAAAACTTCTCGATGAAGGAATTACACAAATGAGTGGTGAATTTCCAATAAATCCTTCTGGTGGAGTTTTAAGTACTAACCCAATTGGAGCAACTGCTTTAGTTCGATTTGCTGAAGCAGCGATTCAGGTGATGGGAAATGGTGGAAAGAGACAGATTCCTGATGTAGAAACAGCATTAGGTATGGGTTTTGGAGGAAGTCTCTGGACAGAACTTGCTATATTAGGAAAAGATCCAAATCCATTGAGGTGATGAAAATGGGTAAAAAAGATAAAGTATTTGAAATTAAATGGAAAACTGATTTGCCTTATAAGTATTCAATAGGGAAATTAGCAGTGAAGTATTTTGAAGAGCTCAAGAAGAAAAAAATAATGGGTTCAAAATGTCCTAAATGTAAAAAAGTTCATATGCCTCCAAGAGCTGTATGTGCTGATTGTTTGGTGGAAATGACTGTAGAAGATATGGTAGAACTATCTCATAGAGGAACCCTTGAAGGATTTACTGTAGTAAATTATCCTTTTGTTGATCCTAATACGGGAGGTATGCGTCCATTTCCTTATGGCTATGGTATATTCAAATTAGACGGTGCTGATACGTATTTGATGCACTTTGTCGATGAAACTGACCATAGTAAATTTAAAATTGGACAAAGGGTTGAAGCTGTTTTTAAAAATAATCCAGAAGGGAATATCGGTGATATTCCATATTTTAGAATACTTGAAGAGGAAAAATAATGGAGGATTAAAAAATGAATGAAGAAGTTGAAAAGAAAATATTTAGAGGAAGAATAAAAGTCCCTTATAAGCATACAGCAGGAGTTTATGTTGAAAGATTTATAAAAGAAATAGGCAAAAACAATAAAATAATGGGTGTAAAGTGTCCTAAGTGCGGTAAAGTATTTGTACCTCCAAAAATGATTTGCTTCGAATGTTTTGAAAAAATGGAAGAATGGGTTGAAGTTGGAAACCAAGGTACTGTGAAAGGTTTTACTGTTGTCACTCATTCAACACCAGTAATGCCTATAGATCCTCCATTTGCTTATGCTATCATTACACTCGATGATGCAGACACCGATTTTGTTCATATTATTAAAGAAAGCGATCCTAATAAATTGAAAGTTGGAATGAGAGTTGAAGCTGTCTTCAAAGAAAAACCAAGAAAAAGAATATTAGATCTTGAATATTTCCGCTTGATCTAATGATTAAAAATTAATTTCTCTTTTTTTAATTATTTATATTAAATTACATATAAAAACAAATTAGATACTATTAGCTAGTTTGTAAGCTCGATGAACTGCCTCAAGAACAGTTTCTGGTTTTTTTACATCTCCAATCTTCTCTACTTTGACATTTTCGAGTTGCTTAATCTCCCTAAAAAGAGAATCATTTGGTTGTACTCCAGTAGCATAATAAACTATATCTACATCATTGATAACTTGTTCTTTTTCTGTCGCATCTATATAATTTACATAATTTTCTCCAATTTCTTTTACTTTGACTCCAGTATTGAATTTTACTCCTAGATTATCACATTTATCAAGTAGTACCCATTTTGTAGTTTTTCCTAAAGCTGAACCTAATTTGGGAAGCTGTTCTAATATAGTTACTTTATTTCTTTTTTCATGTAACTTATTTAATGCTACTTCAGGTTCCAAAGCTTTATAAGATGTAAGAAAATCAAATGCTTCAAGACTTAAAGTACCATATTTAGCTAAGTATATTGCTAACTCTATTCCTGTAGCACCTCCACCAATTATAACATTATTCTTACCAATAGGGGCATCCATACTAAACACATCGTTAGCCCAATAAACATTTTCTCTATTTATTCCTGGAATTGAGGGTTTTAAAGGTTTTGAGCCAGTAGCTAGAAAAACTACATCTGGTTTAAATTCTTTTACCTTATCAATGGTGACTTCTTCTTCAAGATGAAGTTTAATTCCATATTTCTGAATCCAATATGAGTAATTATCAATCATTCTTTTGAATTCATTTCTTCCAGGAGGTATCCATATTATATTTAATAATCCACCTATTTTGTCATCTTTTTCAAATATATGAACTTCATGCCCTCTAATACTCGCAACTCTTGCCGCTTCTAAACCCCCAGGACCTGCACCAATGATCATTACCTTCATTTTCTCCTTTAATGGTTTTAATTCAGTTTTAGCTTCGTTTGCAGCTCGTGCATTTCTTAAACAAGAAATTGGTTTCATTTTAAAAATAGCATCAAAGCATCCTTGATTACATCCAACACACGTCATTATATCTCTTACTTCACCTTTCTTAGCTTTCAAAGGTAGATATGGATCAGAAATTAATGATCTACCCATACATATTGCATCTGCTTTTCCTGCCATTAAAACTTTTTCTGCTAATTCCGGATGATTAATTCTATTAGAAGCAAAAACAGGAATCGAAACATTATTTCTAACATTTTCAGCTAAATATGTGTAACATCCTTCTGGAACATCCATCGTGGTTTGTGGTGTTTTTGTTTCATGCCATCCACCTGTAACGTTAAAATAATCTAAATAATCATTTAATCTTTTTGCAATGAGAGCCTTTTCCTTATAAGTGTTACTATTTGGAACGAAATCATCCCCAGAAATTCGATATCCAATTGGAAAATCATTAACATGTGATCTTATCAATTCTATCGTTTCAATAGGAAATCTTAGCCGATTTTCAAAACTCCCTCCATATTGATCAGTTCGTATATTTGTTTTTGGTGATGTAAATTGAGTAAATAAATATCCTGCATTTGCACATATTTCTATTGCATCAAAGCCAGCTTTTTTTGCTCTTAATGCTGCATCAGCAAAAGCTTGTTTTTCCCTCTCGATATCTTCAATAGTCATTTCTCTTGGAGTAGTTTTACTAAAATTACTATAAACTGCGGAGGGTGCAATCGGTGCCTTACCAATAACTTGAGGGTAGGTATAGGCTCCACTATGGTATAATTGACATACCACTTTTACATCATCACGAGCATTATGTACTGTTTTAGCGAATTCTGTTAATTTAGGTATATAATCATCATTTTCAATAGAAATCATCATAGGAACACCTTTTCCATAAAGATCTACATAGCAGCCTCCAACAATCAGCATTCCTGCTCCGCCCTTAGCTCTTTCAACATAAAAATCAATCAATCGATCTGTGATATAGCCATCATCTGCAAGATTTAAGTTTAAAGCAGGCATTACAATACGGTTAGATATGGTTATATTCCTAATTTTGAAAGGTGTAAACAATTTAAAGAATTTCAATTTAATTCCTCAACAACATTTAATTTTTTAATTGGGTTAACATGGCTATTTATTAAAATTTAATTAGAATAAAAAAAAAGCTGATAAATTTAAACAAATTAGTAAAGAAAACAAAGAAATTAACCCTTAGGAATAATTATCAGGCAACTCTTCTTATTTGTTAGGAAAGAATTAATTTTTTTATCCTAATATTATTATAATACTCAATTATTAAAATTTAAATGTGATATAAAGTGGATGAGAACGCAATATTAATAGAGGAAAATGAAGATAAAACCATTACAACTATAAAAATGAATCGTTTAGACAAGAAAAATGCAATGAATTATGATTTAATGGTTGGACTCCAAAATGCAATAGATGAAGTAGAAAGAACTAACACTCGAGTTGTTATTATAACTGGAGGAGATGAATTTTTTAGTTCAGGTATAGATTTAAACTTTCTGACTGGTCAAGAAAAAGATCCAGAGGGAATAATTCCAGATTTGCGTATACCAAGGAATTTCAGATATTTTGCAAATACTTGGATCCATCCAATATTTACAAAAATTGAAAAGATGGAGAAACCAGTAATAGCTAAAATAAATGGATATTGCTATGGAATGGCTTTTGAGTTAGCTTTGGCATGTGATTTTCGATTTTGCACAGAATCAGCTGAATTCCATATGTTAGAAACTAAGATAGGTATGAACCCTGACGTAGGTGGAACTTGTCGCCTAGTTAGGTTAGTTGGTATCCCAAATACAAAAGATATAGTATTGACTGGAAGGAAGTTTGATGGAAATGAAGCTTATAGACTTGGTGTTGTCAATCGAGTTGTGAAAAACCATAATGAATTAGATAATGTAATCAAACTGTATACAGATGAACTTATGACTAGTGGCCCTTTAGCTGTTGGATTAGCAAAAAAGCTAATTGATGATTGTTATGGAAAAGATACCGCTTTAGGATTAGAATTAGAAACCCTTGTTAGTTCACAATTACTACAGACAAAGGATGCTACTGCTGGGGCTCTTGCTCGTCTTCAAAAAACAAAGCCTAAATGGAGATGGAAATAATTTCCATTATTATTTTATTTGAAAGTGTTCTAAACCTAATTTTTTTAATTTTTCTTTACTAATTTTTCCTGTTTCTATGTCCCATAGTCTATATTTATAGTACTCAGTTTTTAATTGATTAAAATTAGGTGATTTTCCAGCACACTCTGTTCCATTTAAAGGATTGAGAAGAATTTTTGGTAATCGATCAGCATTTGATGAAATACCCATTTTTAGATTAAATAACCTTTTCATAGTGAAAATTCTCTCTCCATATGTTTTCAATTTTGCTAGGTCACACTTGATCCCGATACCACTCTCAACTAAATTTGCTATTAAAGAAGGCAATGGGTTTGCAAATACACACATAACTAAAGAACTGTAGAGTGCTCGATAATCCTGAGCTCTAGCGCTCATTATGGCCATTTCTGAATCGTCTTTAAATTTATCAATTGTCTGTATTCCAAATTCTTCTAATGGGGTTCCTAATAATATGGTGCACATATCGCAAGAATTATGACAAGGACCTCTGGGTGCTGCGATTGCATAAGCTATTGCCATACCAAAATTCGACCTTAAATCATGATACGGAACTTCCATTCCATACACTGTAGCAATTTCATCTTGACTTATATTAAAAGCTTTACCTATTGCATCAGATCCTTCAGCTAATAAATCTCCAAACCCTTTTCTAAATGCTATCTTTTTAATCATCTTTAATGCGGGATTAATATCTCCCCATTTAGGTGTTAATCCACCAATTTGGTCTGAACTTATTTTTTTAGTATCGTATAAATAATATAAAAGAGCTATAATACTACTGCAACTAATTGTGTCAATCCCATAATCATTACATAAAATATTGGCCTGTACAATTGATTCAAGATTATCATTTAAAATCATTGAACCAAAACCTGCTAAAGTTTCATATTCAGGAGACTCCACCTCTCCATTAGTTTTATATGCTCCCTCCTTAATATTTGCTTTTTTAGCGCAGCCAATTGGACATGAAAAGCAAGGATATTTTCTTGTAACAATTTTTTCTAATGCTGTCATACCTGAAATATTGTAAGCACCCTCCCACTCCTCTCCAAGTGTCCAATATTTTTTAGGTATTTCCCCAGTACTATTCCATAAATCAATACCTGCTGATGTACCTATATCACCATACATTTTAGTAGTAAATGCTTTGTTTACATCATTTAGGGTTCTTTTGACTGCATCTTTAAACTTATCTGTTTCAGCAGCTTTATAATTTGTTTTTTTACCTCGAATAACTATAGCTTTTAACTTCTTTGATCCCATAACTGCTCCCATCCCAGTTCTCCCAGCAGCTTTTTCTTCAGAAGCAATTATAGCATATTTAACTAAGTGTTCTCCTGCTTGGCCTATACATGCTACCCTTGATAGTGATCCATATTGTTCTTTTAGTATTTTTGATGTTTCCAATATTCCTTTTCCCCACAAATTTGATGCATCCTTAATCTCAGATCCATTTTCCATAATTTCGAGATAAACAGGATTATTTGAAGCACCTTCTAAAATAATTCCATCATATCCTGCTTTTTTAAGTTCTGGACCAAAAAAACCTCCACAGTTTGATTCTCCCCAAATTCCAGTGTATGGAGATTTTGCACAAACGACAAATCTGCCTGTCGTTGGAACATTAGAACCACAGAATGGTCCTGTCATAAACATCAAAATATTATTTGAAGATAGAGGGTTTGTATCTTCTTCAATCTTATCGTAAAGATATCTACAACTATAACCAGCACCTCCAAGGAAGTCTTCAGCAAATCTTTCATTAATTTTTTCAATTGAAATTATATTTGTAGTAAGATTTAATTTCAATATTTTTCCTACAAATCCATTTAAATTACCCATGACTGAATCCACATTTTTATAGCTTTTTAGATTTAAAAATCAATATCTTTGCCTTCATAAGCATAGTCAAATATCTTTCTGTAATATTCATCAGTAATCGATCTTGGTGTCATTACACTAGTAGCATCTTGAAAACAACAAGCTACTAATAGTTCCAGATTATCTTCAAAATCCTTCTTTGAAACTCCCAAATCCTTTAATCTTTTTGGAAACTCAACTTCATTTTGAAGTTTTCTTATTTTATCAACTGTTTTAAATGCTGCTTCTCTTGTATCATCATCCCAACTAGCCCATCCCATTTGTTTAGAAATTTTAGCATATATTTCTTGTGTGTCATCCTCCTTATCAGGATTGTTAAGGCAAAATTGAGAAATGTAAGGAAGCAAAATTCCAACAGCTTTACCATGAGCTGTATGGTAAATAGCACCCCAGCTATGCCCCATACCATGACCAATATGAACCTGAGAATTACTAAAAGCTAATCCTGCCATCGTTGCTGCTTGATGTAAATAATCTCTTGCTTCCATATTGTTTCCATCTTTGTAAGCAATTGGCAAGTATTTAAAAATAAGCTCGATGGCTTTTAGTCCCATTGCATTCGAAAATTCATTTTTCCAATTAGATACCATTCCTTCAATAGCATGTGATAAAGCATCAAAAGCTGTATTAACGGTTAATTCTGGAGGCATTCCTTTTGGAAAAATAGGATCTACTATTGCATAAGTCGGAGTTATACCTCGATGTGCGTATATAAACTTCTTCCAAATGTCATCTTCAAACTTGGAAATAATAGTTCCATTTGATGCTTCTGACCCAGTTCCTGAAGTAGTAGGTATTGCTATGAATTTAGATCTTTTACCTGTCTCAAATAAATCAGATCTGAATAAGTGAATATCTCCAATATTTAATTCTGGAAATTCATATAGAACCCAAGCTGTTTTAGCAGTATCGATTACAGATCCTCCTCCTAAAGCAATAATTAAATCTGGAGAATAAGCTAAGCATTGTTCTCTCGCCATTAAAACACCATCTTCTCTAGGATCCGGAATAACCTCAGTAAAAATTTGATATATTTTACCAAATTTATCTAATTTATCGGTCAGTATTTTAAGATATCCTAATTCTTCGATAGTTTTGTCGGTAATTATATAACATTTACTTCCATTAATATTCTGGAGAAAGTCTAGACTCTCTTCTCCATAAATAATATTTGGACTATAAAAGTACCACATGATTTTTCCCCTAATAAAACATTATGAATATTTTGAATATACGACTTAAATATTAATAAAATTTGACCTTTACTTAAATTTTCTATTAAATAAAAAAATAAAATAGTAGAATTTTTATAGATACTCTGTTTCGAAGCTTCCAAGGCTATTCACAATCTCTAATGCAGCTTTTGTGTGGCGCATAAGCTTAGCCATATCTCCTTCAAGTCTTAACTTACCAGCCATAATTGCCCTTATTGGATCAATTTCTTTTTTCATGACGCTTACAAAATTATCATAAGGTCCTGCCATGATGTATTCTGTTTTAATTTCTTCACCCTCTGGTATTAATTTAGTTCCTGTGCATTCACCATGATGTAATCCAACAAATATTCTTATCTCATGATCTAAATTACCACTTGGTTCGATAACAAGAAGCATATCCCCTTCCCATGTTAAAGCGGATGGTTTATAATTTGGATTTTCATTTATAGCCTTCCCAAAAGCTTTAACCCATTCTTCTGTTAAAATTTTCATTATAATCTCTATATTTTTTAGTTTTAATTTAAGCTATTTGAATTTATAACATTAATTAAATAATTTGATAAAATAGAATTTAAGATTTCAATTTTTATTTATATCATTGTCAGATCTAAATGAATGTCAGTAATAGGATATGACACACACGGGTGGATAAAACCGAATTCTTGATCAATTTCTCTAATTATTACTTCTGGAAGTGTGAAAATTTTGCCTGATTTAAGTTTAGTCCTGCATAAAGCGCAAGCACCTGAGCGACATCCGCTATTAATTATTATACCTAACTCCTCTTCTCTTTCAAGACTATTTAGTATGGGTTCAACACAATAAGCTTCAATAACTTCTTGAATCTTTTTTCCTTGTTTTACTAAATCAATAGTTATTTTTATTTTATCACTTTTACTGGTTTCTGCTGGCCAACCTATTGCTTGCGTTACATCATCAGGAACACCATACAGTTCAAAAATCATCCGATGTCTAGGAATCTTTAACTCATTTAATTGTTCTTTAATAAAAGCATACATTGTTTGATTTCCGACGGTATAGAAGAATTTATTTTCAATTTGCATTATATCATTTAAAATGATATCTTTTGTAATAAAACCACATGCTCCGTCCCAAGTATCTTCAGGTTCAGACAGGATGTATTTAATTTTGATATTGGGGCGACTTTTTTGAATATCTTCAAACATCTCTCTAAATAAGATATCATTTTCAGTTAAACACCCAAAGAAAACCCAAACATTGAGTTTTAAATCTCTTTCCGTTATATCTTTAAGCATTGAAACGAATGGAGTTATTCCCGATCCCCCTGCTATTAATACTAAATTATTTCCATGAAAAATAGGATTATAATATAAATCTCCTAAAGGTCCTGTTGCCTCTAATATATCGCCTTCTTTGATATTATCAAGAAGATAATTACTTACAAACCCTTCTTCTTTTCTTTTTACAGCTATATCATAAAATGCTAATTGATTTGGAGATGATGCTATTGAAAATGGTCTCGAAGTTCTAACTCCATTAATTTCTACTATAAGACTGATATATTGTCCTGCTCGGAATGTTGCTAATGGTTTATCCATTCTAGCTGGAATGAATCGAAATAATTTAGTATCTCGAGAAATTTGTTTTATATCTGTAACCTTTAACACCTGCTTTTCTGGATGGATTCTATCGCATAAGTTTTCCAAACCATCATAATACCATGGTATTGGTTGAACTTCGTCCCTCCACTTTTTCAACTTTTCTAGTTTTTGATATTTCTTTACATCATTCATAATTTCTTTTTCCACTTTCTACAACCTCCCTTCATTTAAATCTTTTAAATACATTCCCGCAGCAATTCTCCCACTCAATATACTTGAGGAAAATCCCCCACCAATGTTCGTCCAAGCACCACACTGATATAAACCTGGAATTGAACCACGACTTTTTAATCTTAATGTTGGTCCATTCATCAAATCTTGAGTATATCCATATATCGCTCCTTCTAAGTTTTTTGAATAACGATAGTAGGTTAAAGGTGTAGCTGCTTCTGCTACCTCTATATGGCTACGAATATCTGGAATCATTGTTCTTTCTACTAAGTCAACCATCTTATCTGCTATATGATCT
>JBHLNK010000018.1:0-44882 GCA_048941625.1 Promethearchaeota archaeon | reverse complement strand
AGAATTTAGATCAAATGTCTCTCCTTCGAGAGGTCTATTAGGATTCACAGAAACACTTGTAAATTTACTATTTTGGTATATTGAAAATTCATCTACAAATTGTTGATAACAACTTACATAATTTTTATCAATAATGTTGACTAAAAAGGTTGAATTATCAGGGAAATAAATACATTCATCTCTCTGAAAAGCATATAAGATAGATCTACTTGGTGTATCTTCTGCTACTCTCAATCCAAGGATATATCCATCAAAATTATTTGACGTTTTATTACTTAATAATGCATAATCTGGGCTTGTATATTCCCCAACTATGATATCCTCAATATAGATAGTAATTATTGTTTTTGCACCACCAAGTCTAATTGGAGCATTAACACCATTCCAAATTTTTGTAACCTCATCAAGATCAGGGATTACTAGATCAGCACTAAATAGATCGCTATCATTAGGACTTCCTGAAAAACTTAATGTCGAATAACTTGTAGTGTCTTCTGCAATAATCCATTCCTCATTGACATATGAAACTAATTTGATATCAACCTTAACGTTTACAGGAAGAAACTCATGAAGATTTTGAAGCTCAAGATTTATAGTGACAGTTTCACCTGGATTCAAGATGTTTTGATTTTGTTGAAAATATGTTAATAATAACTCTAATTTTTGACCACCAATTTTATAGCTAAAAGTTGTATCTAAATTAGTATTATTAATTGGATAAAAACCAGTCATTGACATACCTGTTGTTTCATTTATCGATGCCACTAATAGAGTATAATCTTGATATACTTTATTCAATATTTCTCCACTCAGAACATTAGTACCAAGTTGAGAATAATATTTCAGATTTGATAATTCTACGTAATATAAATCAATATATATTGGAATATTTTTACATCCAATAGCACTTCCATTGAACCAAAAGAGTCCTAATGTATATTCACCATAAGTTGTAAGAGCATTAGTGATTTCTAATACTGTCTGATTGTTAAAATCATAAACTAATACCGAATCATCAATATATCCACTTGAGGAATCCAATTCGATGAATTTTGAACCATCTGGGTAGAAAAGAGTAGCATTTACGTCTCCTCCATTGGGTGCTTTTCCAAGATGATCTTGTATATCTACTCTAATTGTCATATTGTCTCCATTCATGAATCCATTTGATTCCCAAAAGATTCCTTTATAATTGATATAACTATTCATATCATGAATGAAGTCATATGAGGTTAAATTAAGAGTATAAAACCCTGACTGGGTTGCTAAAGAATTATTTACAATTATTTTGTCTTTATTAGGATCTTCATTTAAAGCACTTTGATCTTCCCCTGGAGGGAGTACTTTTTCTCCGAGTGGATTTGTAACATTATAAGCTTGAAAATAATCATAAAAAACATACCAAAACTCAAAGAATTTACAATTAGTAAATAGAGGATTGTTTACATTGAAATTATATGTAAATAACCAATTAGGGGCGTTATTATATGAAACACTATATGTAGAAGCCGCAGTCTCAACCCAGTAAGCATTAGCAGAATACGAAGAAATATTAAATTTAAAACCTTTAACAAGAGATTTATTCCATTTAAGCTCAATTTTGAAGATATTTGTGACATCATCTTCAATAGTACTGGTGAAACTATAGTTCCATCGACCTAATCCCCAAGTTAAATAAGAACTTTCACTATATGGATATAATCTATCCTCTAAATCAATTAATGGTAAATCCTGAATTCTTAAAGTTTGATTTCCATTATAAATAAAATCTGATGGCATGTACCCTCTAGTAACATTTAACTTAAATGAGCTAGCATCTAACTGACCTGAAGTGTAAGGTCGATTTGTGGTGGTTATCACTTTTTTAGCATTTCTCCAAATCACTCCATCATCAGTTGTTATCTTTAATTGATGTTCAGTTGCTCTATCTCCATAATCAAACCATGGGAGGGTAACGAGACTATACACACCTAATGGATTATCAGATTTGATTACAATAAAGTAGTTAGAAAGATTCAATGCTCCTGTATTGGCGATGTTGAATTCAAAATAAGATAAACAATCTCCAGTATATCCATTTACAGTAAATGTATCGATCATCTCAGCATAATCAGGACCTAAAGCAACATTCCTTAGATTGCTTTCAGTTCGCACTATCGTACGATTAGATCGATATAAACTTATATTTAATTGAGTTGTTGGTGCCTCTGTAAGATTAAGAGTTCTAATCCATGCATAAAATCCATTAACTGCAGATTTTTCTCCTTTTAAGTCAAATTCCAGCGCAACATAAGATTGATTTGTTATTGAGAGATCAAATCCATATGTAGCTTTAATATCATACTCATATAATCTAGCATAATATTGCTGTTTATCAAATCTTTCAAAAACAAACCGAATATGACACACATCAGATAAATCTATGAAATTTAGATTTTCATTAATTATGTGTTGTTCTAGCGATTGAAGTCCCAAACTACTATTAATAGGAAGATTAGAGATAATATCAACCCAGGAGGATAATGCATAATTTTCTACTTGCACTGTTAAATTCGCATCTGCAAAAAGTCGAAAAGCCAATTCAGAAAGAAATCCTAAGATTTTTAATCTATTAAATTGAACATTACCATTAATTACCCCAGATGTGTAGGTTGTACCCGAAAAATCAGCAACTATAGTGAAATTGAGAACTCCTTGGTCAGCGTCTATATATATGGAAGTAGAATTTGATTCATCTGTTATTGATCCAAAACCTCCACTTATTAAAATACCATCATTGATAATGATACTAGAAGAGCCTGAATTTTCATAATCAAAACGAATAAAATCTCTAGCATAAAGTGCATCATTATTTTCCAAAATATATTCTGTAGTATAGTTATTTTGAAGCGTAAAGTTAAAATCACCAGATACTAGGAACATATCTTCACTTGGAAGTGAGGGAATTTCAAAATAATTCTCATTGTTTTGGAAATTTTGAGATTTATTATTAACATATACCCTAACATCCTGATCTACCCCAGACCCTGTAAAATTCTCATTCACATTTGAGATAGAAGTTTGGGGAAGGCCATCTCCTAAATTTTCATTAAATCGATCGCTTGTCGAATTATTTGAGATCATAGTTAAGTTATTTAAAATCTGCACACTCGATAAGCACATCGCAATAATGAAGAATATAGTAAAGAATATTCGTTTTATCTCTTTTTTTCTTCGAATCAATAAAATTACCGTAATATCTAATTTTTGTTTATAAAATAATTTAAAAGTATTAAAATTTCCTAATTTTTAATATTTATTGGTTAGATTTACAATATAACAAAATATATAAAATTCTGAATAATTCTAAAGAAATATAAAACTGTTTTACTTGATTGAGGACTAAAATGACAGAAGAGCAAATCTTAAATGAAATTGAACAGAATCAAGATGAATATATAAAACTTTTTCAAGAAATAATTCAAGCAGATTCTTATAATCCTCCTGGAAATGAAAATAATGTTGCTGTAATTATTGATAAGTACTTAAATGATGTCAACATTAAATCAGAAATATTTCCTTTTGGAGATAACCGAGCTAATTTAATAGCTTATTTAAATGATAATTTTGAAGGAAAAATTCTTTTATACAACGGACATATGGATATTGTACCCCCTGGTAATGAAGAAGAATGGAAATATCCTCCTTTATCTGCCACAATAAAAAGAAAAAAGTATATTTATGGTAGAGGGGCAACTGATATGAAAGGAGGATTAACTGCAATGATAATTTCTTTAAAAATTCTAAAGAAATTAGGATTAAAGCTATCTGGAAATTTAGTCTTAAATGCAGTTGCTGATGAAGAAACTGGAGGAGAATTAGGTACAAAATGGTGTATTGAAAATAAATTAGACTCAATTAAACCTGATTTTGCAATTATCTCTGAACCTACTAGACTCAAACCTTTACCAAATGTAATAAGTATTGGTGAAAGAGGACGTCTTGTAGTAAGGATCATAACAAATGGTCTTTCTACTCACTCTTCTATGCCATTCATGGGAAAGAATGCTATTTATATGATGAGTGAAATAATTCAAAATTTAGGGAAATTAGATGATTATATTCCCAAAATTAAACCACCTTTATCTATAGAAGAATTAAAGAATTTAATGGCAGAAGCTTTTCCAAGTAGGGAAATTTTGGAAAATATAATAAATGAACAACCAATTCTGAAAAATACATTAAAAGCTCTTACACAATTCACAAAAAGCATGACAATAATTGAAGGTGGAATAAAAGATAATGTTGTTCCGGATAAATGTGAAGCATTGATAGATTTTAGATTGTTACCTGAACAAAAAATTGAACCTATCCTGGATGCATTAAAAAAAATAATAGAAGAAGAAATAGGTTATAATGTAAAAAGTACACCTACAGGAGCACCAGAAGAAATATTTGTGTATTTGGAGATTAAACAATACTCTGAACCATCCTATTGGAGAGATTGGAAGAAATCTTCACTACTGAAAAAATTTAGAAATATCGCTGAAAAAATTCATAAAAAAAAGCCTTTTTTCTTGTTATTTCCTGCTAGTGCTGATGCATCTCATTTACGAAATGAAGGATATTGTGCAGAAACAATAATATTTGGTCCTGGAAGTGGTTCAAGTGCACATTCAACTAATGAATATATAGAAATAAAAGATTTCATTGATGCAATTAAAATCTACACTTTATTTGCATATAGTTATTTAAAATAGAAAAATCGTCCAAAATCGATGTAGAAATTTATATGACTCTACTAATATTATTTTATTAATTTCAAAAATTTTCATTCTATTTTAATTAAAATTGCCTACATCAAAAATCGAAGACACAGTTATTCTTTTAGACACTTCTAGGTCTATGTTAAGAAGAGATTTTAAACCTAGTAGATTAGGCGTCGAATTACAAACTGCCAAGAACTTTATTGAATCGAAATTATCTATCGATATGAAAGATAGAATATCAATAATCTCGTTAGGTGAAGTACCCAAAAGATTAATTAGTTTTGAATTCAATGTAGATAAGTTAATTAATTCTTTAAAAACAATAGTGATCTCTGGCCAAGCTATTTTACATGAGGGAATTGCATTTGCCCTTCAAATTCTTGTCGAAGAGATGAGAAAATTAGGAGGGAAAATAGTGCGTATTTTTTTAATAACCGATAATAAGTTAATTCGCGAAGCAAAAAAAATACAAAAAATGATAGACATTGCCAAAGGATTAAATGTTTTCATAGATGCCTGTCAATTAGGCGTTGATCAAGATGATGGTCCTCTCTCTTTGAAAAGAATCACACAATCAACAGGTGGGGATTTCGAACGTTTTAATAATTCAAAAGCAATAATTAATGCTGGAAAAGAATTTGCTACAAAAAAAGAATTGAAGGGAACTGTAGATTATTTTTCTCCAATCAAAGAAAGCAAAATTGCTCCATTAATTAGTGAAATTGCCCTACCATTACGCAGGCCATCATTACTTGATATTAAATTAATGATGAAAGGAATAGGGAAAGGAAAGGATAAATGCCAAATCTGTCATTCAACTAAAGCGGCTGTAACTGGATCAGATTTTATCAGTGAAGGGCGTTATTGCCCTAGTTGTGATAGAGCAATGCATCTATCATGTGCAGCTATGTGGGCTAAAAAAACCGAATATGAAGAAAATATTTTCCGTTGTCCTTTCTGTTTCTTCTTATTGGAATTACCTAAAGCAGCATTAAAATTAGTTAAAGAGAAGTCAGAGGAACTTCCTGAAATTAAAATAATAGATGAAGAGGAAGTTCTTGAAACGGAATTTACTATTATTCCAGAAGAAAAAATTATAGAAATAAACGCTTCTTGTTCTTACTGTCATAGTATTTTCTTAGGCGATTTTAAGGTCTATCAGTGTAAAAATTGTGAATCTTTTTATCATGAACCTTGTTTCCAGAAAATGTATAAAGATCTAAAAGCTTGTCGATTTTGTGGAGCTAAAATAAACCTAAAATAGCTAAATAAATGTTCTCATTTTTTTTAAACTATTTAAGTGTAGCATTCTTTATATTAATAAATTCGAATAGAGAGGTTGATTAAATTAGGAGCCACAAATAAATCTAAATGGGTTGTTACCTCCGCATGGCCTTATGTAAACGCTATTCCCCATCTAGGGAACTTAATTGGAAGTACTTTATCAGCAGATGTATTTGCAAGATTCTTGAGAATGAAAGGGGAAGAAGTACTGTTTGTTTCAGGATCAGATTCCCATGGAACTCCCGTTTCTGTGGAAGCTAAAAAATTGAATGTTCCTGCTGAAGAATTGGCCTTTAAATACCATAATATAATTAAAGATCTACATAAAAAATGGAAAATCTCTCATGATAATTATACAATAACACACAATCCAACTCACATCGAATTTGTACAGAAGATGTATTTAGATATTCAAAAAAATGGTTATATTACAGAAAAAGAAATTGAATCATTATATTGTGAAAAAGATGGCTTATGGCTGCCTGATAGATTTGTAGAAGGTATTTGCCCACATTGTAATTTTGAAGATGCGCGGGGAGATCAATGTGATAATTGTCAGAAACTCTTAACTCCATTAGAATTAATTAAACCAAGATGTGTTGTTTGCGGAAATCCTCCTAAACTAAAAAAAACAAAACATTGGTATTTAGATCAACCTAAATTACAAGATAAGCTAAAAAAGTTAATTGAGAATAATGATATTATACCTGCAAACGCTCGTCAGATGTGTCTAAATAGTATAGAAGAGGGTTTGCCTGAAAGGGCGATTACAAGAGACTTAAAATGGGGAATTAAAGCGCCTTTTAAAGGTGCCGAAAATAAGACTATATATGTTTGGTTTGAAGCTGTTTTAGGGTATATTACTGCTGTAAAAGAGTGGGCTGAGAAAATTGTCAATGATCCAGCTAAATTTGACTACTTTTGGAAAGATGCTAATTCAAAAACTGTATATTTTATTGGAAAAGATAATATCATCTTTCATCTAATTGTATTCCCAGCATTGTTATTGGCCTATAATGAAAATAAAAAAGAAGGAGATAAATTAGTATTACCATATAATGTGTCCTCAACCGAATGGTTAATGTATGAAAATCAGAAGTTTTCTAAATCGAGAGGGATTGGAATTTGGATAGATGAAGCTTTACAATTAGCTCCTTTAGATTATTGGCGATTTAATTTATTATATAATAGGATGGAGAAAAGTGATGCCTCATTCTTATGGTCTGAATTTGATAACACCAATAAAATGCTAAATGATGTAATTGGGAATTTTATTCATCGTTCTCTTACATTTATTAACAAGCAATTTAACAGCATTATACCAAAAAAAATTGAATTAGATGATATAGATAAAGCATTTATTTCAAAAATAAATAATATATCTAAAAAAATTGGAGATTTATTATATAATTTCAAATTAAGAAAAGCATTGAGAGAAATTGTGAATTTTGGGAGGGATGGCAATGTTTATTTAAATGAAAAGGCTCCTTGGCATCTGATTAAAAAAAGTAAGGAATCTGCAGGACACGTTTTTAATTTATGTGCACAAGCTGCCTACGCATTAGCTATCTTATTAAGTCCTTTTATTCCAGACACTTCGGAAAAAATATTATCTTATTTGAATTCTCCAAAACTCTCTGAGTTGTCATGGGACAGCATTAATGATAATGCAGTAAAAGAAGGCACTAGGATTAAGAAGCCTGAGCCTTTATTTGAAAAGATGGATATTAAAGATATTAAAAAAGAATATAAGAAATTAAAAGAAAAGACACCAGAAGAAGGTGAGAAGCAAATGGTATCTTATGAAGAATTTAAAAAATTAGATATTCGTGTCGCTTTAGTTGAAGATGTCGAAAAAGTTTCAAAAGCAGATAAGTTATATAAGCTTTCTATTGACTTGGGAACTGAAAAAAGAACTCTTGTTGCAGGATTGGCTGAACATTATAAAGTGGAAGAATTAAAAGGAAAAAAAATAGTAGTTCTAACAAATTTAGAACCTCGAAAACTTAGAGGAATATTAAGTCAGGGTATGCTATTAGCTGCCGTTGATGGTGATAATGTTTCAATTTTAGTACCTCAAAAAGATCTTCCACTTGGGGCGAGGATAGAATAAATTATAATTTAAGAGAAAATAAGGGATTTAAACGAGCAACTATTTCCCCAAGTTTCAATTGAATTGTTTTAAGAACTACATCACGTCCTCGGTATTCGAATTGCAATTCACTCACATTTCTAATTATTTTTAATCTACTTATGTTTGCTTTTAAAGAAGTTACAAAATATCTCTGATCCTTATATTCTAATACATCAATAACATCTTCTATATCTCTAAACGTATAACCTCCACCGTGTGGTAATATACAAGCATTTAATAATATATCCAGCACTTCAAGATTTTTTGCCCTCTCCATTAAATTCTGATTTTTAAGAGTAGTTTCTGATAGATTTTTCCTTCCAAGAAATAAATATGCTGCAATATCTGCTCGCAAAGTTGTTGGAAAAATATCAGATTTAATAGAGTTACAAGTAAGATCAGTACAATTACTTCCTAGATACATATTATTGTAATCCTTTAAAAATTGATGAGGTTGATTACATATAATTTCATAACCATAGTCAAATAAATTATTCGCTATTACTTCCCTTTTTAAATTTGAGAATTCTAAAGCTCGTTTGTTTAATTCGAGATATTCTTTTGCATCGGAATCAAGAAGTATAAATTGTTTTCCAAATTTGGTTTCTTCTTCAATTGCGATATCCTTCAATAAGATAGATTTATCAATATATAAACCAAATCCGTCTTCTCTATCTTCTCTAAATTCTGGTGCTGAACCGTGTATAAAGAATGTATATTGAGGAAGATCTAAATCAGAAAGATTTTTAGTTTCAAAGCAGTTAATAAAATGATTAGAGATACCATAATCCCAATTAATTTTTATATCATCAAAATACAAATCTTCTGACTTTATTTTATCTATTTTTTTAATTAAGGAATAAGGATCCGGTAATTCATCCATGCCACCCACTAAAATGCCACAACAATTTGGTTTAATATTAAGGAAAATTAATTTATCATTTCCATCTCCCCAACTTAATCTTCCACCATAACCTAAGCCAGAATTCCATCTAAACTTATTTCTTGAGATTGTTTCATCTGGGGAGGATATAAACATCGCTTTTGGTTCCAAACCATATTTCTCTTGAATAATTTGAAATTGAGCTAACCCATATTTCATATTTGCTCTACATAGTTTTGAGGTTCCATCATTCAATCCCGTTGAAAAAATAAATTGATTTGCTCTATCTAATAAACTAGATTTTGATAAATCTGAAATATTCTGAGAGAGGATGGATGACCCCATTATATTCTATCAAAAAATAAATAAAAAATATTTATATATAAGATTAATGATATTACATTGAAACACTTAGATAATAAGAGAATTTTATAAGGTTGAAAAAATAGTAATCATGGATAATTCGCCGAATTTTGTGTTATATGACTCATTAAAAAATATCATAACTAATGGAGAATTCAAAGGTTCAATTATCTCTAAATGTCAAGATAAAATTATATTTTCTGATATGATTAAAATATCAGATTCTGAAGGAATTAATATTTCTGAAGGTTTGCTTGTAGGATTTAAAAAAAAAGGAGATGTGGTAAATCCCTTTTCAAGAAAGGCTAATTTTGAATGGAATTTAGAAGCTATCCCATTAGATTATTCTATTTTAATACCTGAAGATACAATGGAACAATATGATCAGGGACAATTTTCTAATGATTTCCCTTTTACTGTGAATTTATTGCATACTGCATGTTTGTATCTCAAAAATAATAAATGTGGAATCAATCATCTTGATTTTTTTAGAGGAGAAATTCTAAAGAATCCAATTTCGATGATTAGAAACGGAATAATAGTTGCTGATAGAGTTGTTATTGATCATAATGGCGATCCTGTTTTTTATGATTGCTTAATTGTGGGTAGGGATAAAAATGATGAACTAAAAATTAGTTATGAGCCAATCATTAACGTAGATGACAAAGTAATTGAATATATTATTATCTTAGGAGTTGAAGAACTTAAAATTTAATACCACTTTGATCTGAAAATGCTCCTTTTTGAAAATAAAGGCCAAAAATTGCTTAATCTTTTAAAATTTACAGGTTCTCCTTTTAAAAGATTTGTTTCCACAGGGGAAATTGAAGAAGATATTGGGCTTGTCCAATCTAGACAGGATTTAATGCATTATATCATTGATATAATCGAAAATCAAGAAAATGCTATTTTACCTATAATTGGAGATGTTGGAACTGGAAAAACTCACATATTTTGGGCTTTGAAACATGAACTGTATTATTATAATGTAGTCTACATATCTTTAGAAACTGTTATAAAGAAATTCTATTATAATGTTTACTCAGAATTTATTGAAAATATGGGTATTGAAATAATTCGAAGCATTGCTAAAGGTTTATGTAATAAGTGGGGTGCTTTGCAAAGAAAATTTGGTTTTTTTCATTTAGCGGAAATAGAAAAAGTCAGGAAGGTTGCTTTTGATCAATGGGCTCCAAACTTTGAAAGTAAAATGGCAATCATGGATATAATAAATGCTATAACCGCTCATCAAATAGATCCATATAAAAAAATAGAAGCTGAACGTTGGTTTTTAGGAGAAGTAATGAATATCCAAGAACTCTCTAGTATGAATTTAATGCATGATATAAGAGACAAAAATAATTCCTTTACTATGCTTAAAGTATTGGTTGAAAATTCGAAGGTAAATAGTATTTTATTTATTGATGATTTTGAAAAAGTAATTACTATGATGAAACCTATAACCATTGAAGAAGAATCAGAAGAAATTTTTGACCGTAGTTGGCTATATGGGACTAAAGATTCACCAGATAAATATAAAGCAGAAAAATTGATTGATAAAATTGTTAGACTTAACAAAATTAATGGTCTTAGAATGATTATCACACTAAAATCAGTTGATTTTTACAAAGAAATCGTTAATGAATTTCAAGAAAAAGATCCTACTTTATTAAACGTACTACATGAGCCCATATACTTATCTAACTTCAAGCAAGAAGATCTTTCAAGCTTTTACAAGAAAAATCTTGAATATTTTTTTGGCAACATGAATTATTTTGACTACTTTAGAGATTTTCCAGACTCTTATTATCCACTTTGCGAACCAGTTTTAAATTATATTTATAACCAGTCTAAAGGGAATCCTCGAGAAATTATTAAATTGTTAATTAAGATTTTTAATGAAATAATATTTACTGATAAAGATTTAGAAAATATTCTTAAGAATTATCAATGATTAAATCTTTTTAGATATTCTTTAATAAGATTCTTTCATATATTTCAATTTCCTTGATAAATAATTCCTTATACTCTCTCTCCCAATCTGAATCCGAGATATTATTCAGAAATGGTTCTAAATTAAATGGAGAGTTGAAAATCATTAATAATAACGACCTGATAGCATAAGGTTTAAGAACTTTATAATTTTCTAAATTTTCTAATAATTTAAATAATTGATTATAACCTGAAAGATGTTTTTTCAGGATATCTGCACAAGCTGTTTTCAATTCCTTATCTTTCGAATTTAAAGCTAGAAAAACATTTCTATAAATAAATTGTGGAATCTCATCTAGATTTAAGACTGTCTTAAGAGCATTAATTCTGATGGGTAGATAATCATCATTTATCCCATTTCCTACTAATCTTGTGATTTCTTCTCCAAATGTAGTTGTTTTTGAAATTTTTCTAATTGATTGAATAATTTCATCTCGTATCCATCTATCTGAAGAGTAATAAGTCTTTATTAAGAAATCTAAATATTTATCACTTATAGTAGCTAATTTACCGATTTCTCCTATTAGAAAAATAAGGTTTAGGTTAATTTTTTCCAGTATTGAGCTATCCAGATCTTCTATAAAGTAATCTAAAAATTCAGAATATTCAATATTTGGATTTTTACTCAATTTTATCAGGAAATCATTTATCAATTCTGTATTGTTTGACTTCTTAATCCTTTCAAATTCATTTTTGATATAATTCATAATTTAAATTAATTTTCAGAAGAGTTAGTAATAAATTAAGATTTAATAGATATTAAGTGATTACAGGATTTTTATTAATAAATATATCTTTTATTAATGGGTCTAAGGAGGGAATATCTTTCATTTGGATTTCTTTATTCATTTTCCTTCCTAATTTAAAGAGTTCCTTGACTTTTCCCTGATAAGCTAGAAATTTGCTTTTAAGAAACTGGTATGAAACTTTTTGCTGGATGGGAATTCCTTCACGTTGTATTAAATCGTCCAGGATCTCAATAGCTTCATTAAGCTTAAATTCGTCAAAGAGATTTTCAACTTGTACTAATTGATCTAGTTCTGTATTAGTCATAATTTGATTGAATTGGATTGGATTGTATAATTATTAATTAAATAAGCCAACTATAATTTTAAATCTATGTTATTGTTTTCTCCATGAAAATATCATTTATTATTGAATCAATTGGGGGAACAACACTAATCTATATGTATCAGATATTTGAATTTTAAACAATGGTGCATTTTAACAATTCTGTGAAGAAACACACTAATATTAAATAGACGGATAGTTATGTCATGTTTATCTAATAAAAAAATGTAAAAAAAAGTGAAAACCAATGAAAAAAGTAAATTTATTTTTTACAATCTTCATTAGTTTATTGATAATTCAATTTGCTTTTATACCTACAACTATTTCTGAGAAGCCTGCTATTACAAATCTGAATAGTTCACAAATTGCAGTTAATAGAATCCGTATTGCTATTTATAATGAACCGAATATAACAGAAACCTCTTATGCAGCAGGTGGTTCGTATACTAATGATTATGGGGCACTAAAGGGATTTTTGCAATCTGAAGGGCATCAAGTAACAGAATTAACATGCACAGATATATATAATCATGAATTAATGACAGCAGATTTTGATATTTTTATAATGGTTGATAATTTACCAAGGGAAAATATTACCAAACAAGTAAAAGAATATTGGTTAGGTGGTGGTAGTATATTAAGCTTTGACAGTGCTTTAGCTTATCTCTGCTATGAAGGTATACTGATCCCTGAATCGTTAGGAGACCATGGATGGGGAACATATTTTGCATATTTATCAGGTATTGATCACAATGTCTCCTCTCGTCACCCAATAACCAAGGATTATGAAGTTGAAGATAGTTTTTCTTCAGCAGGCACCTGGATGTGTTTTTTATACTGGGATATTTTGCTAGGTACTTCTGCTGGAGCAGACACGGTTAAATTAGCTAATCGAGATGGACAGAATAACTATGCTACTGCTGTAGCACGGGATCCTCTCGATGAGGGAGGGCGAGTAGCACATCTCCCAGGTTTGGGAAATGCTATCGGTGTAAATATGAGTAGTATGATTGCTGAAGCTGTTCAATGGTTATGTCCAAAACCGAAAGGAAGAATTCTATTTGACTTATCTCATCTTCCATACTATGGGATAGATCCATGGGATGATTATGTAACTAGTGTTAATTATAATACTTGGAGGAATATTCTTGTCAGTAGAGGTTATACCCTTGATAAATTATATCCTTCACTCGCAGGTAATTTTACTTTAAATAATCTGAGACCTTACGATATGTTGTTTCTTTGTATACCAGCAATTAATTTCACATCAAGCGAAGTAACAGCAGTGACTCAATGGGTAGGAAATGGCGGAGGGGTTGTTGCTATTGGAGAAAATTCAGCTTTTGTTGATGAGAATAATAATGTTAATTATCTCTACAGTAATTTTGATTTAGAACTCAGTTCAGTATCTGGAACTAATGGTGCTACTTATTTCGTGCAACATCCTACTATTGAAGATTGTACTGAAATTTCTGCTGTCGGTCCTGGAAGAGTTACTTATTCTGGGGATGCATATCCAATCTGGGGTTACGATGCATCAGAAATATATGTTGCTGGACAAGAATATGGAAATGGGCGAGTTCTTTTAATGGGTGATGTAGCGCCATTTCGAGACTCAAGCATCGGAAGTTTAAGCAACACTCAATATGCTATTAATGTTGCTAATTGGTTAGTCTCTTGGAATGCAGAAGTCCTGTTATACACAAGTGACAATCATGCTTCTAATTATTATACATCTTACGTTGCAATTGCTTTAAATGAACTTGAAATTCCATTTTATCTCACCCAAAATGATGATTATTTCAATTTATCATTGAATCTAAAAGACTGGAATTTAGTAATAGTTGATGAACCTTCTTCTAACATAAATCCATATTATGGGGAATTAGCAGAATATATTGAATCTGGGGGATTTTGTATTATGTCTACATGGACTGTGGATAACTATCCAGGAAATAATCTTTGGTTACAATTTGGTGTTGCTTCTGCTGGAGATATTGGAAGTGGAGAACCTGTGTATATTTGGGATGATTCTCATGACATTTTTACAAATCCAATAGATTTCACAGATTCTCAATTTACTTCTGATAATGGCTGGGTCGATGATGGAGATAGATTAACTGTATATCCAAATGCCACTGCTCTAGCTGGGTATACTGCATCAGAAACAGTAGATAATGCTATTATAGTTTTAAGAAATGATGGGAAAACACTTTTAAATGGCTATTTACTTGCTGAATTTTCAACCGATGATGATGATTCAACTTACATTGATAGTGTTGAATTATGGATAAACGAAATTGATTATATATGGACTCAAGTTCATCCCATTACTAGTGGAATACCTGGTTATGATTTTTATATTGTAATTTGGTCTACTTTTGTCTCCTTAAGCTTGATTTCTTTGGTGATCGTTAAGAAACATAAGAATACTATAGTCAAAAAATAAAATTTTTAACTATTTTTTTTAATTTTTTACTCTTTTCTTACTTATTATTATCTTAAATATAATACTTATTGAATTTATTTCACGATAAATGTCTCTGCTATTAGAGGTTTTAGGAGAGGGATATCTTTTATTTGAATTTCTTTATTCATTTGATGGAATTTAAGGAATGTATCCCAAACGTCTTTTTTGGTCTGTATTTTATCTATAAATTTTCTTATTCGATTTTGAGCTGAAAAAGATTGCCCTTTGTATACATAACACATTAAAAACGGTGAGACTGAATTCATAAGAAGTGTATGTTCTCCAAATGATGCACGGTCAAGACCTTCAGAGAACTTTTCATTAATAAACGAATTAATAGCAGTAAAAAATCCTCCTAAAAGATGATCTTCAAAAGATTTATCTTCAATAAAGGATTGCGAGAAAAATGGCATACCACCCTCAGAAACAATTAACAGAAGTACAGGCTCCTCATCAGAAACTTCTGGAATTTCAATTGATTGTTTTTTTAGCATTCGCCCCATGTGTTCATTTAATCTAGCTAATTTAACACGTTCGGGTAAAGATGTCTCTGATTTCTTTAATTCCTCCCATATATTTAATTGCTTAAGTAATTCATCATGTTCATATGAAATTTTCATAGCTAAACTTTTAATTCCAAAAGATTCTGCTATTTTCTGAGCTTGAGTTAAAAATCTTCGAGCTCCTTTTAAATCCAATTTTACCAATGATAATTTAGCTTGTAATATAAAAGTTTGACAAAAAACAAAATATGACCGTGAATTTTCTGCTATAGATAATAATTGAGATATATACATGTTTAATTCGTCAAGTACTTCAATTTCATTGTTTATGCTAAATTCAGTAAGTAGTAAGTCGCAAAGTTGAACTAACGCGTTAATATTAGTATCAAAATTCAAAGTTTCTATTTTAATAACTTCCTTTAATAATTCCTCAGCCTTCACTTTATCTCTAATTCGATTACTTCGTTTTAACATTAATGCTTTATTGTATTGATATATTTGTTTAACTTTTCCATTTTTTTTTTGATTATATAACTCCTCTAATTGATTGAAATATTTCTGTGCACGTTTCATGTCATTATTTTCAAGAGCTACAAATATTATGCTATCAAGGCAAATCTCATTGCTCATTGGTAGAGTTTTAAATAATATTAGGCTCTCTTCCAAGTATTTTAAAGCTAATGTGTTATTCCCCTTAATGCTATAAAGCAAACCTACATTGTTTTTTAAAAGAGCAATCCAATGTTTATTTTTAAGTCCTTTAAAAATTCTTAGACTCTCCAAAGAATTTTCCAAACTAAGATCAACTTCCCCTATTGCAGTATACACTACTCCATAGAAGAGATGAATTGCAGCAATCCAAAAGTGGTTGAAATTCATTTTTTTAGCAATTGATAATGCTTTATTTGTGTGTTCTAAGGCAAGATCGTATCTTTTTTTCGTATTATTCGAGATATAAGACATTACAAGATAAGCCCATACTTTATCATGTGAGTCAACAAATTCATTATTCAAATTTAAAACCTTGTTAATGAAACTAAAAGCTAAATCTACATTGTCAATTGCATAATTTACATGTCCCCTTCCAACATAGAAATGAGATCTTAGTTTAATTAATTCTTTTTCAGGAATTTGATCAGATTGATTAAGTATTTCTTCAGCTTTTTCTATTATTCCAAGAGCTTCTGAAAATTTGTTGATCTGAATATATCCAGTTGCCATTACCCTTAATCCATTAATGGATAAGATATCCTCCTTTGATTTTTGACCTTCCTCAAACATTTTTTTTCCAAATTTAATAGCTTCTTCATATTTTCCCTGCCAACCTAGAATTTGACCTTTAGTCAATTGATAAAAACTTTTCTTTTCGAGATCTGAAGCATTAAGTTGAGTCAATTCATCTATATACTCAAGAGCTTCATCTATTCTAAATTTATCAAATAATTCCTCTAATCTCTTAATTTCATCTAACTCTAATTGAGACATATTCTCATCTAGTATGGATTTTAAACTTATTGATAAATTAAGCTAAGTTTAATTTTAAATATAACTTAAATATCGAGAATATTACAATAAGAAAGAATTAAAAAATTAATAAAAAAAAGTAATCATTTAAATAGATACTTATTTTACTGCCTCAAAATACATATACCATTGTTCATCGTCATCAATGAATTCTGTTCCTAAATGTTTATGTTTTGTCTTTGCTAAATCACGTGGAACAGATTCACTAGCGGGCTTATAATCTGTTATAACTTTTAAAACTGTGCCAGGTCTCATTTTCATGAGCTGTTTTTTAGTTTTTAAGGCTGGAACAGGGCATACTAACCCGCAGACGTTTAATTCCATATCATATTTCATCTTCTTTACCTCTTGGTATTTATTAATCTTATTTATTTTTTAATCACATATAATAGAACAGACAGGTTCCTCCATATCAGGTTCAGCTTTCATTTCTAATTGCATTAATTGAACTAATCGGAGTGCTTCATATCTTGCTTTCTTAGGTTCCAAACCAGTTTGGTTTGAAATCTGTGTAATAGTGCTAGGGCCTTGAATTGATATATAGTTTAATACTTGTTGTCTTGATGTTTTTTCAAAATTCATCAATTCTCGTCTTGATTTTAGGTTTATAGCACTTTTCAGAGCTTCTTTATCAACTTTTCCTTGCTCAAATAATCCTTTTTCAATTGCTTTTTCAACAAGGTCCTTACCTCTTTCAGTCCATACAACTACGGTAGTATAGCCCTCTTTTGAACCTACTTCACCAGCAGTAAGATCTGAATATATTGCTGGGAAATCTTGACAATGTGAACAGAAATGATTACAACTGAGACATCTTCTTGCTTCTTGTAAGGCCATATCTTCATTGAACATTTGATCAATTTCCTCAAAACTCCAATTAATCTCTTCTGTTGCTTCGTCTAAAGTTTCTGGTTTCAGAGAATAATCTTTAGGAGGTTTCTTAGGTCCAGTGAAAAATGAGTTTTCTACTTTGGATCTCCCTTCCATTAGGGGCTCTCCTTTTAGATATCTGTCAATTGAAATTGCTGCTTCTTTTCCATGAGCAATCGCAGCAATAGCTACTGCTTTAGAATTACTAATAATATCTCCCCCAGCGAAAACTCCAAGAATGTTAGTTTCAAAAGTCACTTCATTTACTTTGATTCTATTTCTTTCTTTTTCCAATTTATTATTAGTAGCAGCATCAATTTGTTCGAAATCTACAGCCTGACCAACTGCGATTACAATTGAATCGACAGGTATCTCATATTCCGAACTTTCAATTTTTTTTAATGGTCTCCTTCCATTTTTATCAGGCTTACCCCATTCAATTTTATAAGAATTAAGAACTAATTTTTTATCTTTATTCTGAGTGATTTTAGAGGCTGACGTCGTAAAGTGATATTCCATAAACTCCATTTCATTTTCAGGTATATCTCTCAAAACTAATTCAAGTTGTTCCTTAGACATTATATCTACAAGATGAACTTTTTCAGCACCTAATCTAAGAGCTGTTTGAGCAACATCAACAGCAACAGGGCCACCTCCAATTATACCTAAAGTTTTACCTTTAAATTCTTCTTTATTTTCCCAGTATCGATACTTTCTATCCATTAGGAATCGAATCGCTACGTGAACATTAGGTAAATCTTCTCCTTCTAGGTGTAAAGTACGAGGTTTATATTGTCCAGTTGCGATAAATATCGCTTCAAATCCATCATTTTTTAAATCATCAATAGTCATCTCAGGACCTAATGGCTTATTAAGTATCACTTCAACACCAGAATCCACTATCCTGCCTACGTCATAATCTAATACATAATTAGGTAATCTAAATTGAGGTACACCGAATCTTAGCATCCCCCCCGTTTGATCTGTCTTCTCAAATATAGTAGGAGCATACCCCATTCTTCTTAAGAAATATGCTGCAGTCAATCCAGCTGGCCCAGATCCAATTATTGCTACTTTTTTAGCATTTTTAGCTAATTTACCCTTTGTTTTTGAAGTATTTTTAGCCCTCTCAATTTCCCATTCAGTAACAAATTTTTTTAATTCACGAATTGCGACAGGATGGTCATCTCCAATTAAAGTACAACCATGTTCGCACTCATTTGTACAAATTCTTCCACAGATAGATGGAAGTGGATTATTTTCTCTAATTAAATCTACGGCATCTTGATACTTTCCCTGACGTATTAATGAAATATATCCTTGAGCATTCACTCCAGATGGACAACCATTGCAGCATGGAGAGCATACTAATCCCTTATCTGTTTGTTCAGTTCTCATTTGAGAACTACAAAACAATCCAATTTTAAGAATTTCTCGATTCATTTCTTCTTCAAGTTCAGCAGCTCCACGCATTTCGCATGGTACTCCTACAATGCCAATTGGTTCGAAAGTTTCTCCAGTCATCTCTACTAATCTCTGCAATACTCCAGACCTACCATAAATAACTCCAGCCTTTTGGACGACTTCATTAGGATCAGATACTATTTCAGCTGTGGGTTTCTCATCTTCTTCTTGAACCATAACAATCTCCTTGAGAGAATTATTTTCTAATAATTCTTTAGCAAATGTAGTTACAAATCCTCCACTTGAAGCTTTGTTTAAAATATCTAGATCTTTACTTCTTAATGAATAAATCGCAAGAGGCTGTTTCTCTTCAAATTTCTTCTGGATTACTTGAGGACAATTTTGATAGCATTTTCCACAATCTTGACCCTCTCTTTCCAATATACAATAGTCTTTTAAAATTGGACGCCTTATATCCATTTCAATATGTTTACATGAACCAGCACATAAACCACATCCTTGACATAGACCAGCATCTACAATTTCTTCTCTTAATAATTCAAAACTCATGCAGATCCCTCTTTAATTTTAATTTCTTTTACAATACCAATCGGATCAATTGTGAATTCAACTGAACCATTCTTATATGTTCCCTCAACAACTTCAAAAGGTTGAGTTTTATATTCTTCAAATTCATCACTCTTATCAATTTGTGATCTAAATCCTCCAAAGAATACATTAGACAAATTCATATTTCCAGCAATTTTTCGAATTTTTTTAGTGATTTTCTCATATTGTTCTGGATCTTTACTCTGAATTGCCTTTTGAAGATCACTTTCCAATAGTAATAATTGATTTCGATAATTTTTTGTCTTTTCACTTACTTCAATATTATTAGCTTCTTCGTAAGTCTCAATTATTTTTAGTGTTAATGAGATTGAATGATCTCCTCCTAATAATCCTGTAATCAGTGGTAATTCTTCAATGAGCCTTCCCGTAAAAACGTCTTCTAATATTGTACCATTTGAAGGGATCCGACCCCTTGGTAATCCTGATGTTGGTAGAGTAAATCTAAAGAAATTGCCAACTATATCAGGTAGACTTGCAGTCACATCATCGTCCTTATCTGCCAATTTATCAGTTGCTCCCTTTTCAGAATGTTCGGTCGCTACTTCAATATTTCCCAAAAGTGTTCCAAACATTCCTAACATTCTGATTCCAGAACGTTCTATAATAGGTTTACACCCTCTACATGGAGCATTATAATCAATACATCGTTCTTTGCACTCTTTCGAGACAAAACCATTACAAAGATAACCAAGATCATTAAAACATGTCTCAGTATCTTCTAAATCAATTTGTCGTTTTACTTCATCTAAATAATCACAAGTTTTTCGTCTTCCGCATACAATACAGAGATTCTTTAGTTTTGGGAGATCATTGTCTTCAATCTCTATTTTGAGTTCTTCAATTTCCCCTAAACACCCATTTATGTTAATATTATCTTCTATTATGCTATTTAAAGGAGATACATCGTGACCTTTTTGATTAGCTAGAGCGAAAATCCCTCCTGTAGTAGCACAATTTCCATAAGCAATCACTTTTCCAGAATTTTCTCTGATTTTCTTTAATACATCCTTATTTTCTGGTAATAGAAATCCCGTGATTACTGATACATCTGTCTTCTCTTCTTTCCAGTTTTGAGGATCTTGTATAAATTCTACTTTATATTTGGATTCTCCTTTCAAAAGTATTATCTCATTAAAACATTTATTGCATCCATTAAACTGAAATATTTTAACATCCATCTTTGAAAGTCCCCTCCTCTCTTATAGCAGTCGCTAATCGTTCGATAATATCATCAAAATCTCCAACAGCTGTCTCCCCTTCGGCAGCTCGAGAAGTATATTGATTAACAAACTGATCACTATAACCTAATTCTTTAAATAACTTTTTCATTAATTTTATTCTATGCATTGATAAGATATTCCCATTAAAGAAATGACATGCTCCTAAACAACAGCCAACACATGCAACTGCATCAGCTCCGTTACTTAAAGCGTCCATAATCTGAATAGGACCAACTTGACCAGTACATTGTACTCGAACGATTCGAATGGCAGGATTATATGCCATTCGAGCAACACCTGCAGTGTTCGCTGAACCCTGCCCACACTCATTACACATAAAAACTACTATGTTTTCCATCTTTTCTAGTATTTCTGGTTCAATATATTCGCATTCACTCATCTTCGCATACAACACCTCCTCCTGATATTGCAATTATTTCATCTAATAATTGATCATCACTAAAATTTAACAATTGTATTGCTCCTGTGGGACAAACAGGCATACACATACCACAAGATTTACAGGCAACTTCATTTACCATCGGAGTCCCATCATCATTAATTTCAATTGCTGCTGGAGCGCATACAGTTTTACATAATCCACATCTAACACATAGGTCGTAATCTACAGCAGGCACTAACATTTCTTTTTCGATATAACCTTTTACTAATGGAGCAGCTGCAATTGCTGCAGCATTCCCAGCTTGAGCAACTGATTCCGAAATGTCTTTAGGACCTTGAATCGCTCCTGCTAAGAAAATACCCCCTTTACTACTTAGTGTTGGATTCATTTTAATGTGAAATTCTTTCAAAAATCCCTCTTTTGAGCGCAAAACCTTCAGTTTTGACCCTAATGGACCAATTCCTTCAGGTGGAACCATTGCTGCTGAAAGTACAACCATATCTGCCTTTAATTTTAATGGTGTTATACTAAGAGTATCTTCAACAATAACTTTTAATTCTCCAGAAATTGGGTCTCTAAGAATCTCTGAGGGACGCCCTCTAATGAATCTCACTCCAATTTCTTGCGCAGATTTATATAATTCTTCAAAATTTAGACCAGGAGTCCTCACATCAATATAACAAATTGTGACATCAGTATCTGGATACATTTCTTTTACAATTCGAGCATTCTTAATCGCAAATTTACAACACACTCCTGTGCAATATTGGTTCCCCACTTGATCGTTTCTACTTCCTACACATTGTATCATTATGATACTTTTAGGAATTTTAGCATCAGAAGGGCGTAAAACTTGACTATTAGTTAGAGAACCTGGAGCTAACATCCTTTCCAATTTGAGTTGTGTTATAACATCTTCATATCCTTCTTGACCATAATGATATGCCTCAATCTCTGAAGGATCATACTCATCATAACCGACTGCAACAACAATAGAGCCTACTTTAAAGGTTTTAGTTTCTGGTTGCATGGAAAAATCAACAGCCTGTACAGGACAAACATTAATGCATGTATTACATTCAATACAACTCATTTTATCCCTCACATATGTCGCTGGAATTGCTTGCGGATAAGCTTTATAAATTGCGTTTCTCATTGACATTCCACTATCCCATTCACTAGGTACTTCCACAGGGCAATGTAGGGCACATTCACCACAAGATGTACAATTATCCTTAACATATCTTGGTTTAATTTCAACCTCAACTTCAAAATTACCCATTGAACCTTCAACACTCTTAATTTGAGCATTTGTATAAAGCTCTATAAGTGGATGGTTCGCAACTCCATTGGTGAGCGGACTTATTGAGCACTGCGGACATTCAAGTGTAGGGAATGTTTTATTTAATTGAGTCATATGTCCTCCAATCGTAGATAATTTTTCTACTAAATAGACTGGAATTCCTAACTCTGCTAAATCATATGAAGCTCGGAGTCCTGCTATACCAGCTCCAATTACTAATGCCGCTTTTGTAGTGGAAATTCTCTGTGTCTCAACATCTTCTAACTTTCTTGCTCTATTTACTCCAGCTTCTACTAATTTCATTGCTTTATTAGTTGCTTTATCTTTCTCTTTTTGATGTACCCAACTATTAAATTCTCTAATATTTACTTGTTGATGTTTGTGTTTGTTCAACCCCATCTCTTCTATTGCTTTAGCAAAAGTCCTTCCATGTTGATTTTTTGAGCATGACGCCACCACTGTTCTATTAACATCTAATTCTTTAATGGAATCTTTAAGTATTTGAACTCCTGGTTTTGAACACATAAACATATAATGTTCAGCTTTCACCACATTAGGCAAATCTTTTGCATAATCAGCTACTTTAGCAACATCGACTGTACCTGCTATATTATGACCACAATGGCATACAAATACTCCTATTCGAGGTTCTTCTTCTTGTTTAGCTTTATCACTTATATTTCTTGATTCCGTTATTTTTTCTTCTTTTACTGTCATTTACGCAATCTCCTTTTCTTTAGTCAATTCTTCTTGCCCAAAAATAAACTCTCGTCCCATTAACTGATATTGAAGACCAACAAATTCTTGGTCCATTCCCATACAGTAAGCTAAAAGCTGGGAAATATGGATTACTGGATAATCATAATTACAGCTCTTGTTTTTATTTAAATAATCTTGCCCTGTCTCAAATTGAAGATGACAAAATGGACAGATATCAAGTATTATATCTGGTTTTACTTCATCAATATTTTTCATTTTCTCATCGAAAATGGTCATACTAGCATCACCAGAATAAGCCTTTACACCTCCTCCTGCTCCACAGCATGTAAGTTGCTCTTTAAATCGCACAGATTCAACACCTAATGCTTCAACAAAATCTTCGATAATCGTTGGCCCTTCTGAACTTTCAATTTCCCTAATTCTTGTTGGTTTTAAGAAATGGCAACCATAATGTATTGCTGCTTTTATGTTTAATTTTCTAACAATATAATCTTCAATCCCCCATGGTCCAATTTCATACCCTAAAACTTCAGCTACATGGCGTACGTTGATTATACCTTTAAATTCGTAGTCTCCAAGTAACTTAAGTTTTTCATTTACCAATTCCCGGTGCTCTTCGTTTTGTTTAAGATGTTTATTTACTTCCTGAAGTGTACCGAAACATCCATTACAAACAGTTAGAATATCAGTATCTAATTGTTCTGCAATACAAAGATTTCTTGCTGCTGTAACCATCCAATCAATTTTATTAAAGGACCTAAAAACTCCTGGTGCTGGGCAACAAGTAGCCCTTTCCATATCTAATATTTCATAACCTAATTTTTCCATTACGAATTTAGTTGATTTTTCAATAGCAGGATATCTATTGGGCATTATACAACCTAAAAAGAATGCAAATGTGTTTTCTTTAACCATTTTTTATGCTTCCTCTTTTTGTTTTTTTTCTTCCTTAATTGGAGGTAAATCGAACATATGTTCTTCAATATTTTTTAATTCTTTGTCATCTCCTTCCTGTTTATATTTAAATACAGTAGGAGGTAATTCTTCTAATCCTAATTCGACTCGTCGTTTCCTAACCTCATCATTTATAGGTACCGCATGTCCAAAATTCTTTAAATATCCTACAACTGCTCTATGATTAGGAGATATATTCCCTAATTTTGTAGCATAATTACGTAATTCCATAATTACGTCTGTAGGTCTCACATCGCGTGGACATCTTTCATAACATTGATAACATGTAGTACACAACCAGATATCAGGATCTTTTAATACTGATAAATCTCCTAGTACCACTTTTCTCACAATTGAACGAGTCTTAAGAGCAGTCCATCTTCCACTTTCACAGCTCGCTGTGCAAGTTCCACATTGGATGCACTGCCAAATATTTGATTTCCTTTCTATATTTTTAAAGAAATCTTTATTAAAATCTTCGTCTGTTTTAAATTCCCTTGACTCTTCTTCTACATCAGACGTTTACCATCACCTTTTTTTGAAATATAAAAAATAAAAAAAAAATTTTTAATTTATAATGATACAATTCTGCCTCCATTACTCATCTCTAAGAAGGAAGCAGCACCAACAGGTTGTTCAGCAATATCGATTATATCTTCAGCCTTAATCCCCATTAGATCCATAGTCATTTGACATGGATATAATTTTAAATTACCACTCTCAACACCGTCTTTAATTAAAGCCCATGGATCTTCAATTCCAAACTTTTTCATTCTCTTTCTGAATATTCTTGCTCCCATTCCCTTCATAGGAGTAGGCATTCCTGCAACTTTAGGTTTATAATTTTTGGTTAATAAATTTAAACCCCAAAAGGTAAAGAAAAAGTTCATTTTTAAATCCATAGCATCGCCTGTTGAACCAAGGATAGCCATCATCGCAAATTTCTCGAAGGACTTATCCTTTACTATAAAATTTATTGTTTCAGCATCTTCTGCCATTTTTATCACTTTATTTTGTTTTTTTTGTTTTATTCTGATTATTATCAGACTTTTTTAAAAATTTTAAATTTAAAATTTTGATTTTCTTACATCCAAGATATTATTTTCGGTGTTTCATCCAAAATATCTATAAGATCATGATATTCTATAGGTTTAATTTTCTCAGTAATGTAATCCAGAGCAATTCCTCTTGCTTTTAAATCAGGTATCATTGCATAGACCGTAAGGTTTAAATCTAAAATATCTTCAACTTCTTGAGGAATTTTACCCTTAGTTGTAATACCGATTACTCCATCATGTATTAGTACAATCCCGATTCTGTTTTGTTTTTGATTCTGTGTTTTTAAGATTGGTAATAAACTCTTCAATTGAGTAGTCTTTCTTGCACTAAATCCAAACAAATAAACTATATCTAAGTCTTCTGCCATTTCTTCACATCTCCTTAAAACCTAAAACATGTATTAGCGTTTTCAATTAAATCTGTCAACTCATCTATGTCAATTATCTTTAGGTTCTCATAGTCAATCAAATCCTCTGTTGTTAAACCTGCTTCCATGAGAGCTGTTTCAATAATGTATACTTCTAAATCAGATAAATCTGCCATTTCAAGAACTTCATCAAAACTATCCATTCCAACGGCTTCAGGAGAGGCATTTTTATTAAATAAATATACTGCATCTCCCATTAAAACTATTTTACAATCAATATATTCACCAAGGGCTACAAATCCGGAACCAATTCGTATAGCCTCCGCAACAGAATTTTTTCCAATTGGTGATTGATCACTTATTATCAAAACTGAGTCTACCATTTTTCTTAACCTCCTGTTCCAAATACAATTATTTTATCACTTTCTATCCCCCAGTTGGAAAAATCACCCAAACCCTCCTCAGTAGCTCCATTTATAAATTCATGATCTTTTAATCCCGTTAGACTCACCCAGGTACTACAACCGGCTACTGGAATATTGTTTTCTTGGCAAAATTCTTGTATTTTATTCGGGATGTTTCTAATAGACGTACCACAACTAATATCCTTTTTAATATTGTATACTCCTGTACCAAAGAAAAAAATACCTCTAATACTGTTGCCTTTATCTAATACTGCTTTTCCAATTTCAATCAACGAATCTACAGCTTCAAATTTATAGGGTTCCGTGCTTACAAAGAATGTGTATGATGTCATTGTCTTCTTAGCCCTCTAATCATTCATCATTTAGGCTTTTTTTATTAAAAATATTAAATTTCCGCTTTCTTCTCGCATTTCTACTAGCTCATCGCCTGACTTCCTAAGTAATGCAGGTATATCTTTCTTTGCTCCAACATCATCAGCAATAACTTCAATGATTTCACCAGAACTTAAGTTTCTTAATTCCTTCTTGGTTTTCAATACTGGCATAGGGCATTTTAAGCCTGTATAATCCAATTTTTTAGCAACAATTTCCATTTTTTTCACTTCTTTTTTGTTTTGTTTTTTTTATTTTTACTTTACATTTAATACTTGAATGTATCTTAAATATTACAAATGTAAAGTTATATTTAAATCTACCATACATAATATAAAAATATTTTTAAAATAAAGCACAAGTGATCATAAGTATTTATAAAGAAATATCACGAACCAAAAGTTTATATTAATTTTATCATAATAATAAATATTGAAGTTGAAATTATTGATTTCTTAATTTAAAAGTATTGAATAAAAAGATGACAGAAATTATAGAGTTAGATGATTTAGACAAACAAATCCTCAGTATTTTACAAAATAATGCCAAAGCTTCACTTCGTGATATAGAAAAGGAGATTCAATTAACGCCAACATCAATAAGGATGCGGATTAATCGGTTGAAAGAAAAAAAAGTGATAAAACAATATGTAACACTTATTGATTGTCGGTATTTAGGATATCGTGAAATGGTGATGGCATCTCTTCGGGTGAATTCTTCATTCCCTTTGGATGATATAAAGAGAAAAATAGAGCTTATGGACAAGATAAAGTATGCGTATATAATTACAGGAGAATATCCATTGTTCATTATGGCAAAATGTCTTAACCATCAAGATTCTATGGGACTTATTGAAAATTTACGGAATCTTCCCGGAGTTGAAGAAGTAAAGACTCAAATTGTGTTAGATAAGATTAAAGAAGATCCATCTGTCATTATACCAGAGTAAGAATTATATAATAGAATTATTAGTTATTATATTGGATTTTAATCTATACTTCCTGTAGAAAACCAATTTCTTTGCTAAAAGATTAAGATTAATTATATTAAAAGCTAAAACTAGTGAAAGGAATAATATAAATTCAAAAAAAAATTGAAGACAGAAGAACATTATTGCCCCAAAAAGAGATGTGAACAGAACTATAATATTATACAAAATAAACCGTATGATAGAATAATTTTGATTTAATTTGATAATTGAATTATCTGTAATAAGATTTCCAAAACTATTATTTAATCTCATATTTTGAATAGTATTATTGGTAATTTTAATATCTAAACAACGAGATAAGCTAATTAAGCTAATTTCATTCTGATTAATATTTAAATTTCTACAATTCTTCAATCTTATAATTCTTCTCGATCGTATAAAGGAAGATCATTGAATTATTATTCCTGAATAATAAAAAAAAAAAAATTAAGATTATATTAACTTAAAATTGATAAAATGTTCTCCTGAAAGATTAATTTCATGGGGCTCACTAAAACCACAACCATGTATACCATAAGGATTAAAAGGATTAGGATCCCTTTTGAGACCCTCCCATGCTAGTTTGATCTTTACATTATATATAAATTGGATTTGAATATCTCCTAAAATCGCTGGTAAAAAAGTATTCCATACTGCTTGAAGACTATTGTCGCAATAAGATCCATATCCACCATAATATAAATAGGGATAACTAGTGTAAGATAAATATCTTGTACCTGCTTTCCATGAAACTTGATAAGTGTCTTCGACCAAAGGATCAGTAAAATCCTGTGAGATCTCTGGATAAATACCTCCGCCACCGGGAAACACCATTTCTATAAAAGAAGAGAATAAACCAAGTATATTCATGAGTATATCAAGAAATTCGAAAAATTCGCCTACAAAAGGAATAGCTTCCAGCATATCTATGAGAAGTGCCAGTGCATATTGGTATACATCATCTTCTTCACCATTCACATCATCCTCCATTTTAATATCAACTCCATATCCCGGATCAACTAAAGCACCATTTTCTGGATCAATTTCATCTCCAGAGACGTAATTACCTTCATTATCAACTAATTTCATTTGAATATCCATAGAGTAAAGATTATATTGTTCTTCATATAATATATCCCATTCAGCGGCTAACTCTTCATTATGAATTTCTTCTTCAATTTCAGGGTCCATTTGGATAGAAAGAGAAGGCTTGAATTTTGGCTGATTGCCATTATATTCGAGATCCTTATTAGCTATGGGAATGTCAGAACCAAATATCACTAAGAGATTATTATACTCTTCCCCCAGGAAATGAATTTGGGCTGGAGAATAATAATCAAGACCAATATCATCGCCAAATGGATCTATTTTCTGATCTTTATAATTTATACTATCTGTAAAAATGCCACCAAGTATATTCAGAAATTCTAGTTTGTATAATGAATTATCTGAATTTTCTATTTCAATTACAATGGTATGAGTGAGATGTTCTTTAAGAAGAGGAGTGTCTATAATATTAGATGTATACTGAGAATTGATATCAATTCTAGTAGCCCAATAAGGTGCTTGATCAACAAAAATTGGATCGATATATATTTTGATATCAATGATATCATCAAGACCAATTTCAGAAATTCTAAATTGAATTTGAGGTGTGTAACTAAAAGCCATATAGAATGAATAACCTAATCTCTTTACTTGTTCTTGAGGAAAGTTTCGGTCTCTTGATCCTACTAAGGGTGGACTTATAAAAGTATAAAAAATCTTTTTCGAACTATATAAACCTCCTGCAAAAACTTTTCCTATTAGTTGGATAGAGTTTGTATACCATCTATTAAGTGGAATAACTCTAACATCATCAAAAGGGATAAGAATTCCATCATTATGAGTATATGCAATCCATTCTAGATCATCAATATTATCATTGTCTATATCAGGATTGTAACTTAATAGTAATCCTTCTTCAAGGTTATCCCCTACGTCATAATTATCTTCCCAACTAAACCCAAAAGCATCCCAATATGAAGTACCCCTCCATGCATCGGCTCTTATTTCAAGTGAATTAATGGTTGTTGCACTATTTTGAAAGTTCTTGTCTGAAACCATAGCAAAACCTGTGCCATCTACTTGTGAAACTGTCCAGGAATATTTACCAGTTTGACAATCAAAAGTTATTTTATGATGATACCATGAGTCTGGATTTAAGGTTATGAGTTCATGCCATGTACCGCCATCATTATATTCATATTTATCGTAGTTAATGTCAGTCCGTATTTGAAAAGCGATACTATTATCAGGTTTTCTGAAATTCAAATAATGTTTCTTTTCCGATGACCCAACATTAGGATCAAAGTGATTTTGAGACCAATACCATTCCACTGTTCCTGATTCTGTAGGATTATCAATATAATGTACTCCCCAAACATGAAAATACAGTTGAGCATCTTTTAGGATCAAATAATTTTTATGACCATTTAATTCATCCCCTATCTTAATATATGCATAATCTCGGGAACCACTATACTCATCTATAAAGTCTATATCTGTTCCTACGGTACCAGGTTCATGATTTTCAAATCCAAATGTTGCAGGATAATAGCCAGGCATCGGTGATTTATAGTTTTCATTTTCAATTGGTGAATATATTTCTATCGATTTAGTAGTAAAACTAACACTACCAGAATCATGGCTAGGACTAGTGACTGTAATAGTATGTTCTCCATTATCCGGAAATTTTATCACTGTATTTCCTAAAATTGAAAATGGACCTGAGGGAACGCCATTTGTAGTAAGTGTATATTCCATATTACCTAAATCATCATTCTCTAGATCAATAAGTAAACCTTCATGTCTATTATCTCCAGCTTTATAAGGTTCTACCCAATCATAACTTATAGCATCTACATAACTATACCAATTATACATATATTTACCATTAGAAAATCTTACTTTATCCATATTTGTAGGGTTTCCTTGAAAACTAAAGCCATTTCCATTATCTCCTCCTCTATAGATCCCCTCTTCGTCATGAACTGATAAATGCCAATCACTGGCACAATCAAACTCAACTGAAAAATGATACCATGTGTCTGCAGAGTAAGAAAAAACATCATAATAGGAACTACCATCCCTAACCTGTAATTGACCAGTATTATAAAATCTTATATGAATTTGTCTATTTCCATTTTCATACACTTCAAAATGAGTTCTTATATATTTACTTGATACTCTCCACCAGAATTCAATAGTTCCTGATACAATATTATCAATCCCATTTTCCATTAATAAATTATCAGTAACCCCATTTTTGTACAACTCTACTACTCTATTATGCCCTTCTAACTCATTAATGACCTTTATTGAGCCTGCGTTTTCAATGAGATCCCAACCAATAGGATCTGAATCAACTTGATCATTTTCAAATCCATAGGTAGCGGGATAATATCCCTGAATAGGTTTATTGTCACCTGGTTTATATGGTTCTACCCAGTCATATCCAATCGCATCAACATAATGGTGCCACTCATCTACATATGCTCCACTTGCAAATTGAACTGTATCAATAGATCCTGTACTTTGTATGAAACTATATCCCGTTCCACCATCCCCACCTTTAAAGTTCCCTACCGAATCGTGAATTGCTAAGTAATATGTATTAATACTACAATCAAATCGAACACTAACATGGAACCACTCAGCTGCGGTCCATTGAAAAAGATTGTGTCTTCCTGTGCTATCTCGGTATGAAAGCCATCTATCTTGATAAATCCTTAGTTCAACAATTAAAGCAGAATCATCCCAAATTTGAAAATATTGTCTCACATAAGCAGGGGAGGTAAATGTATTTACGGCCCACCAAAATTCTATAGTCCCATCAGTTTGATCGGTAAAAGTATGCGTCATATAACAAGTCTTTCCTGATCCTGATGATGTTTTATGAAGATCTACCACTTTTTTATGTCCATTGTATTCGGATTTAACATTAACAGTCCCAGCAACTTCATTTACAGTCCATCCATCTGGATCATCTCCAACCTCATCATTTTCAAAACCAAATGTAGCAGGATAATATCCTTCTGCTTTCATGTATGGTGTGTACGTTTTTCCATTAATAGGAGATTTTATATTGATTGTATCACTTAGTCTCAGGATAGATGTTCCTGGAAAGGTAAAAGCATTTGAAATGATCGGCATCCCTCCAGAAATAAAAAATGAGAGAAACAGAAAAGTCATCACAAAAATTAAGTGTTTATTTCTTTTTTTCATTTTTTTAACCTAAATGATTTTAATTAGATTTCGTCCATTTTTACCTATTAAAAGGTTAAAATTGGATTCGTAATCATTTTTATCAAAGAAGATATTTAAATGTAATTACTGTGGTGGTATAATGTTTAGGAATATTGACATAATAATTGGACAAATATGTAAGGAAATAAAATAGGATGGATCCTTATGTCATGGACTAAATTAAGTTGGGCTGACTAACTTTAGCAAAAATTCAAGATTCTATTTATGAATTGGAACTAGATGTTGCTCTTTAGAAATCAAATATTAAGTAGAAAAAATATTTGGGTTGAGTGAGATTAATTTTATTTGCTTTGATATATTATACTTATGTTATTACGGAACAGTGTTCTTTACATACTGTGGCAAAACGTCTTAACCATCAAGATTCTATGGGGCTAATAGAAAACCTTCGTAACCTTCCAGGAGTTGAGGAAATTAAAACTCAAATTGTATTAGATAAGATTAAAGAAGACCCGTCTGTTATCATCCCTGAATGAAAATTATTCTTTGAAAGGAAATTTTAACAGCTTATTAAAATGATTACGTTTATAATTTTTTGAGTCTTTTAATCTTTTCTTTATTGATGTTCTTTATATCTTTTTCTAGCTGATGTATCTCGTAATTTAATTGAACTTTTCTTGATTTTAAACCAGAAATGTCTGAATGAACAACTTTTTTTTTAGTTTCATGGACGATTATATTTTCAATCCTACTTAGCTCTTTATGTTTATCAGCTAAGCTTCGCTCCAAATCTTTAAGTTTTTTGTTGTATTCAGCTTTGATTTTGTTGATTAAAGTAGATTTTGAAGTATTAGTCATAATTTAATCCATATTGAAATAAAATTAATATTATTTAGCTTAATCTATGCGTAATATTATTAAATTTTTATTCTTGAAATTAACTACTCTTGAGATATTTATTTTTGAAAGAATAATAGAAAAAAATAGAATTGTCTAGAACTATTAATGTTGACCATGTATCTTATTCTTTATTAGTAGGCTTTTCGAGATTATTTTTCCATTTTTCAAATAATAATCCATTAAATGAATAACAGGATTATGTTTTTTATCAGTCATGCTTTTAATTGTTGAATTCCCTTTCTCAGTTAACGCTGTTGAGATTGTTTTCCAAGTTGCTGTTGTTGTTCCATCTTTGTTTTGAGTTAAATCTATTCTGCAATGAATTATTAAATCTTGTTGGAATCTTACAAATTCTACATATTCATTAGGCTTAAATCCAGTAAAAATCCATAATCCTTCACCCGCAGAGTTTGATTTATCAGTGCGAAACACACATTTGTCTTCAGCGTAACCAGATTCTGTGTAAATTAATTCCGAATCCCATCCAGGAATCCAATCGGCTTCACGAGTGGGACATAAAAGTGGAAAGATATTTTCAGGAGTTGTTTTTAAAATTCCTGAAAATTCTTGTATTTTTCTTAAATATTTTGATTCATTCTGGAAATATTTTTGAACAATTCTATCTGATTTAGTAGTATTTATATTTAACACCTAAATGATTTTAATGTATTCAATTCTGTGTTTAGTATCTAAACACTATGAAGAATAAGATTAAAGTTACTTAAAAACATTTCTATAATAATTGGACACTATCGTATAGAACCTAAGTCTTATTATGATCCATTATTAAGACTAGCGTATCAAGAAAATCAGATATAATTTGTTTTTCTTTATCCGATTTTGCTTCTAAAAATTCTAGATATTTCATTTCAAGAGATGATCTAAATTCAATTACATGTTCCAATAGTGATTGTCCTTTCTTTGTAAATTGGACTTGCAACTCATTCTTTTTAAAAGGTTCAGTTCTTTTTTTAATTATTCCTTTCTTTTGAAGGCGAGATAATGTTTGAGATATCGCACTCTTTGTTAAGCCTAATTGGTCAGCAATTTTTGTTATATTAGTATCTTGTATATGATAGATGAACAAGATTAGATGAATTTCCGAAGGATAAAGTCTGATATCATTATAATTGATTTTTCTTCTTTTATCTAAAAAGGTTAGTTTACTAATAGTTTCAAATATTTTATTTACAAGGTCCAAGTTATTTATCATATTATGTTTAGTAACTGAACACTATAAGAAAAAGTTATTGGAATATAACTTTAGGAATTCCTAAGTTTATCAATTAAGTAAAAACAAAATTATTCAAATAGTTCTTCAAATTGCTTTATTTCATCAGAAATTTTCTCAAGTTCTTTCATCTCTTCTTCAGTGGGGGGTTCTTCTTCATAAATATCGTATGATTTCATCTTAAGATTTTTACGTACTTGTTTTTCTAATTTATTTATTTTTTGCTTAGTGGCGAAGAACCTTATGAGTTTAAACTTTACTTTAGTTACTTTCTTTTCCCATTCTCTTGTGAATTCACCTGACTCAATTTCTTTTAATGTACGTTCCATAATAGGCTGAATAGGCAGTTTTAAATATCTTATCCCTCTACTCATGGCACCATATTGGCTAGTATGAGAATGAAAATATGTTTGTTTTACTAATCCAATTTTTGCCATTTTTTGGTATGTATAACTCATCTCTCCACTCATATACATTTCTACTAAGACAGCTTCTGGAGGATAACCAGCATCGATAAGAGTATTTATAGAGGTGAGGAGAACTCTCCCAAAAGCAGGACCGAATGCTTGTTCATTGAATAAATCTAAAACTGCTTCATCTTTACAAGACATTATGATTGCTCCTTTCTTTAGTGTACCTACTGCTTTTGATAAAGCTAGTAATACTTTCATAGCATTGTCTGTATAATCTTGCTCTACAGCAATGAAACTAAAAAAGCCTTCACCAGTTAAAAAAGTTTCACGTACTCCCACTCCAATCATTCTAGGGGCTATCATCAAAACATCGATATTCTCTGGAAGGTTTAATAATTTAAAACCTACATTATACCCACTAGCAAAAACAATCGTATCCCCTTCTTTTAAATTCGGTTCAATGCTCTTTTCAAATACTTCTTTCATAATCTCGTCTGGGATTAAAATAAAAGATATATTACTTTTTTTAGCAGCTTCCTCAATACTTAACGTTTCGAAACCATCCTTAATGGCTGTTTTTTTATAATTATCTTCCACATTTCCTACAATTATATTAAGACCTGAATCTCGCATGTTTAAAGCTTGAGATCTTCCTTGATTTCCATATCCTATTATGCTTATTACAGAATCTTTTAAGATTGATATATCTGCATCTTTTTCATGGTAAATATTAACAGACAAAAAAATCACACCTTAACCAAGGTTTTTATCAATTCGAAAGTTATTTATTTAAATTAAATCAATTTTATAACTTTTCATAAATAACATCTTCTTTAATGAATAAAGCAAATCGGAAAGATTAATAATCCAAATGTTCCTTAGAAATAAGATCTTAAAACTATAAATTTAATTTCGCAAAGCAATCCTCACAAAGGTATTTCTCATTCACTCTCCATGCTTCAGAGAGGTCAATTTCTACACCGCAATTTTCACAATTTCCTGATTCTTGCATTGCTTCTGACATAATTATACTATGTTTTCTTTATATTAATTTATTTTTAATTCTTCTCAAGTTCTAAAAAAGATTGGTTTACTCTATAATGGAGAGATTTATATCTATATCATTAATATAATGGTTTATCTTACAATTTAGTATCAATATAAAATTTAATATTTTAATTATGAAAACTAAAACCAAGAAAATCGGGATATTATTAATTATTTTTCTTATCTTTCCTTTAATACTTAGCTATAAATTCGACACTAATGATAGTTATAATCCTATTTTGATTTATCCTGAAATATCAGCAGGTTATACTGAATCTTTCATTCATATTGACGGAAGTATTCCAGGGAATTGGTCTGCTACAACAATTTTTGATTGGTGTAGTGGTACTGGAACATGGAGTGATCCATACATAATTGAAAATGTAAGTGTAGATGCGAGTAATTCACCAACTAGATGTGGAATATTGATAGAAAATTCAAAAGACAAATATTTTAAAATTAGAAATTGTACAACTTATAATTCAGGAACAGGCTCCTATGACGCTGGAATTAGATTAGATAATACTTGTAATGGAACCATTATTGATAATATTTGTGTAAATAATGGGAGAAATGGAATAACATTATATACTAATTGTGAGAATAACACCATATCAGGAAATACTGTAAGTTTAAACCCTCAGAATGGTATATACTTATATCAGCATTGTGATCATAATAACATTACAGGAAACACTGGAAATGAAAATAATAATGGGATACGTTTATTTGATAATTGTCATAACAATAATATCACGGGAAATACTCTTAATAACAACAGAATTCATGGTTTATATTTAGAATATTGTGATAATACTAATATCATAGAAAATAAGATAAATTTTAATGGAGAACATGGGATATACATTTATTATTCTGAATGGAATAATATAACCAGAAATATAGTAAATTATAACAGCTTAATTGGAATATATTTACGATACTTTTGCTTAGACAACATAATAAACAATAATACAATAAACAGTAATGATTTAGGTATATTCCTTCAATCAAGTTCCTTCACAAATGTCACCAAAAATATTCTTTATGGTAATAACTATTGTATTTACGAATCCGCCTCCTCAGAAAATATTATTTCAGATAATGATTGTACTGCACCTACTGTACAAACACCAATATTTGTAGATGATGAAGCTACTGGAGTCGGAGCTCATAATTGGACATGGGCAGAAAGTCAACCATGGTGTTCTGGATCAGGAACATGGAAAGATCCATATATTATTGAAGATCTAACAATAAGTGGCTTTGGAGTCGTGTATTACGGTATTGACATCAGAAACTCAAATAACTTTTTTGTAATTCGCGATTGTAGAATTTTTAATGCTGAAGACTATGGAATCTATTTAGAATTTGTGAATAATTCTTTAGTGATAGATAATAATTGTTCTAATAATAGATATGGTGGAATTGCTTTAGAATATAAGAGTAATAATAACACTATCTCAGGAAACATACTAGAAAATAATGGTGATTATGGTATTTACTTCTATGAGGAAAATAATAATAATACCATTATAGGAAATATAGCCAATCAGAATGGTGAAGTTGGGATCTCACTACATTGGTATTCAAATAATACAATCGTCAAGCAAAATACTGCAAATAAAAATGGACTCTATGGGATAGAATTATATGATTATTGTGGATATAACAAAGTTTTGGACAATAATATAAACAACAATGGAGAAAGAGGGATTAATATTGAATATGAAAGTAGTCATAATATGTTTTCAAACAACATAATAGAGAATAACGGATTATTTGGAGTCTATCTTGAGTCATATTGTATTAAAAATAACTTTATGGAAAATACAATTAGCAATAATTCTAAAGGCATATATTTGGATTCTGGTTGCGATTCTAACATAATCTCAGGCAATATTATCAGTGATAATAATCAATATGGTATATACTTACCTAGTGCTGGAGAAGGTGAGGGGAATAAATTTAATATAATTATTGTTAATCGCATATCACTGAATAATGTGGGAGTATTCATCGATTCAAATTCTGATAACAATTCACTCTATGAGAACTTATTTATAGCAAATCTAAAACATGCGATTGATAATGGTGTTGATAACAAATGGAACAGTAGTACAATCGGAAATTATTGGGACAATCATACCAGTCCAGATAGTAATAAGGATGGGATAGTAGATATTCCCTATACATACATAGGAGGATCTGCGGGAAGTATAGATTATTTACCAATAGCGCCAGTAACTCCAGGAGGATTGGATCCAGCCATTATAGCAGTTATTGTTGTTTTATCTGTTATTGGAGCTATAGCTATAATAAGTGCGATATTGATTGTACTCACAAAGAAAGGAAGAATTTCACTAGAAAAATTTAAAAATTTTTCATTCAGAAAAAACTAATATTCCTAAAATATTCTCTTTTTTTCTTTTTACACTTTTTTCCTTAAAATTATTAATAATTCTAATAATAAATTCTGCCTGGTTTAGGTTCCTTTGTTTTGGGCAGTTCTTGGTGGCTTTTGCATATAATATCCATGAATTAATAAAGCTACTCCTGGTATAATTAATAAAAGGTAAGGAATCATCATTACAAGTGCATAAAATGGGAATCCATAATAATACGATGCAGTAAAAATTTCAAAACCAATTGAGATTAATGGTAACATAATCAAAAGTACCCCAAAACTCATCGCAGCCACAGCCAGATTTTCTCTTCCTTTTGGAGTTCTTACTGGTCTAATAATAAAATAAGCATAGAAAAATAATGTTACAGCAAGAGTTAATATATCAAACATTATATATGTGAAGGGATTTAAAAAGATATTAGAAGAAAAGTAAAAAAACGATATAAATGAAGGTATCAGAGTCATTATTAAAATTAATCCTATAATAAAAGAAATAACGCCAATAATTACATTTCTTTCTCTTATTTCCATTATTTCTCACTTTTATTACTGAGTTTTTGGATTTCAGATTTTAATTTTTTTAATATTGAAAGAATATTATGGTTGTCAATATAAACTTTTATACTTATTTGACTTACTTATTGGAATTTGGAGTTGGATTAATTTATAATTTTTAAAAAAATTCGTTATATTATAGAAAAAACATATTTAGAAGATCTAAATCTTTTAATCTCAAATTTTTTAGAAACAACTATTTTAGATATACATACCTTCAGGAGGAGGTTTATAATATCGTTCTGAGTTTCTATAAATTGATCTCATTATTTCCCTGAAAATGTTAAAATTAGATGATCTAAATAAATCACTCCAAGTAGGATTTTGAGAACCAAATTCTGCTTGATCATAAATTTTACGTTTTACAGGATCAATTAACGTTTCATAAGCTTCTTTAACTTCAATGAATTTCTCCTTTGCCCGAGGATCTGTCTTATTTAGGTCGGGATGATATTTTTTAGCCAATTTCTTATATGCTAATTTAATTTCGTCATCTGTTGATTCCTTTTCAATCCCTAAGAGTTCATAATAGTCCTTATCTTTACCCATATCTAATTAGGAGAATAAAATTAGACTATTAAAACGTATGGTTAATGATATATTGAAATTGAATCTCTAGAATTTTAAAACTAATATAATTAAATGGTTATTCTTATAAGATATAAAGCCAGTTTTGATAAATTCAGCTGGAAATAATTGAATTCAATATTTTTTTGTCCTCAAAAATATTTGTTCTAATATATTAATATTTTCAATTTTAAACAATATTTTACAATCTACCTTGTTTTTTTTTCCAATTAACAAGAGTTATTCCTGAAATAACTAATAATAATGATAGTGGATAAATTAAAATATCAAAATTTTCTTGAAGGAATATCGCAGAGAATAAGACTCCAAATAAAGGAACTAAGGTTTGAAAAATCGCTGCTCTACTGGCATCTAAACGTTTGACACCTTCCAAGTAGAATGTGTAAGCGCCAATTGTAGAAAGAAACGCTAAATACATTATACCGAACCACACGCGGAGAGGAACATTAAGATATTCAAGAGGATTGAGATATTGTGGGCTAATACATAAAGCTATAGGTGTCGTAATTAAAAATCCAAAAAATGATACCCAACTTATAATTAAAAGAGATGAAGGCTGTTCGTTTTTATAATTTTTTAGATTCTTATTCATAAAATAACGCGAAATTACTGTATATGAAGCATAAGATAATGCAGCAACTAGAATTAAAATATCCCCAAGAATCCGATTTGAAACATTTACATTAGGAGAAAATCCTACTATAATAATGACAGCAGTAAATCCTAATAAAGCGCCAAACATTTTTTTCCAAGTAAAAGACTCTGTCCTTAAAAAAATGCTGGATAAAATAACTACCCAGATCGCATTTGTCGCAACCATGATGCTGGCATCACTAGCAGCAGTAAATATTTCACCGATAAGATAACCTGCTTGATAAACTGTTACTGATAATAATCCCATTAAAGTTAAAATCTTCCAATTTTCTTTAGCAAACTGCCAATTTATATCTCCTTCCTTAAATCTAAGAATAAGAAAAAAACATACTATTGCCAGAAAATAACGAATCACTGCAATCATAAATGGGGGAATTGTCGTACCGCCTACTTCTTCAGAAACTAACCATCGTCCTAGTGGCCAAGTACCACCCCAAATAACCATAGTTAGAATTAGTAATAGATAAGCAATGACTTCCTCGTTTCTTTTTATTTTCAATGTTGAATTCAATTTTATATCCCTTAAATTAGTATTAATTTGTTTAAAATTATTATAGGATATGATTAGAAAAATTAGTATTAAATATTTAGATATTAGGATTTTCTTTTTTTAATAATTAGAAAAATCATTGCTAATATTATAATTCCCGGTATTACAATACCTAGAATGATTAAATCATAATAGATTTCATAGCATATTTCTGAGTGATTGGTAGGATTCTTTATGAGAAGGATATCGTTAATATTACCACAGCCTGTAGTAGAGTATAAAGTACCACATATATATATATCATTTACAGAATCTAAAAAAATGCCTTCTCCACTTGCACTAACACAACCTGTGCATCTTTTTTCCCAAATAAGAGCTCCAGTCTCATTATACTTTTCCAGGTAGATCCCTAGACAAATACATTGTGAAATACCTCCAAAATACAAGTTATCAGGAGGGCAGGTAATCTCCCTCTGTTCTAAAACATATATATTATCATCTTCATCTATAGCCAAACCACCTAAAAAGTCAACATCCGGTAAAGGTCGAATCCAGATAATACTTCCGGAAGCACTAAATTTTTGTAGCAAATGTCCAGTTGCATATATAATATTATTTTCAGAATCTATTTTAATAGCTTGGCTCCATGAATAGTAATCTACTGTTAAATTCCATAATTCAGTTCCTGAAGAATTAAACTTAATTAAGACAGCATTCGATTCAGTTTGTCCTGCAACGTATATATTGTCGATATCATCAATAGTGATATCATTAAAAGTTTCAGATTCTGAAGTGCCCCAAATTACGTCCCATAAAAGAGAACCACTGCTATTATATTTGGCAATAAACCCATCATAACTTCCGAAACCAAAACTCAATGTTTCACCTATTATATAAATATCATTTAAAGAATCAATTAGGATCCCATAACACCATTCATTATTGGAGCCTCCCCAAGTACGATTCCATATCTCTTCTCCCTGATTGTCACATTTCATTATAAATGCATCTTCATTCTTATTTCCAGCAATATATATATTTTCGGAGTCATCTATCGCTATAGAGGATCCTTTTCCTTCATGGCTCCAAATACGACTCCATATCAATACACCTGTTCTGTTATATTTTAATAGAGAGATGTCACTCTCTTCACTATACCTATAAGTATAACCTACAACATATATATAATCTTGAGAGTCTATAAATAAATCTTTACCTGAATCAATACCTCTTGTCCATGTTCGTGTCCATGAACCATTGTTGGAGCTCACTTGATCGATATTTGTAGTAAACAATAAGCATAGGATAGTAAATAAATAAAAAATTACTTTTTTATTGAATTTCATATAAAAATGAAGATATTAGGTTTGGATTATAAAGAGAATTATATTATCATATATTTAAATTTTTTATTCTATATCTTATTGAGTCAACTAATTAATGATTTTTTGTTTTTTAGCTTTTTAACTTTTTGAAAATCCTCCATGGTGGAATTCAATTTCATAATTCAATGCTTCTTGTTCGCAATAATTCTTAATTTCTTGCTCAAGTATATCCCAATAACTGCGATTTCTCTGGATTTCTTTATATTTTGGAAGTAATTTTGGATAATGCTCTTTAATTATTTTCATTATTCTAGGAATGTTATGTGGTCGAAAATTTAAGTTTTCAAATAAGAAACGGTCAGTATAATCCTTAATCTCCCTAATAATTGCCTTGAAATTAGTTATTTCTGGAAAAAATGGAGATATAAAAGTATAAGTTTCAATTCCCGCTTTAGATAGTTGTTTAATGGCTTCTAATCGGTCTAATGGATTTGAAGCCACTCTTTCAATAACTCTGGCAAATTCTACATCTAAAGTACTGATTGAAACGCCAATCCTAATATTATTGAATTTCTTAAATAAATCAACATCCCTAAGGACGAGTTTTGATTTAGTTAGGATCGAAATCTCTGCTTTAGTTCCAACCAGTTTTTCCAATATTTTTCGAGTATTCTGATATTTTTTTTCTAAGGGTAAATATGGATCTGTAACTGAACTAAGCAAAATAACTTTTCCATTGTATTTCTGTGGCTTAATTATTTCCAAATCAAATGTCTTTATATCTAAAAACTGCCCCCATTTGTCTCCCTTATGTCCTGTAAATCTTATCATAAATTCAGCATAGCAATAAATACAACAGTGCTGACAACCTATATAAGGATTTATTACATAATCGATTGAAGGAATATTGCTTTTAGTTATTATATTTTTAGCTTCTCGAAAATTAATTTTCATTCTTTTAGTTTCTCAATAAATTTAAGTTTATAAATTTCTAAAATAAAACTATTATTTCAACTATATTAAGTCTGAAGGTAAAAAGGGATTGAGTAACAACTTTTTAAAATCCTCAGGAGAAGGATTCTTTCCAAAATTTTGTTTTATTAATTTTTCTCCATATGTATAGTTAAAAACATATGTAGACCACAATGGATGTCTGATAAATTGTAATCTTTGTCTAATTAAATTTTCTGGAGCGAGATCAAAATCTAAAGCATACTTAACTAATTCTTCATCAGACCATCCATCCTGATGAGCATGGATTGCCAAATTATTTAATAATTTTAATAGTTCTCCTTGGATTTGACAATAATTAATGATTAAATCAAGATTTGCTTCCGAAGACTTATGACATAATCGATCTAATATAAATTGACCTTTTTCTTGATCTGTAAATAAAACATCAATCGCAGTATTCCCAATTCCTTCTGTTACTACAGCTTCAGGTGTAAAAATCATAAGTATACTGTGTTCAAATCTATTTTGATCTTTATATAAATACTTTTCTTTGACCGAATGTTCCGTATGATGCCCTGGATATGCTTCGTGAGTGATAAAACTTAAAACATTCATACAATCTAATGGTATATCCGTATTGATCTCAATTCTGGATTTAAAATTCCCCTGATACCAATTATATGCCCCCCATGGCTTATCCTTTACAATTTCAATCGATATAGATTCGCCAACAGGCAATAAATCTGGGAACATATTATATGTCCTTTCACGAATTACTTTAGATGCTTTTTCGAAGGTATTTTTTAAAATATCCATTGGTAAATTATGCTTATTTTTAAAAGCAATAATTCGATTACTAAGTTCTTCAGATCCTTCAAAGATTGAATTTATTTCCTCCTTTAATTTATAAAATTCCGAATCATCAATTAATTCGGGTTTAATACCATAGATTTTTGAGACTTTTTCCAAAAACGAGAAATCTTTACCAGAAATGATATTTAACGAAGTTTCAATGGCCTTAAGTGTTTTTTTCATATATTTTACACGCTCTTTAGAAAATCCTTGTTCATTTAGTTGATTTTGAAGATTTTTACAAGCTTTTATTAGGCTAGTAGGGGATTGAGGTTCTTCTTTATCAACCAAATCGTGTAGTTCTGATGGACCATAATATGCATCCACAAAACCATCGATTACCTTGCCAACACGTAGCCCCAGAAGTAAATAATCTGTTCCAAATTTATTGATTGACATAATCTATCTAGGATATTTTTTATGAGATTTATTAATTTTTAAAAATTTCTTGGTTTTATATTATTCTTATTATTTCTACTATCACACTACTATTATCATGTAAATTAAAAGACTAATAATATTATAGAAAAACTACTCTTATCCTATTACCACCAATCCCTCTACTACAAAGACTTAAATATCTTCATTGTTTATAGTAGTAATAGTGATCAATATGACAAGAAGACCTAATAAAGCAAAATATGAACGCATACTTGAACGCCTAGCCAATGGTGAAACACAATCTTCAATTGTAATGACTGAAAAATGTTCCTATAGTACAATTTCAGCTGCTAAAGAATGGGATAAGATTGGAAGACCTATTACAATTACCACTACAAGAAACACCTTAACAAATAGAACTAGAATTGTACTCTCGATTCCTAACTTCTGGCTAGAATGTTTAAATGAAGATATTATGTCTGGAATTTGGCATGATTATTCTGATGCCATTATTGATATTATCAGGTTTTTTTATAGAACCCAAATGGAAGCTTCTCAACCTGAACAATCAAACATATTAGTAAAAGATCCTAAACTTAGAAAAAATATTATGAACGAGCTGAAAGAAACTTTTAAAAGAAAGTGATAAAAAAAAATTAAGTTATAGTATTCAAGTTAAGAAGTTTGAGAAATTGTTTCATAAATTCTGGCAAACCAAGCCATGAAGGAGCAGTTACCAAATTTCCATCTGTAAATGTCTTATTTGGTGGATATTGATCTTCTATTATTGCTCCTTGTAAAGAACAGGCTAAGCTTACTGAGGGATAAGGATATATTTTTTTTCCTTCAAGATATTTTTTTTGTTTAAGACTTGCATCACTGTGAGATAAAATTTGAGGTCCATGGCAAATTGCTCCTATAGGTTTGTCTTCTAACATAAAAATTCCAACTAGTTTTTGAACTTCTGGAATTACAGATAAGTATTCCGGAGCTCTACCTCCAGGGATGATTAGTCCATCATAATCCCTTAATTCATTATCAATATTTTCCCAATCAAAATCATCTTCTAATCTATATGGGTGACCAAGTGATTCGGAATAAGTGATGGGTTTTCCTTTTAAGGCTAGTGCCCAATCTTCTATTGAAATATAGTGGATTGCGGTTTTAA
>JBHLNK010000172.1:0-2735 GCA_048941625.1 Promethearchaeota archaeon | reverse complement strand
AACTGTAGATGATGTAATGGGGTGTGATATTCGAATATTTACCGCAAATACACCAAGAACATTTGAAGAGGAACTCAAGGATATTGATGGTGTAGAAGATGTAATGGGTATATCACACTTAAATATACAATTATGGCATGAAGACAAGAATCAATGGATTGGACATGGATTCATTGCTACGGATTGGGATAAATCCATAAGAGCTCATATAATAGACACTGAGACTATTGAAGATCATATGAAGGCTACAAAAATTGTTGAACCTAGTGAAATGACGCTTAAGAAAATGATGGAGGATCTTTCAGAAGAAAAAAATTCAATGATAATAACTAAAAAAGAAGCAGAATTTTTTAATTTGGATGTTGATGACGAGATAATAGCAAAATTCACAGTTGGGATCTCATATCCAACTCTCAGCGACCTGCTTAATGATAATAGAGAAAATGCGTATGAAAATACAGTTACTATGAATATGAAGGTCATTGCAATTGTTGAGCATTTTCAAGGATTTGCTTCATTTGGTATTCTTGGGCAACCAGAAGATACTTATCATATTTACATTTCATGGGAAACTTATCAAGACATTGCAACTTATGATCTGCCGGGTGGTAATACTGATATTATAATTAGAAAAAAACCACAATCAGGAGAAGAAAACGTAGATTTATATGCAGCTGATTGGTTCAATTTTTCAAATGTTTATCCTTTATTAGAAAGTATTAGCAATATTGACTATTATACAACACGCATGGATTACTTTAGCCCTTCATATGATCCTACTTTCGGATTTAAATATGATAACATAACCGATTATTTTGAATATTTTAATCTTGCATCTTCTGTGGTTGGTATAAGAACAAATTCTACTAATAATCTAGTGGATGATTCTTATTTTGGACAACATAAACTATTAGAGAAATCTGAAACTTATCCAGGCTCAACAATGGAAGAACTTTTAAATAATAAGGACAATGTAACTGTAATTACGGAATCTCTCTTTAACCTTATGAAATGGATACAACCTTCATTTGATATTGGATCTAATATAAAATTATTCCCACAACAATTTAATTCAAATCCAGATAATATTGAAATTATCCCTCCTGATATATGTTCTATACAACTTAAAAATGGAACATCACAGGGTAATCCAGGCGCTTTTGCAGAGTCTGATAATGGGAACATGACATTTAAGAGTATTTTCGATGGCAAAAGAAATTCTTTAGAATTTAATATCACAATCAATATGGGAGCATACATTAATATAACTCATCGTTTCATAAATTTTTATAGTATTACTTTTGAATCAAGAGCAAATTCCACAGTTGACCAACTTGATTTAGAAGTATTTAATTATTATACCAATAAATTTGATAAACTTGGAGATATTAATTATCCAATAGAGAAAAACAATACTTTTATCTTTAACCAATATTATCCCCTACTATCTTACCTAAATAAGTCAAATTTCGATCTTAAATTAAGGATTGTAGGATATAACTCAACATTTAGCAATAATTTCAGCTTAGATATTGATTGGATAAAATTTGATGTTAATTCATCTTTATATGAAATTGATCCTACAACTTGGCTTAACTACACTGTTATTGGAGTAATTGAAGATCCCGTCTTGTATAAAACGGAACGAGTAAATTGGAATGCAGATTCCGAGTTGATTTATGATATAACAGAAACACAAAATGCTTATTATATAAATTATGAGAATGCTAGATCTCAAATTTATCCTACCAAATCTGGTTCTACTATTAATGGATCAAATGATATGATCACTCATGTTTTTATACATTGTGATAATGTGTATAATATTGAGAAATCTGCTTCTCTATTGCGGAACGCATTAGGATCAAACTGGACTATCCTTGATCTTAAAACAGGAGCTCCAGAGATTCCGAATACTTTAAAATTCAGATTAAGTGTGTTTGATTGGTATTTCTGGATTGATGAAGGAGAAGATGACGAGGAGGTTTTAGAGGACATAATTGAGTATTTGGAAGATAATGGATACTATGTAAGGGTTGCCTATACAAAATCCTATGTTATAACAATTTTCAGAAGTATGCTTGATTTAATTACAATGATAATGTATGGAGTCTTAGTATTTGCCATTGTAATTGCTATGATTGGGCTAACCTTACATTGTTTAGTCTCAACAATGGCGCGACGTAGGGAAATTGGGATGCTGAGATCATTAGGTTTAAGTAAAAAGGGAGTTATAAGAACAATTTCTGGAGAGACGTTAGTTGTGGCATTTTTTGGAACAATATTAGGTATTATCACGGGATTATTAACAGGTATTCTTATGGCATCCCATTTGCCAGAAACAGTTTTTCTTGCAGTGAGTCTAACAATTCCTTGGCTTATAATCAGTTTATTAATAATTATTACTTTAATTACTGCTGTTATAAGTTCGAGATATCCTTCAAGATGGGCTGCTAATATAAATATAGTTGATGCTGTACGAACATTATAAAAAGAGGTTTGTAGTGTTATTTATTTTTGGTATATATTGCGAAATTTAAGAAGATTTTTTTTATTTTATTTTTTATTCTTCCTGTCTTAAGTATCAATAATGATTTAATGACTTATATTCTAAATTTATTAATTATAATTTAATTTAATTTATTAATAAGTAATTAAAACCAGAAATAAATAAATTAAATATTTATTCAATGATGAATTTAACGTCAGCAGAACCGAAAAACGCTGAAGAATGG
>JBHLNK010000102.1:0-11028 GCA_048941625.1 Promethearchaeota archaeon | reverse complement strand
AAGGTCGGAATAATTGCTGAAAAAAATTGTATGTTTATGCATTCAGTAATGATGACTTCTGAGCCAGCTTTATTTTATTGGAGTCCAGTCACTTTAAAAGTAATAAAAAAGGTGTTAAATTTACGAAAATCTGAAAATTTAGATTGTTTCTTTACTATCGATGCAGGACCAAATTTACACTGTTTATGTAGACCTGAAAATATTGAATATATTCAAAAAATCTTCGAAAACATTAAAGGTATCGAAAAAACAATTCTAGTAAAGCCTGCTAATGATTCTTATACAACAAGTGAGCATTTATTTTAATATAACTCATAATAGCCACTTTTCTTTATCCAACTTTTTAAATAAAGTTAAAAATTATTTAACTAAGTCATAGATTGAGATATATATTATTTTCAAATTTTATCTTATCAAAAAAGTAGAATTGGTGAAAAATTTGGGAACTGGAAAAGGTTATGGAAAGACCATACTTTTTGGCGAAATTTATTTCTTATTTCAAAAATAAACGCAATCATTTTGTTGTATATGGTCTTCCAGCAATTGCATCAGCATTAGGTTCATTTACGACTGCAGAAGTTAATGTAATTGAAGGTAATGGCTGGACAGTAAATGATCAGCGATTAGCTACCCCAGGATATAAAAAAAAGAAATTAAACGAGGCTGAGCAATCAATTAAAAACGTAATTGAATATTTAAAAGTTGACACCCAGAATCAGAAACTAATAATAACATTTACTGGGGACTTAATTGCTGCTAGTGGTGTTGGTGCTTCAGCAGCTCAATGTACATCACTTTCTCGAGCGTTAAATGATACATTTAATCTTAACCTAACTGAAAAAGAGATAAATGCTGCAGCTTATGAAGGAGAGAAAGCTTACCATGGCACACCTTCAGGAATTGATAATACAGCCTCGACTTATGGGGGTTTAATTTGGTTTATCAAAAATTTACGTGGTGAAGAAAATACAATGGAACTACTACAATCACCAAAAAAAATGCCCTTAGTAATAATAAATTCAGGAATTACTGCTTCGACAACAGAAGTAGTAGCTGATGTTCGACGTTTAAAAGAAGAATCTCCAAATAAATTTGAAAAAATCTTTAATAAATATGAAAACTTAGCAACAGTAGCAAAAAAAGCCTTACTTGAAGGAGACATTAACACTATTGGTAGTTTAATGACTCAAAATCACCAATTACTACAAGAAATAACAGTATCTGGAGAAGTTAATGATGTTTTAGTCAAAATCTCCTTGCAAAACGGGGCTCTGGGCGCTAAAATGACAGGTACAGGGCGAGGTGGCTTGGTCATAGCTTTAGTTGAAAATAAAAAAACCCAAGATAAAATTGTTGAAGCTATTGAAAAAGAAGGATATGATGCTTGGAAAACCATGGTTGGATGAGTGAGAGTCAAAAATGAAAAGTGTTAATGAGATAGTTCTGTTAAAGTTAGGCGGAAGTTTATTAACTGATAAGAATAAACCTTTTTCTCTTAGAGAAGGAGTTATAGATAATTGTATTAATCAAGTTATTGAAAGTAAAAAACCAATTATTTTAATTCATGGAGGTGGATCATTTGGGCATCCAATTGCTAGAAATTATCAAATTTCTGAAGGATTAAATGACTCTATTGAGGATCAAATAATCGGGCTTTCCAAAACCCATGATATTATGAATAAATTTAATTCTATTGTAATAAACAAATTATTAGATAAAAAATGCCCAGCTATTTCGATTCAGCCTTCAAGTATTTTTCTAAGAGATTTTAATCAAATAAGAATAAAAACAATAGAGCCAATTGAACAATTAATTAAACTTGGCGTAATTCCCGTCCTGTATGGTGATATAGTATTAAGTCGAGATTCTTCTTTTTCAATCCTTTCAGGAGACCAAATTATTCTAAAATTATGTGAGAAAATTCGAAATTTCAAGGTTTCAAAAGTTATATTTGCAATTGAAAAGGATGGTATCTTCATCAATGATAATGGAAAAGAAAAACTGGCTTTTAATTTAAGTCTTAATGATTTAGATAAGATAAAATTAGCTGAATTGGATCAAAAAATAGATGTTACTGGAGGGATTAAAAGTAAACTAGAATATATCAAGGAAATTGTAAAGCTTAATATACCTGTTCAAATAATTAACGGACTTAAAAATAAATATATTTTAAAGGCCTTACTTAATCACTCCTTAGAATGTACTAATATTGAAATGCCAACTGATAAAAAATTCAAAGACAAATTATATAATAGGAAGATTGAGCATATAAAAATTCCTTTAAAATATAATGTACAACATTCAAAGAACTACTTTGATGATATAAATTTAATCCATCATCCCTTACCGGAATATGAATTAGAGGATATTAAAATCTCTGTGGATTTTTTTAATAAGACAATTTCAGCTCCTATATGCATCGCGGCAATTACAGGGGGCCATGAAATTTCTAAAGCACTTAATAATATTCTCGCAAATGCAGCAAACTCAGAAAACATCATCATGAGTGTTGGCTCTCAAAGAATAGGCTTGGAAGATCCTTCCACCACTGACTCCTTTATGGTTGTACGTGATGTTGCTCCTAATATCCCAATAATAGGAAATTTAGGAGTTGGGCAGATATGTAGCCCTAAATTCAATATAGATCATTTTAATCAATGTATTGAGATGATTAAAGCAGATGTAATGGCTATACACTTGAATGCTTTACATGAATTATCTCAAAGTGAAGGTAATCTTTCTTATAAAAATTTTGAAGAAATATTCAAAGAAATAAGAAAAAATATAAAAATTCCTATTATAGCTAAAGAGGTTGGATCTGGGCTTAATCAGGAAATTATTTTAAAACTTGATGCATTAGGATTTGATGGATACGATGTTGGAGGAATGGGAGGCACTAATTTTGCTGCAATAGAGTCAATACGCGATAATTCTAGCTTTGAGGCTTATACTCGAAAGATAGCAGATACATTCAGAGAATGGGGAATTCCAACACCTGTAAGTATAATTAATGTTAGAAATGTCACTCAAAAACCCATAATAGCAACAGGAGGTTTAAGAAATGGCATAGATATTGCCAAAGCAATTTCAATTGGTGCAAATATAGGTGGTTTTGCATTTAAGTTTTTAAAAACAGCATGGAAAGATTATAAAAACTATGCTTTTTCAAATACGATTAAAGAGATAAAAACTCTTAAACAAGAGTTAAGATCCTCATTATGGTTAATGAATGTTGAGAATGTTGATAAACTAATAAACAATAAAGATAAAAGAGTGTTATTAAGTGAATTATATCAATGGATAAATCAATAATTAAAGATCTTTTTCTTCTAATGAACTCACAATTTCATTGGCAAAATCAGAAAAAGCTCCTATTTTTCCATGAAAGGTCTTTAGATCTTCATTGTGAAGTTTTAAAAATTTGTCTGATATCTTTTCCAACTCTTTATTTACTTTTTTCTGCTTATATTTTTTAGACGATGTCGCAATGAATATTAATTTCCATTTCTTAATTAACGTAAACCTAGTATCTTTTAAATCAAAATTTGATAAACCTCCTTCAGTCAATTGTTCAGCAAACATATTTAAAGCACTCATCATTGCTCCAAAAAGTTGAGGAGAAACAACTTTATCAAACTCTCTGTGAAAAATTACTATTCCTGATTTTTCTAAAATCCAAATATCTTGGAGTATTTTCATTTGGATACTCTATTGAATATTTTTATTTATTTGTGTGATTATTATAATTGAAAAGGATTCATAATCTTTTGTGTTAGATTTATTTTTAAGTTTTTCAAACTTTCAAGTATTTCTTTTTATTTTTTAAAAATTTCTTTAAAATCAAATTAATCAGGAAATTAGTAAATTACACTCAAATTTTTTTTTAGAATTTTCTCTTAAATACAAAATTTAACAAGTCTTCGAAAAATTCCATTTCAGATTGATCGATTTCGCTTTTTAACTTGTTTAAAGATAATTTTGCTTCTTGAAAATACGAATTAGCTAAATTTTTGCATGATTGAATAACGTCTGCTTTAGAAAACAAATCTCTAACATTTTGAACGTCATCACCTGTCATATCTGGCTTTTTTATTAACTTTTCAAGTTTAACTTTATCATTTTCATCTAAATGATTCATCGCATCAATTAAAAGACAGGTTTTTTTACCCTCTCTAATATCTCCATCTGTTGGTTTACCAGTTACTTTTTCATCCCCAAATGTTCCTAAAATATCATCAATTATCTGAAAAATAACACCAAGATTTATACCATATCTTGAAAGATCCTTCATTATTTTCTGATTAACTTTTGCATAATTTGCTCCTATTAAAATTGATTTTTCTAATAAAGCCCCCGTTTTAAGAGAAACCATTTCTATGTAATCTGAAATTGTAAGGCTTTTTCGGTTCACCATATCAGTTTCAATCAAAACTCCATTTGCTATATCAATAAATCCTTGTTCATATAATTTAATTGCTTCAAAATTTACATCATTATCAAAATTATTAAAAAAGAACGATTCCAATCCCAAAAAAAACGCTGTGTCTCCTCCAATTATGCCAATAGAATTACCGTAATCAATATCATTCATTTTCTTCAAATTATATTTTTTATGATAATTTCGATACCTATAATGAAACGCAGGAGTTCCACGTCTAAAATCATCTCTATCAATGATGTCATCATGAATTAATGATGCATTATGAAGAAATTCTACACTCGTGCTTGGTAAAATGATTTTATCATCTGGATTTTCCGTAAATGCATTATATGTAGCTATACAAAGCAAAGGTCGGATTCTCTTCCCACCTGACAGAAAATAAGCTTTTAACTCAGAATAATAATGCTTTAAGAAAGAATTCTCTACATCATTTAGTTTCCTTTCATAAATTTTGTTAATTGCATCATTAATCTTTGGTATGTATTCTTTAGTATATGTAGTAAATTTCATTCTATACACTTTTTTACCAGAAATGTTGTTAAACTATAACTATACTACATTTGATTTGATAGAATAAAAGGAATTTCAGATTTTCAATACTCTTAATTAGAAGAGAAAATAACAATTACCTTATATAACTTCAGTTTATATAGACTTCATTAGTTTGCTTTTCATGACTGAGATAATAAGAGAAGTTCGAAAAACAGATAGGAAGATATGCTTAGAAATTATTAAAACTTGTTTACGTGAAGTGAATAGTAGAAATTACTCTTCAAAATTTATAAAATACCTAGTAAAAAGCTATTCGAGAAATTTTATGAAGAGACAAGGTATCTACACGATAATTATTGAAAAAAATGGTGAAATAATTGGCACTGGAAGCATATCTGACTTAGGTCAAATTCGCGATGTTTTTGTAAGTATATCAAATCATCGTAAAGGATATGGAACGAAATTAATGAATATCCTTGAAGGAGAAGCAAAAAAAAAAATAAAAGCTTATTCCTGTATTCAGCAATTTCAGCTGTGAAATTTTATGAAAATCTTGGATATATAACTACTGAGCAATTGGATCATGGTGATGGGAACATTGAAATTAAAATGGAAAAAAACCTGGAATTAGAGTGACTTAAAATGATTTGTTTGTTTTTTTAAATTTTTCAAAAAATCTTCCATTTCTCGCTTTCTAATAATCCCAATTTCTTTTGCTTTTTGTGTTACTATTGAATGTGGTAATTCATTACTGAATTTTTCAATAAGTTTGATAGCAGTACTGAGGTCTGGAGTCCAATCATCTATACCCACTATTGAAAGGATTCGAGTTATTCCTATAGATCCCATAAAATCAAGGGTATCCGCATCATGAAAGATTTTGGATTCAATAGTATCTTCAGGCTTAATGTAAAACATATGACTCTTAATTATATCTTTAACTAGAGAAATTTTTTCTGAGGGGAAATCTGTAGAACCAAGTATGTCATCACAATTCTCAATAGCAACAACTGAATGATCCTTCCCCTTTTGTCTATATGGTTCAAAAGCTCCAATATCATGTAAATAGGCTGCTGCAAATAATACATCATCTTCAACTTCAAGTTGTTGAGATTTTGCTAATTCTAATGAAAACTCATAAACACGGGTAAAATGATTAAATCCCCATGCGGGGTGTTCGAAATCTTTCACCAATTCTATTAATTTTTCCTTCCACATTTATGCTCTACTCCATAAAAGAAATTTCGAATTTAAAAGTAACAATTACATAAGGATCTATTTTTACTTCAATCTTATTATTATTGAAATTACAAATTTCTGCCTTTATTTCATTTTTAGGTGTTTCTTCTAAGAAATTTACAATTTCGGCATTCTTTATTGTTAATTTTTCATAGAAAGTTAAATTTCCGCTCTGAGGAGAAGAGGATATATTATAAAGTCTAATAATTAAATATTCTCCAAGCTCTGATTTTTTTATACAACTTAAGACAATGAAATCATTATCAATCTCAAGAAAGCTCAAGCTGGGAGGTAGGTATGACTCCAAAAGCTCTATTTTTGTTTTATAAAAAATAGAAACTATCCCAAAAGGTCGTAAGACTATCTTATCAGAGGCTCTTATTGGGCTTTCTACCATCGCAGGAAAAATTATTTTAAAAGGATTATTGAACTCCTTACCTCTTTTATGTATTTCTGCTTCTAACCAGTTTTGTTTGGTGCTGGTAACCAATGATAATTCGAAAGCATGATTTCCAAGACATTGTGCCTTAGGTGTTTTAAAAGCTGGTCCGGCAGGTATATATCTTGATTGAAAATCATCACGTGATAACCATTCAATGCACCTTAGAAGAGTTATAGCAAAAGTAATTGAGTTATTTTCATCCTTTATCGCTTCATATTCAGGTAACCCCTTGTTTAAAACAGCAAATGTTCCATTTTGATTGCTTACAGAAATAAAATCTTTTTGATGATTTGTTGGTTGAGGTTTTTGCTCCCATTTATCTGCTTCGGGTAAATCAACCATTCTTGGGACAACATAAAAATGCCCATCAGCATGAACTTCATCAGCTTTAATTTTTGTTGGAAATAAAACACGAATTCTATGATCTCTACTATTATTCTCCAGTTCTATCTTGAAATCAATTCTTTTTATGTTTTTATATAATGATATATATACTGTGATTTTATTATCTACAAGCCAATTTTCTCGATTGTATCGATCTACTGTTAATGAATGTGGGAGTTTCAAATTCAATCTTAATTTAAACGTCTTCTGGGTTAAACCATCAATATGAACCGATCTTTCAAAAACTGCTGCATCTTCAGTAGTAAACTTCAAATCGGTTTGATTGCTTTTAGGCCCTGAAAAGTCATATGAATCACCCCAATCTCCCACATCTTCAAAGTTACACACTTTTTCATACGCAATACCTGATTTTTTGTCAGTTACATTTATGAATCCCTCTGAAGTAATTTCAACTCTGTAAAACTCGTTTTCCAAGAAATTCCTTGTAATTTTAAAGTTATCTGTTTTTATTATTTGATTATCTTCTGATTTTGAGGACAGGACATAAAATATTTTATAACCACATGCGGGAACTTCTGCAATAAAATTAATTTTATGACTTATGCTTGATTGTCGTATAAATCTGGGGACTTCTTCTACACTTGAATATTGACAGTATATTTCTTTATCATTAGAGTCAAAAATCTTCACATTATAGGGTAATTTTCCGCTCTTGGTGTTTTTCGAAATGGTATTAAACTCAACAATATCTCGCCGTTTCCAAGGAAGTGGGTTAAACACCAATAAAATATTTCGATATTTGTATTTTGGGCTAATTTTTATGAGACTTGATAAATATAGAACAGAATCTTTATATATTTCATTTCCTATCTGTTCCGCCCAATCGAATCTCGTTTTCATTTCATCATGCACTTCATCAATTGAACAACCACAAATGCTATCATGAGGTGCATTCTTTTGCAACCATTTCAATCCAGTCAAGATGTAATTTTTTGGATAAAGAAATTTGTGATATTTATCAAGGACCCATGCAAATGTAGATACGGGTTCTGTATATTTCTCATAGAGATATTCTATAGCAGTATTTCTTTGCTTTATCCACATCCTTGCGGAAAATACTCCTGATAATATATTTGCATATCTACCACCTCTTAGTTCACCTTGAAATTCTTTCAAACTCGGATTTGAGTCTAATACTTTATTTATGTAATATTCAAAGTCAGCTTGGACCATTTTTGTTTCAGGATGTAAGTTATTCCATTGTTTTACTATTTCAGGGATATCTCGCAGAGCCTCATGATGATCATCACCGTTACTTAGAAGTACAATGGGAGTACATGTATAATTTTCAAAATTTTCAACCATAGATTCAATTTTAGTGAATGCTCTTTTATAAGTCCCCTTAAATTTCTTAGTTACTAGTGATGCCAATGATCCATAGCCTAATATTAAGTGGATAGCTAATGTGGAGGCTGATTTTCCAGGAGCATTCCATGTAAATTCCATGTTTAAATTATTTTCTTCAAATTCGTTTCCAAATCCTCGTTGAAATAAAATAGAAGGAATCTCAAATCCTTTTAAAATTTGAGGAATTTGAGCTATATGACCAAAGGGATCAGGTATATATCCCGTTTTCATGATACCTCCAAATTGATGTGCTATCTGATGGCCTATTAACAGATTTCTTATTAAGGATTCTCCACTAACTAAAAACTCATCAGGAAGGACATACATAGGACCAATAGAGAGTCTTCCTTCTTTTACATATTTTTTAATTTCTCCTTCCTTTTCAGGTTTAACTTCAATGTAATCTTCTAAAGGGATTACTTGACCATCAAGCGTGAAACTTTTATATTCAGGATCAGTCTTTAAAATATCTAATAATTTGTCCATCATTATTACTAATCTAGCACGGAATTCCTGAAATGTTATATACCATTCCCTATCCCAGTGAGTATGTGGTACAATTACAATATTATTAGCCTTCATCTCAGGTACCTCAATAATAAAATCTAAAGTGAGTGTGATAAAGATTTGTTTAATATAAATTAATTGAATATAGTCATTATGTAATAATAGTTAGTATTCAACCCAGATTGGTCCGGCATAAGACATTCTGCCATTCTCTCCCACAACGCGAATTAAATAAAAATCATATCCATTTGTGTTTAAGGTGCTAGGGTCAATAGGATTGTCACTATATTGATTTATATAATAATTATTCCTTCTTTTCAAGCAGCTTTTTTCATAACTAGTCCCAATTATAGGCTCCGTATCGATTATTGTGAAATTTATTATTGGAGTTGAAATCGGTTCAGTGTGCCATAACATTCCATTTTTAATAATTTCAATATTACCATTCCAATTTGGAATCCAGTTCGGAGTGACTGACGCAGCTTTTGATTTTAAAGCAACTGGTGCTCCGTCTTGTGCTAAAAAGATGCTAATTTCTCTATGGTTCGCTGAACTGCTCGCTGTGAATGTTGAGCCATCTCCTACATTTGTTCCATTGATATTGAAACTAAGAATTGGTCGACCGTGATCTGAATTTGCATAAATTCTCTGATTTTCTAAACCGCTAAAAACACCTAATCTTGTAAGATTATCTACATAAACAGCAGTTAAACCTCCGGGATAGGGATGTTCGTTTCGAGTATGCCACAAACTAAAAGGACGTTGATGACCAATATATGCCCTCGTATGACTTAAACTATGACCAGGATGCCCATCATGTTCATCACTTGATATATACATAGTCATTCTATATCCCATTGTATAAGCATCTATTATTGAAGAGCCATTTGTATAAATTGGGGGTTTGTCGATTGCTCCTATGTAATTTAGTTCATGTCTTTGTTCAAATAGAAATTCTCCATGAACAGAGGAAACCTCTGCAATTTTAACATATTTGGGGTTATTATAAGTCCAATCTTGTATATAAGCTTCCTTGGTTGTATGATGAGGGAGTGCCAGTGCCTTTACATCATTTCGAGCTGTGAAGTCATCCAGGACATTCCATAGGGCTTGAGGAGACTTTATCGTAAAATATGAGTCAACTACTGGTGATTTTAATAACCTATCTCCGCTGAAAATACAAACATAATGACCCGTTCTGACACAAGTCCACTCTATTCCATGGAATGTAACAAAATTATTTGGGGCATACCATTTATTTGTACTAGTTTCAAGTAAATTAAGTGACCATGGAGCAAATAACATGATTTCACCATGATCAGTTAGGGCATTAAAATCAAGACATGCAATATTTTTAGCATAATAAAACGAGTGATCAGGTGTACCAGTTCCGTCAGAGAGTTCAGAATGAGTATGAAGATCCCCCCATGCAATAAATGGTTCAGTTGAGGTGAAATTTCTTATTATAATTGGATTACTATAGTATGTATTTCTAGTCAAACTATCATTCACTAAAATATAATGAAAACCAGGTGTCGTAATACTTGCTTGAAATACATGTCTTCCATTATCTTTTCCATCTTTAATTTCATATGCAATGTCAGATCCAAAAATTTGCCCAGTAAAAGTATATGATTCTGGTAAATTTACTTGAGAATTTATTATTAGATCATAAGTGGTAAGATTATAAGATTCAATGGAAAAATCTACGGCTCCCTTATACACAGCACTTAGACGCTCAAAACTGTCCCACGCTTCAACTGTAATTTCAAAGATTTCATCAGGATTAGCCATTGTAGGAGCGTTTATCCATAGAAGTCTTGGATTATTATCAAACATTACGCTAAAATCAACACTTACAGATGTCCATAAAGTGATAGGAAATAAAATAACTATTAATTCAATCGTCTTGTGTTTTTTATTTGATAATCTCTCAAAATTTCGGATCAATTCCATTATTTTCTTAATGGAAATATTCTTTCTTTTTATAATCTCTAAAAAAACTAAGAAAATTGAATAGGACAAAATGAAGATAACTGAAAACCAGATTACTATGGTAAGAGGTGCAATTTCATGATAAAAATGCACAAAGACAGTAATAAAACTAACATTGAATGCTAAAACAATCCCATTTCTTTTCCATGCTTTATCTTTT
>JBHLNK010000171.1:0-2799 GCA_048941625.1 Promethearchaeota archaeon | reverse complement strand
TTACAGATCTTGAAAATTATCACTTACATCCAGATTTCAATGATGAAACTAGCTTTACGATTGAATTTTCAGCACTTGAATGGGAAGTTTTTGATTCTCAGTATATCAAAAAGGGATCTGATAATTTTATATTCCGCCCAAGAGAATTCTATAATGTTTCTATATTATATACTGGAGCTATTAGCAATGACATATTTAGTGTACAATACATAGTCCCTAAAGGACAATATGGTGATGATGAGACTTTATTACCTTTTGTTTATGCTTTTGCCCAGAAAAGTAATGATGATACAATAAAACAATTCCTAATTCCAAATACAGAATTAATCAATTGTATTGAACAGAATAATCCAAATTCTTATAACTACACAATATACTTTAACACAATCGAGACATACATTAAAAATACCTATGGTCAAGATTATGAACTTCTAGAAGATTCTTATATTTACGTTACGGCGATGTATTATTCTGATTTATTAAATTATCCATTAAGTCATACACCATATAATTATGAATACTTAGGAGAAGAAAATGCGCTTTATCACATCGCTCTTTACATTAATGATGAATTTATATGTTACTCAAATGAAACTGAATTCCAAAATTATATAGAAAAAATTGAAGATGGAAAGGTTTACTTTAATAATCGATCATATGGAGAAGATGGTTATATTGCTGTTCTCAGTGACATAAAACTTGAATACAAATTTAAGCTTCAACCAGGACTTCTGGATAGAATACACTTTATGATAGTGACTTATCCATGGACAAATCAATATAATATGATTATGGATAGTTCTACGATGGATTCTATACCAGTTTATAGAGAATCTTATCGTAAATTAAGTGGAGGATCAATTATAACTCCCTTCGAATACAGCCTTTCAATAGATAATAAATATAGCCTATATTTAACCTACAGATTAAATCAAAGAGAATATTATGAGGAAAAATTTGAAATTAAGCCTGAATACTATAATAGCGATAAGGGAGGATATGTCTATGAATTCATGTCCGAAGAACTTGATAATTACATCGATATACTCCAAATAAATGGAGAGGATTCTATAACTGTTTATTACTTTGATGAATTCGACAATATTAAATTTCTAAGTAAATACCATTATAGCGTTCCTCCTTTCTCAAATGAAATAGTTATTAAAAATGATGGCAATCCTTTAGCGAGTCATAACGATATCACTCAATTTTATGTTTCCTTTATCCCAGAAAGCAATGATAAATCATTTGATAGTTATCGATTTTCTTACGATCCTTCCTTAGAGATAACTGAGACTTTAGAAATGACTTATTGGGATGTTCTAGGTGTTAATGGTATTGATGTGATTCCTAATTTAGATGCGTACTATTTCTTAAATGAGGATGAGTCCTCTTTAAACAGTTTTGTGTGTTATGCTTCTCAAATTGCTATATATATTTCTGAAGGGAATCAATTGGAATTTAATATTTCAGATGAATTAACGAATTTTGATATTAATATTATCAATGACATCCATAATGGTAAGTTCCTCGCTTTTTATGTGGATACAAACATCAAAAATCTTGAAAGCCTTGAATATATAACAATCGAACTTTATGACAATTCTGGAAAAATGGAAGGATTTGATCAAATAATATCTAAAGATGAAATTGAGATGTACGATTTCAATATTAGGATAAATTTACCTACTGACACAAATACTTTGAAGAAACTACGATTTATTCCAACCTTTAGAAATGATGATGAATATAGCTCAAATAATATCAAGGGAATTTCTCGTTATCAAGTTCTAGAATGGGATTCAGAACAAATATCAACAATTGATGGGCAGGATTATTTACGTATTGAATTAGAGAATGATCTCAAAACAGATAATCCTGAACTAGCTTATGTATATAATGATAAACTTCAATATCTTACATTCCCAGAAGGTTTTTCCATTTCATACACGCTTGAGAATTACTCATCAATGCTAAGTTCTTACATCTTGTATGTACCAAGCTTTTATATTAATCCTGATACTAATGAAACTACGAGATTTAGAGAAGGTCAATCACTTGTCATTCGATATAATTCACCCGTAAGGAAGGGAATTGTTATGGGAATTGGGAACATTTATTTTGAGAGTAAAAGTTATAATTATGATTCTCATTCAGATCTTCCTAAAGCAGAATTTATGTTGGTAAACGCAGATTCTTCAACGGCATATTCAGAATTTACGGATGATTACTATTATCAATCAGCTTTACAATTAACTCCATTTGATACAGAATACAATAATAAGTATAAATCTATAAAAATAGATCTAAATTTAACCTCCTTATATGAATCCACTGGTTTTAATATTTTAAATTTCACACATCTTATATTTTCAGTACCAAACCCCTCATATGAGTTTACATTACACGAGATCCTAATTTTAGAAGAATCTATTGATGTTTCTGAGGAATATGGAAGTATTGATAGTCGTGTATGGCAATACACGGAAGTAGAAATGTTTACAGCTAGTAGCGATCCAAATAATGATGAATATCAACTATCTTTTAGTAAATTACCTCCATTCTATCCAGATTCAAAATGGTTGGATTACTTAATTATCACAGATGAAAATGGAAATTATTATAGTGCTGGACTTAATGGAAATGATCATCAACTCCATTATAACCCTTCAAATAACACATTCACATGGAATCCGGAATTTAACCAATTTCCTGAATATTTTGGCATGGAGTTTCAAGAGCCATTAATCGTAGAACCAAATATCACTTTATTCTTTGAATATGCATGTAATACTTCTT
>JBHLNK010000017.1:0-46442 GCA_048941625.1 Promethearchaeota archaeon | reverse complement strand
TTTTAATTTCTTCATTAAATTTTTCTAGATTGGTTCTGCTTGAGGTAATACAATAAATATAATGGTCACTATTTAAATTTAAATAGGTTAAAGCATTTTTAAGAAATTTAATTGTTAAATTATAACCTTGTTCACCACCATCCCAACTGAGATCTATCTCTTTTTTCATTTCAATCAATTTTGATGAAGGTAGATAAGGGGGATTAAAAATTATTATATTAAAAGTTTTTTTTAGGTTATCTGGAAAAGACTTAAACAAATTTGAATTGATAAATACTATTTCATTTCTTATTCCATTTGCTTTTTCATTTTTTATAGCACATTTTGTTGAATCAAATAAGATATCAGAAGCATAAATTTTAGGGTTAAAATTGGAATAGATTGTTTTAATTAGTTGAAAAAATATCGCTATTATTCCTGTTCCAGTACCTAAATCAAGAATGTTTTCAATTTTAGTGATTTTTATATCATCGAAATATAAGTGTGTTATATTTTGTTTAAAATAATCCAATATAAGAAATGTATCATCAGAAGGCCGATAGACATTATCATAATTACATTCTATTATAGGATCAGGTATTGAAGGAAAAAATATCACCTCTTATTAAGCAAATTTAAGAGTAGAAACATTTGCTAATTTCAATAAAATCTTTAGGTTTATAATTGAAAACTTTCGTATTTGAAAAATTATTTTGTTGTAAAATTAAAATTATCTCTTCTTTTGTGTATTGCATATCCTTTTGATTTTCTAAAAAATATGAAATAGCATTAGCAATGTTTTTGTTTTTAAAAGGCATAATTCCTGCTATAAATTGCAGAAAAAAAGTTCTAGATTCTTTTTCTATGAGAAATGAATTAACTTTTATCTTAGGAATAATCTTTATAAGAGTTAATGGAATTCTAGGAGTAGGATAAAAACTATCTTTTGAAATATTTGATTTGGAAATAGGAATCATGAATGAATTAATACCAACCGTAATCCTTGAGAAATCTTTGTAATTACCTGAAAAAAAGATTCTATTAGCTATATTTCTTTCTAAAGTTAAAATTCCTTCAGGAGGGCTCGGTTTGAAAAAAATCCTGTCTAAAATTGGACCTGTGATTGAATAAGGGATATTTGAAATAACTTTGTTGTGAGCTGGAATATCGATTTTTAATATATCTCCATGAATAATTTCTACATTTCTATAGGTAGAGAACTTATCATTTAGATATGAGTATAATCTATTATCAACCTCAATAGCATAAACTTTTTTAACTAAATCTATCAATTCCGCAGTGATAACCCCTAATCCTGCCCCTATATCTAAAACTACATCATTTTGAGATACGTTAGAGGTAGAAATAATGGTTTTTATAACTCTCTTTTCAGTTAAAAAATTTTGACCTAACTTTTTGCTAGGATGTATCTTTAATTGCTGTAATGTGTGTTGTACTTCGCTTCTACTCATAGGTTTCATTCATATTTTTGAGTCTTGCTAAAAAGGTAGTATTTCACATCTCTTTGAAGTTCTTTAATAATTCTCTGCGCAATTAATTTAGCTGGGTTTGATATACTAGTTCTGTCTGAAATATCTTGGAAAGTTCCGAATTTTTGTCTATCTCTTGCTTCTAGAATTTCCCACATGTGCTTTTGTCCAATTCCAGGAAGTAATTTTAAAGCGTGCATTCTTGGAGTAATCGATGTAGAGTTGTTAAAAAAATTAATAAATTCCTCCTCATATTTCATAACCTCCTTTTCTAAAATTGGTAAAATTAACGCTTTTGAAGTACTAGTTAAATCATCAAAATCAATTTTTTTTAGAACATCTCCTAATTTTTCTTCATTTAAGAACTCTTCATATGTTTTTTGTTCCTGAACTTTTAAGTCAGAATTCTTATTCATTTTGACTTCATAAAGTACAAAATCAGGAAAAGTAAGAACTTGTACTATTGGAGTTTTTGCCCAACTTGGTCTATCTTCTTCTGGGTGTCCATGTAATAATATATCTAATACAACGACTTCTCGAAATTTCTTTATAAACTGCTTTTTCTTCCTCGGACCGCTTCGATAATTTCTTCTGCGTGGAGGACCTCTGTATCGCTCTCTTCTTTCCATCATTACAAATTATTTTTTTTTTTACTTTTCCGTTTACCATTTCAAAATTTTAAATTTAATAAACTACATAATTAGATGGGATTGTTCATTAAAATTTAAAGCAATTTTGACTATTAAATTTTATGAATTTTAATACATCTAATCATAATTTCATAATTAGATTGGATAAACTTTAAGATGATTTTAGTTCTTCAATTTCCTCAATTATTACTTCTAATTGTTCATCTGTTAAAGTTTTACCTGTAAAACTTTTTTCAAGAATAGTTCTCAAATCATAAATAGTTTGGGGATCAACATTTACTACATTAATTGCATAAATTTCTTCAATTTCATACTTTTCCATTAATAACTTTTGAATCTTTTTTGCAGTTTTTGCATCATATTTGGCAAATTTATTAACATAGCTAAAGGTAATTTCTTGAAAGTGAGACATCCCTTCATCGCTATCAATCTCTTCTAACTGATCTTTTAAATTTTCCATTATTTCTTTTACTTCAGGAATAGAAATCGTCTTTTCGTCTATTTTCCTTCCAGACATCGTTCTCTCTAATTATTTAAGTTTTTATTTGAACTTGAATTTAATCTTAAATGTTCCTTTCCTATTATTAATGTTTTATTTGATTTTCCCAATTTTACATTTACTAAATAACAACGACCTCGTTGACCAATAATAGTGCCAGTACGCCCATGGTACCTGGAATGTGGAAAACCACGTCTATGTACCGAAGAGTCACTAATTATATCAACTTTATCATTGATTTCATAATCTATAAGATATTTCTCAACAGAGCCTAAACCTCTCTTACGAATATTTTTCCTATGCTTGTGTCGAGTTTTAGAACGGTAACCTCTGTGCTTAACTATCGTTATACACCTTAAAAATAGTTGTATGAAACACTAATCAATTGATTTATTAGAATTATGTTTGATTGTTTATTTATTTTTTGATTTTAGATTTATCTAATAGGATCAAGGGAGATTTCAACAACATCTAATTCTTTACATTCCAGAGGATTGTCAAAAATTTCTGTAAATGATGGTGAAGTTCGTCCTTCATCACCATTGATTAACTCTTTTATATATGTCCCTCCCTGAGTTTCAATTTCGAATTCAAAAGTATTTGATTTTATAATTTTGCCATCAATCCTGAATATTTTTTTTTTCCTAATTTTATCTACACGGCGATGGGAAACTCTATTCGGTGTTCTTTGATGTATTTCTTTACTCTCGAAGGTATTTTTCAATTCAATTAGCTTTTGATTGAATTGACTTTCATTAATTTTTTTTTCAGCCTTTACAATAGCTCTATAAATTTTCTTTGTAATTTTTGCTGTAGATTTTATTTTAATTACTTCTCTTTTATTGCTAAATCTTAAATTATGAATTTTTACTTTTCTTTTATTTGATTTATTAACCTTTCTTTCTATCTTTTTTAAATCTATGTTCCTAATTTTAGGATTTCTTAACTCTAAAATGAAAGGTCTTCCAGTACCTAACATTCTTACATCTATATCCTCTCTTCCTGCCCCATGAAATTTACAATCAGTTGCTTTTGTTTCTTTAATAAATTCTGGGCTTATAAGCTCTTCAACGCTAATTAGATATTGTTTTCCGGTATAATTGCATATTTCACACCCCTTTCCATTACAATTATTACAAAACCAATGAGTTTGAGGAATTCCTCTTATTAATTTATTATATTTACCAAAAATGAACAGTGATTTTAAGATTAGTTCAATTTCAAAACTTTCAAAATTTATGTTAAAGATTAGTAGGACATCTGGTTGGTTGAATTCAGGATCTTTTTTTAAATTAGTCATCAATTGTTTTCCAATCACACGATTAAAATGACTCTTAAAAGATTCCGCTTCTAATATATTAAATTCTGTCTTGAATTTATCTTCTTGGTTAATAATTTCACCGCTAGGAGATGAACCGATTAAGAAGTTATTGAATTCAATTTCTGCAAGTATTTGATTGGCTTTAGAAATATAGAGATCAATTTTTCTGAAAATATTATGACATAAATGACAAATTGGTGAGGATTTACATGGTTTATTAGACATTCCTTCATTATTTAAGACTCTTTGAGCGGGATTGTAATTAGCTTTTTCAGCTAATAAATTTAAGTTATTAATCGCTTCTTTTCGGAGCACTTGATCACCAGAAATATAATTTCGATGATTTTCCATTGTTATAGATAATAACAATGATGTACCTCTTTCATAATTTGTAGTATTAGTACTGAGAAGAGAAAACATTCTTCCAAGACAGTGAATGCAAATGTAATATTTCTGATAAATTTCTAAGACTTTATCGAAAATCATACTTATATAAATTGAGTTTATGATTACTTATTGATTTTTTTAAAGAAGAAACTGTCTTTAAAAAAATTTTAAAATTAAAATTTATTTTTTTATATAATTTCAACAAATAATACTATAAAGCAAAAGTATTTGAGCTATATTTATTTTAAAATTAAAAATAAGAGAATTACATATGGCAAAGAAGAAGAATTTAACGAAAGGTTTTGTTAAATGGTTTGATAACAGAAAAGGATATGGATTCATTAGTGTTCAAGGTCAAGATGATGTGTTTGTCCATTTTTCAAATATTACTATGGATGGTTTTAAGAAACTTGATATGGGGGATGAAGTAGAATTTGAACTTAAAGAATCTGATAATGGGAAAGGTCCTGAAGCACTTAATGTAAAAGTTGTTTCAAAGGACAGGAGATATTAATACAGCTATAATCGGATCTAAATATCTTATTTATAATTTCATTTTAAAAAATAATCTTATTTATTTTCTCTCCCATTCAAAATGGTTGATTTTATTCTTACTTTGAATAAAATATTAATAAAAATGGATTAGAGATTGTTTTATTTACAAATTTTATTTACATTACAATATAAAATCATAAGCTTAGTCAAATATCTTAGAACTAATCTTAATAATTTTATCAATCTTCTTCTTCCCAGCCTAAATCACGTAAAACGGAGCCTAAAGCTTCTGATTCTTCTTCTAATACAAACTCAGTATCGTATTCAGAAGCTGAGACTTCTGCTTCAAAATCAGGTGGAGCTAATTCTTCAAATGATGGTAGTTCTTCAAGAGGAGGTAACTTTTCAGCTGATTTTGGGTGTTCTGGAACAGGGGTCGATTCAATTAGAGGTTCATTTTCAATTTCCATTGGAGTATAATCATTAAGGGGAATTGGTGGGATTTCATCCTCATATATCTTAAATTGAGAATCGGAGGACGATGAATCAGAAACAACAGGTGTATCAACACCAGATATTTGTTTTACATCTTTTTCGATTCCCAATCCAATAGATTTAGGGATAGAAACAATACCACTTTCTGTTGTTGCTTCAAGTTCTTCAAATTCTTCCTCTCCTCTCTCCCAATCATCCAAAAATCCTAAGAGATCATCTAAGGCGGCTTTATCTTGTGCAAGTGAAGGTTTTACGATTGGTTGAACTTCCTCTTCTAGTCTTTGCTTTTCTATTTTCTCTAAATCAGAATCTTCAAGAGATAGCATCATTTCTGTTTCTTGATCTCCAGAAATAAGTCTATTTAACCTTCTAGCTAGTGCTCTTAAGTATCCTAGATAATATCCAATACGATATATTGCTCTAAGGCCTCCAAATACAATGTATTCATCATTTATTGCCATTAAGATGCTATAACCAGATGTATTGTGCAAAATTATTTCTGTCAAAGCGCCATGAACAGTTGCTTGATTCAATCGCAGACCTAGATCAATTAAGGCAGTACTCGATGCAGACGTCGCATCGGCATCTAATTCTGAAGAAGTGGAGCTAGCTACTTTCATTCCTACTCGAGATAAAACAGCAAGGTTTTCTAATTGTGTTTTTTGTTCTTCTTCTTTTAGTACAAGCATCATTCTCTTACGGATATCTTCTTCAATTGTAGACATTTATTTTATCTCCCAATCACAAAATCGATTAAAAAAGATTTTATAGCTTAAGTTTAAGTATAAATAGAAAAACCAATTTAATATATTTTATTATTACCTTATTCTAAAAACTTCCTTAAATTCATTTGAGTCGAGGCAATTTTTTCATGTTTCTCAAATAAATATCCCGATAACTGCGAAATTAAATTCTTCATTACATTTATTACTTCATTGGGTGTTAAATCATCTGTGTTAATCATGAAAACCTCTTTTTTATTAGAAAGGAATTTTTTGTAGTATGAAATAATCGTTAATAAATATTCTTTATCCTCCTCATTCCAATCTTTTCTTATTTTTTCTAAGGATCCCCTCTGAATTATTCGTTTCATAATAGTATTCGGTTGAGCATATAAATAAAAAATATAGTCTTCTTTCCATTGAATGGAATTGTATGTATCTAGAATAAGATTATAATCTTTTTCTTTTAGATTTAAACTCTTTGAATATATCAAAACACATAATGGAGTTCTATCTAATATTATAATTCTACCATTGTATTTATTATCAAAATTTATAATATTTTGATTTCGATGTATTAATTGTTGAAGAAAATGAAGTTCACTTCTGAATCCTATTTGCTTATTTGATGAACCAAAAGGAAAAGGAGGTTTTTTTACATACCTTTCAGGAAAGAATTTGAATTTGTTGTTATCTTTGACTTTTGAATCCTTTTTAAAGAGATTGAATACTGTTGTTTTCCCAACTCCATGTACTCCTGCTAATGAGATTATTATGTTATCTTTACTTCCTTTATTTCTGTATAATTGTTTTCCCAAGCTGTATTGCTCCTACTTTATGAAACTAGAATCTAATTATAAAGTTATACTTATAATAAATCTAGAGATTATTGATTTTTTGTCATTATTAAAATTTTATATTTAGGGACTAATGAACTAAATAAATTAAAGATAAATTAGAATAACTATAAGAATATTGAAGATAATACTGGCGATTATTGTATTATAGAGGTTTCTATTTATCTCATATATAAGTCCTAGGATCGCAAATGCTAGAAAATCACTTAGAAAGAAACTAATCCCTATTGGAAATGACATCATCAATAACACTACTGAATACAATAATGAAACAATAATTATTACTAAATAGATATTTCTAAATTTTTGTTTTAAAGTGTTATGTAGTACTCCTCTAAATACGATTTCTGCAGATAAAGACTTTATGGATAGTGCAACAATCAATAGAGTTAACCAGAATATATCTGAATTTTGGATGACCAAATTCTGTTCTTCTAAACTCGCTTTCACATCAAAAAAGTCTAAACCCATATCTGATAGTAGGTTAATAAATGTATTAGAAAAAATATCCAATAATAATAAGATAAGAGCTCCAAATATTCCAATTATTAATGCAAGTATTAATTTTCTAGAATTAGAAAAAAAACCTAGTTTCTGGAAACTATGTTTTCTTTTATAAATATAGTAAATTGGATAAAAGCCAATTAATAATTCTGGAACCTGACTTAATAAAATTAATTGTATTGTAACCGGAGTTGCTTCTAACTGAAAGGAAGTAATAGTGATAGTTAAAAAGAATGCAATTACTAAAATATAAATACATGTTCCAAAAACATTTATGCCTTCTTTTAGATTCCAAGTGTCTTTCTTTAATACAAATTTTTGTTCTGGTTCAAGTTTCTTGTTTGTGAAAATAAGTCCCGGTTTTTTTTGAATTATAGATTTTCTAACTTCAGATATTTTTTCTAATGCTGTATTACATATGGGACATTGATCTAAAACAATAGATGTTATAACAGATCCGCAATTTGGACACTTTCTTGAAAATTCTAATTTCTGGACCGGTTGAGGTTTTACAATTTGTTTCTCTGGAGTAATTTTTAAAACTAATTTTCCACAATTTGGACAATAGGTTTTGTCTTTTTCTACTTCTGAACCACAATATACACAATACTTTATTTTTCTCTGTTTATCTTCTGACATATTCTAAGTTCCTTAAAAAATCTTTTTTATATTGTTATTTTGTAAATATATAAATTAGAAATTATATAATTTTTGCTTACATTTTATTCAATTAAGTAAATATTGAGATCAACAATAAATTTATGAATAGTAAAGAAAGGGTACGAAGAGCATTCCACTTTGAAAAACCTGATCGAATACCTATGTCCTGTATGAATTTAAGCACTGATTTTTTTCCTGTATCCCAATTTCAACCAAAAACATGGCAACCAAGAGAGTATCCTCCACATATTCCAGGTGGAATTTTCAATTTAGCAAAAAAGTACTATAGATTAATTATATATGATTGGGATAAAAAGAATCGTAATGATTTAGGATTTGAAAAGAAATGGTGGAAGAAAGCACATATAAGTATTAATGAATGGGGTGTTTTATGGAAATCATCTGGAACAGAAGGTGAAGATTTAACTAAAGGCCACCCATTTAAAGGACCACTTCAAGATAGTTGGGATTATTTAGACGATTATCAGATTCCAGATTCCAGTGATCCTAAAAGGTATAGATTAGTAAAAACAAAATTATGGAAATTGTTAGGAAAAAATCGATATACCGTTGGTGAATTAAGCGCTAATGGATTTTTTAATTTATGTTCGCAGATTAGAGGATTCAATAATGTATTAATTGATTTTGCTAGGAATCCTCATAAACTTGAAATCCTAATTAAAAAGATTTTTCCTTTCTTTTATAATCAAATTGAAGGTTTTAAAAAATACTTTCCTAATTTAAATTCAATCATAGTAGCTGATGACTTCGGTACTCAACATTCTCCATTTATTAGTCCTCAGATCTTTTCAAAATTTTTTAAGAAAGCATATAAAGATATTATTAATTTAACACACGATTTAGAAATGGATTTTATTCTCCACTCATGTGGTCAAATTCTCGAATTAATGCCGAACTTTGTTAAAATAGGCGTTGATGTTTTCGAATTCGATAGTCCTCTTATGACAGGGATTCTAAATATTAAAAATTTTGCTGAAAATCGAAAATGTGCATTTTGGTTATCTTCAAATATTCAGAGCACATATACAAATGGAAATCCTGAGGATATAGAAGATGAGATTAAATTTTTTATTAAAAACATTGGAAATTATAAAGGGGGGTTATCAATTTACGAATATCCTTCTAATAGAGTTTTAGGAACACCAAAAGAAAATATTATTGCCCAAAGAAACGCTGTAAAAAAATGGGGAAAATATAATGATAATGGTATTATAGAATGGTTAAATTAATGTATATTAAAAAAAAAGAAAATGATCGATTTATGTTAACAAAATTATTTAAAAAACGAATTAACGAGATTCATCAAAAATTTAGTTATAAGAATATTATACTCAATGATGATTATACTAATTTCTTTGGTTTAGAATCCTTAGGTGTATGGAAGGTTCGCGGAAATGGAGTTCTATTGCTTACAGAAGAAGAATTATTCTTTGGAATGTGGAAACCAAAAAAAGAATTTTCAATTCCGATTAATTCTATAATTGAAATCTCAAATCCAAAATCTCATATGCATAGATCAATATTTAAACCGCTTTTAAAGATTAAATTTAAGAATGAAAATGGAGAAATAGACTCTGCGGCTTGGTTTGTACGAAATTTAGAGGACTGGAATAATACTCTTAAAAAATTAATCTCAAAATAAAAGTAGAAATCAATAATTTTCATTATTATTAAGTTTTTTTAGATTTTTTTTTGCAATATTTCCAATTTCCATTAGTAAAAGTCCATGATAATAAGATATTGAATCAAAATATCCTTCTCCTAAATCTGACTTACCGCTATGAATTAATGCTAATTGAGCATTTAGAGCAGCTCTTATTAAGATATCAATTCCTTTATAGATTAAGTTTGGAGACCAAGTATTATTATAGGGATTAGACCACCAGGTTGGACAGGAATATATTCCACGGTTATAATAGTACCTAGCTGTGATATAGTAATTGTTTACTTCCCAATCTTTTGTTAAATCTAGTGTATCTGCGAGATTCATTAAATTACTTAAACTTTTCATTAACTTCCAGTAATATTTATGAACTGCATTTTCGGGATGATTCCAGAGAGGATAAGGTATCTTTAACTTCAGATCATCATATGTTGTGCTCCAACTTGATTCTCGTGGTATAATTTTTTTTTTAGCTATTGGAAAATATCGATCTAAATCTGATATAAAAATTATCTCTATATTATCCTGCTGTTCAATTAATTCAAGGATTTTAGCTAAAAAAGTCTTATCATAGTTTTTTATATGGTGTCCAAACGTTTCACCATCTAAAGCAGTTATAATATATGTGGAATTATTTTTATCTTTGTTTTTATGTATTGTTTTAATATGTTTAATGAAATTTTTTGCTGTAATATCCTTAAAGGCGATCTTATTACTCAAAATGTCATCCCTGAAGAATAATTGAAGCTCATTAGGAGATGTATAGATTTTATCATATGGCCAGTCCACTGGACATGCGATCCCACTCATTATAACCCATTTATAACCCAAATGATGGATAAATTTAGCAATTTCTCCCGAGATAGCCAACTCTGGTGGAAAAAAACCTATTCTTTCCCACCGACCAAATTCTTTTCTGTTTAATTCCTCATTCATTTGAATTTGATTTTGGGCTTCTTTTTTAGGAATTAAGGGAAGTATTGGATGAAATTTCGCAGTTCCAACAATTTGAATTTTATTTTCAGAGACAAGGTTTTTTAGCAAATCCATTGTATCAGATAGTCCAAATTCATAAAATAAATCGATAAGAACCCCATTAATATTCAAACAAAACTTAACATTTTCGTGATTCTCAAGTAAAGAAAACAATGGTTTGTAACATTCTTTATCAATTTCTTTTAGGACTTTAAGATCTTGAGTAGGAGGTTGATAAATATGAAGTAAAGGTGCCCAGTAAGTAGTCAAGTCAATCAAACCATGTTATCATTTTGAATAATCTAGTTTTAATATAATTAAATAAAATATACAATTATAAGCTTTACATTATTTATAGCATATCATATTTATCTTATTATTATAATGAAGTCAAAAGTATATTTAAGATCCATTAAGAATTTAACTGAAAAAGAACTAATCAATGCCTTGAATGCTTGTTTTGAACAATTCGGTGGAATAAAAAACCTGATTAAAGGTAAAGTATTTATTAAAATTAACGCAACAGCAATTAATACTGATGCGATTACCACTCCTGAGCTTATTCTAGCTTTTATTAAATTAATTATAAACTCAAAAGTTAATATTAAAAACATCTATATCTTTGATAATTCTGCTTTTGGGATGCCCACACGTTTAGTATTCAAAGTCCAAAATCTTGCGAAAAGAATTAAAAGATTAGGCGCTATACCTCTGTATTTAGATGAACAAGAATCAATTGATTTTGAGTTTAATGGAAGTGTTTTAGATGGATCAATACCAATTCCCAAAATATTGTATGAAAATCTTATTTTAAATAGATCTGATAATACTTACATAAATCTACCGAAATTAAAAACTCATTTACAAACAGGAATAACTGCCTGTTTGAAGAACCAACATGGTTTATTGTATGATACTGAAAAATTATATAAACACCATCTTATAGATGAAAAAATTGTTGAAATTTACGAAAAATTTAAACCTGATTTTAATATTGTAGATGCTATAAATGTTCTTAATAATGGAGCTGTATCGTTTTCTAAAAATTGGAAAATTCCAATGAATATTTTGTTAGCAGGGCGAGATGCCATTGCCGTAGACAGAGTAGGTGCTGAATTACTAGGGATTCCTTTAAAAAGAATTAGATCTCTTAAAATTGCTAGTGAGAGGAACTTAGGGTGCTGTCAACTTAGTGAGATTGAGATCTTACCTGATAATGATATTTTAAATAAAAATAAAATAAAACTGAACGATAGTTTTGAAGAAATAAATGACTTAGATGTACCTGAGAAGTTTCAGATAATTACTGGTGAAAAATATGGAGGATGTAGAGCCGGTTGCAGAGGTGTTTTAGAATATTTTAAATTAATCGCTGCTGGTGGTGAAATCTTACCTGTTATCGGAATTTGTTGGAGGGTCTATAAATTAGATGAATTAAATAAACTTAGTGGTTCAATATTAATAACTGGGACATGTGCAATTAAAGAATTAAAGAATTATTTTGAAAATAGAAAGGATAGAGATAATTTAAACGTGTTTTATATTGAGGGTCATTTTGTCATTATTGAGTTTATGAAACCATTCCGTAAGGTGTCCAATATTTCATTAAAACAACTTTCTACTATGCTACAATTAAATCTATTTAAAATTGTATCAGGGATGATCGGTGCAAAACTTCATGGTGCAAATTTTAAAAGCATGTTTGGCTCTTAAACTCCATTGTTAGATATGATCTTATACAATTTATTTTTCTATTATATTCTCTCTTATTATAGTCCCAATATGCAAAGCGACAGGTCCTATATATACGATAAAATTATCTCCAACTTTGATATCAACAACCGATTTTGCTTTTTTGTCTACTCCAACTAACCGAACTGTTTCTGCATTTTGACAAATACAGTTTATCTGTACTTTTCTATTATCATCTAAAGATTCCAATTCAAATCGTATCATAGGTCGAGTTTCAATTTTAACCCTTCCAACAGATACAATCCTAGCATCTCCTTCAGTATTAACTGCTAAGACTTTATCTCCACCCTTAAGTTCACTCAAATATTTTGTTCGATAGAGATTCTTTAAACTATCATCAGGAACTAATATATATGCTGAAACATCTCCTGCGTTTACTCGAAATGGTCTAGAAGGTATAAATTGGGACTCAATTGTCTCAGAATGAATAAGACAAAAACCTCTTGCTGTTGAACCTACTAAAAATCCTTCCCCTTTATTTAATAGTGAAGTTGTATCTACACATACTCTTTCCCCTTCAGGAATGTTTTGTATTTTTTTAACAGTAGCTTTGGTCAAACTTAATTTAAATTCAGTCTGAACAAGATTTTTCAATTCAATAATATCATTTTCGCTATTTGGTTTTATAAGAATTCCATCAACACCAATCTCAAGAGTTTTAAGCATTATTTCTGCTTCTTCTACAGTCTCAACCAGTGCAATTAATTCTGTATCATTTTTATGCATATTAGCTATTAAATTTTCAAAAGGTATTATTTTCCAATCTTTAGCTGATACAATAATAAAGTCAATATTTGATGTTTTTGATAACTCTATAATAGAGATTTCATCCTTTTTTGATTTTAATTCAAAAATATAACCAAAATTCTTATTAACATAATCTTGATCAGATAAATTATCTTTTAATACTTGCTTATCACCAAAAATCAAATTATTTACTGGAATTTTTGGATTTTTGGAATAGAGATTCAATCCTTCAATTTTTCTAAATTCATCATATGTATCTTGAGACACTAAAAAATTATCAATATTTCTGATTAAGGCTTCCTGTAACAATTCCTTTATTGTATTGGTCTTATATTCAAAATTCAGTATAATTTTTTTCATTGTACTTAAATAATGGTCTAGTTAAACTTTTTTGATGAGAATTATTTTATAATATTATATCAATTAATATTAAATTTTTAAGTCAGAAAAATCATATAATTCATAAATTAAATAATAAATAAAATTATGGAGTTGAGACGGTTATCGGGTTAAAGAAAAAGTTATTTCCAAGAAAAGGCAAGGAGAAAGACGATTTAGTAGCTAAGGCTAAATCACACATCCATAGGTTAAATTTAATGAATAAGAATTACAGCAAACGTGCTGATATAAGCCGAAAGAATGCTAAAATAGCGTTGAAGCGTGGTGAAAAAGATCGAGCAAAAAATTATTTAGTACAATACAAGGCTTATCAAGCAAAAGTTGACCGTGCAAGTAACATACGTATGAAGATTGAAAGACAAATACAAGCTATCGAAGAAGGGATGTTAATTTCTCAAACTGGAGATGTTTTTGGTGGTATTCGAGACACATTAGAGGAGATCGCAACTAAAGCCTCTCCAACAAAAGTAGCGGAAATTGCCGAAGATTCTGAAGCATATGTAGCGGAAATTGAAGAAGCTGCAGATATTTTAGCAGGTGATCCTGAAATTGATTTAGCAATTGATGTCACTGATGAGTTAAATCAGCTTGAGACAGAAATTCTACTTGATCAAGGTGGAACTATGCCTGAAATTCCTTCAGATGATTTACAATATATCCCGGAGTACGACCTTGAAGAGGAAGAAGCTGAGATAAAATCAAAAGATAAATTGAAGGATGAAATAGATAAATTAAGAAAAGAATTGGAAGGCTAATTCTTGTTTTTTAATTTCTCAGTTTTTATATTCCATTAATTTTAATTTATTGGAAATTTTAATTTTCCAACTGCTTTAAAGCAAGAACCATATTTTTAACTTTTTGTATTGCGATCTCATAACCTTGGTTTTCTCCAAATACTTTTAATGGATAAAAGCCACAATCAGGCTTTATAATCAAATTATCTTTTCCATATTGTTCAATTCCTTTTTTAATAAATTTCTTAAGAAATTCAATTCTCTCTATATAATCTTCAAATTTTTTATCAGAAATAGGAACAAATTTAGATTGAACAACCCCCATTGCAAGAAATTTGTTAGTTGCTTGTAAATGTTTTCTTTCAAAAACGCTAAAATTCTGTTCATTTGTACTAAATTCATGATCTAAAATCTTCACATTTGTATTTAATAGAATATCTCGTAAATAGGGACTAATTCTTCCACATACATGGATAGAAGATAACCCTTTTATTCCAGATATTGCTTTATTAATAGTTTTAATAATAAAATCTTCTGAGTGGAAAAGTGTTTTTCTTCCTACTAGCAATCCAAGAATTGGTTCATCACAAGAAATAATATCTATACCCATTTTATTATAAGCTGCCCCTAACTGTTTTAAAAGTTCAGCAAATTTATCAACTATCCAATCTACCATTACTGCTCGTGGTTCCTCAAAGATTATTGGTTTCAAGCCTCGAGTAAGCTCATCTTTTAATATAATTTCAAAAGTTAAGGTGAAAGGGCCTGTTAAACAAGCTTTTGTCCCTCTAATTAGAGATCGATAATCAGGATTATCATTTAAAAAGCGTTCGATAAATTGACCATATTCTAGAGCAATAAGCTGTTTAGGTAAATTAAAATCTTCATTTAAATAGAACTTATTTTCGAACTCGACTAATTGAGATATTTTATTGGATAAAGGGGAAAGAAATTGATAATTCATATCAACTAGTTGAGGATAACAAGGATAATCAACACCTATTTGAATTAAATCTGAAAATACTTTTTCCATATTTCTGGTAGTATTATTTAAAGGCCAACTACCTACAACAGTTGTAAAGGGTGGAGTATATTCTTTATCCATAAAGAATAAAATAATAATAATAATATAAATATAGAATAATCAATATATGCAGATTCTGCATAATTTAGGAGGAGAGTGTTTTAGGTATAAAATCGTTTTTTATCGAAATTTCTACTATTATTCTTTATTTCTTGCACTTCCTCTAAACTATCTTGTAAATCTTGTATTTTTTTTTCGATTATATAAATTTCCTTTTGCAGATTTTTAAAGGTTTTAAAGTAATCTACTTCGGAGATTATTCCTTGATCGAATTTTATATCTAATTTTTTTAAGGTTTCTTTTAAGCTGTAGCGTTCTTTATTTAGTTCGAGCATCTTTTCATGTTTTTCTTTATCCAATTTGAAAAGTTTACGTTTATATTTATAGGAATTTCTGGTGGGATGATAATCTAGATCGAACAGTTCTGATAAATGATTCTTGTTGTAATCCTCATATATACCTTGATTTCTAAGGAGGAGTTCAATATCATTTGAAGGTATATTATTGAAATAATTATTATTTGAATTAATTTCCTGAGGATTATAATTTTGGAGTCGATTGGGATTGTAAATATTTTGTGAGAAAAAGTTATTTCGATCATAGTTATTTAATTGAGGATTATTGATGAATTGAGGTGATTGATTTAAATGGGAGTGATCATAAGGTAAATTATTAGTTTTTTGATAAGGAATTGACTTCTGAGGGAAACTAGGCCACATTTGAGTATTGTTTTGGGGGTAACTATACGGGCCTTGTGTTCTTGAACCAATATTAGGTAATTGGTTAGAATAAGAATTAAAAGGGTAAGGTAAATTAAGAATTTGATTGTTGGGGCTTTCAAAACTCTTATTATATTGACATTTAATGCTAAAAAATGAATTAATACTTTCTTCTATAAATGTGTTCAATTCATTTAGATCGATATCTATTTGATGAAGCTTTTTTGCTGTTTTTAAGTCATAAATCGCAGATTCATCAAAAGATCTTGCTAAAAGAATGTATTCGATCACCCGAGAAACTGCTTTAGAAGGTAAGGTAAATTCATATTTTCCATAGGTGAATTCGATATAGAGTTTTTTGATTATTTTACCTTTTTCTTTAATTCTTGTTAAATCTTTAACTGGGGCTTTAAAGATTAGTTCTTCTTTTTTTTTAACAACCCCACGTTCATGGATAAATGATAAATCATAATTGGTTATAAATAAGATTCCTCTATCTTTCTTGAATTTTTCTTGAGTATTCATTCCATTAGTTAATTTTGCGAATATAGCATAAACAGGTTTTTCTCCATCTGCAAGTCTTAGAATCTTTTTATGAGTTTCAAAATATTGACTCACTCTTGAGATGAATTGCAAATTTTTTTCAAAAGTTTCAAAACTTTTATCAAAAGTTTTTATATTATTATTGATAAAATCATCGATTGATTGATGACTCCGAAATATATTTTCAAAAATTGCTTCGATGATTGTGATATTTGAATTAGGTTGGGTAAAAATATCAAAAAAATATTCTTTATTTTGATTTAACTGATGAAAATGAACATTAATTTTCTCAAATAAAGAATTTTGAATATATAGAAATAACTTAAAAAGGGCTAAAAGATCGGATTCCATTTTAGGGAAATGATAATATTTATTTGGAGGATCTCTTACTTCTTTTAATTTTGCTTGAAACGTGTATAATTTTTTAAGAATATCCTCCAAAGGAACAATAAACTGACGGGAGCTTTTGATTAATTCTAAAAAATCTTTTTCTAGTTCTTCTTTTTTTTCATAAATATTAATAATTTGATGAGAATCACATTTTGGACAAGATTTTAAAAGTTGGTTGGTTTTAGTAATATTCTCACTACCACATTCTTTACATCTTTTCAAATTTTCTGACTTTATGATCTCAACATTTTTGGACCTGCAATCCTGACAAATAAAGAAATCTACTTTTTTTTCATGCAAACATTCAGAGCAGCAACTAGATCCACACTCTTCACAATAGTAAGCTAACTTTACATATCTATGACAAAAACGACAAACTTGCTCTACAGACATTTTCTTTACGTAAACCCAACCAAATGAGTAAAATATACCTTTAAAATCGCTTTACAGAAGAATAAGAACTTTCAAAACATAAAAAAAGCTATAATATTCTAGTATCATGTTTTTTATATCTAAAATACATGAAATTGATTTAATAAAGAATGAAAAATTTATTTGATTATTTTGATTTTCTTTCCTAAAGCTTGTCCTGGAAGGCCAACTTTCTTAAAATGAGCTCTTACTGCACCATGATTTCCATGCGCCCTTGTAATTACACCTTTTAATTCTTTTCCTGTAGAGCTAATCCAGACTACTGTCCTCCCAATAAGCTTGTTCGCATCTTTTCTAGTTTTTATATCTGTGAATACTAATATACAATGCTTCTGGTGCACTGTATGACGCCCACGTCTATAATTCGAAACGACTCCTTCCATCCCAAGTATATCTAATTTGCTGATTGACATTTGGAAAAACCTGAAAAATAATTACATCAATCTATTATCTGAAAAATAATACAAAACTATTAAGTTTTATTAATTAATAATTCTATTTTCTATGTATTTGTTTATTCAATTTACTAACTAACTTAAGCTAAAGAAAACTTGAAGAAAGAAAAAATAGATGTAGAACATTATTTTGACCAAATCGCCAAAAATTATAATTACGACAATCTGCCTTCTGGAGCTATGAGGTTTGCGGATGATATAACTTAGTATTTTATAGTAAAATATTTACCCAAAAATTTGGATGCTAAAATATTAGATGCTGGTGCTGGAGAAGGTTATTGGGCACAAAAACTTATTGAAATTGGCTATAATAATATAACGTTATTAGATATTTCTCAGAATATGCTAGAAAAAGCAAAAAAAAGGCTTTCAAAAAAAAACATGATATTAATGTTCAATTTATTAAAGGAGATATTACTAATAAGATAGAACTCAAGGAAAATTCATTTGATTATGTATTTTCTCAGTATGATGCTGTATCATATTCTGTGAAACCACAATTAGCTATAAATGAATTAGCAAGAGTTGCTAAAAAGAACTCCTATATAATTGTTTCTTTAGACACGAAGTTCATAAGAATACCAGAATATATTGAGAGAGGTTGGATAAAAGAAGCAAAAAAACTCCTCACAACAAACATTTCGAATGAGTTAGGTTTTCCACAATGTAATTTAACTTGGGAAGAGTTGGCTGAATTTTATGAAACGGCGAATATAGAGGTTATTGAGGCTGTAAGGTCTCCAGTTTTTATGCATCTTATTAATGAAAAAAAATTAAGCTCAATAACAATGGATCCTAAGATAAGAGCACAATTACTAAAGATCGAGTTGGAAAATTGCACCAACAAAACTCTTATAAATTTTGCTGGTCATCTACAGATGATTGGAATTAAAAAATAGTAACTCTATTTATCTTAAGTAAGAAGCTGATAAGATTTATTCCATGTTTCCAAATTGAGTATTTTTAATTTTTCTAAGAATTTTTCTGGTGGTAGATCCTCTTCTTCATTTATTAGAGCATCAATTCTGGCTAAGATTGAATCTTCTATATTCATCAATTGAACTTTTCTTTTTACAGGTTTAGATTTTGTGTGTTTACACCAAAACCAATCAGAATCAATATCATTATAGGGTCCAGGATTGTAATATTTTTGACCTTCAATCGGAAAAATGTATGGTTTATAAATACTAACACATGGAAGTGAAGTTCCTGTAAACCAGTGAAATGAGTTCTTATATTCCCTTAAGTGGGAAACTTGAGAGCCAGTTGATTCAAAACCTCCATGCATGCAAATTCCTGCCTGATGTTCTCTCAAAAATTTCATCATTAACTTAGGGGTTATATTGCCTATGTTTTCAGTCAATAATATTTTAGCTTTTCCTTCTCTTGAATAAGGGGAAGGTTTATTTGGAATGGGAGATCCAGAATAAGTTATAGCGAAATCAAAATCTTGTTCCTTTTTACAATATTTTTTTTCTATAGCATTTTCAATGATACCTTTTTTTCTAAAATCTCCCCTTCCTCTTATAGTGAGACCATTTGATATAGAACGCACACTTTTAACTTTCTCTATAATCCACCATTTTCCAGCAGTCTCTAAGACATAAGCTTCTTTTGGATCTGTAATTATAAATGAATTATGATATAACCAATTAGGATCATCATATGCACAACCGCCACCTTGACCGAATTCTTCTAATAAACCAATTATTATATCCATTGCTTCTTTTGCAGTTTTTCCTCTTTCAAGACCTAATCTTAATAAATCCATTCCTAATAAACCTATTCTTCTTAAAGGTTCATGTGTGTAGACCGCCTCGTTTCCAATCACAACTCCATATTCGTTAGTTCCCATTTCTGCCCCCCACATCCAAAACGGTTGGCTTAATAGAACAGCATAAGTTTCAGAAACTTGCGGAATTTCTATATAGGTACATTTTAACGTATCTCCCTTTTCAAAATTTTTTCTGGGGGAATAGGTTATTAATTGTGTTTCATTAAAAGGTCGATCTGAATTTTTACCAAAAATAATACTTCCATCTTCGGTTGAATTTCCTATAGCAACTAATGTATCACACATTAAATAATCAAATCTTCAGATTCTTTCCAAGCTAAATTATGTATTGACTTAATTTCAGTGATGAAATCTTCTTTTGTAAAACCAACTATGGTATTATCCAAATTAATTAGGTTCTCTATTTTCTCTAGAAGATGTCTTTCAGATCGTTTAATAGAATCTTGGATTAGTTTTCTTTCAGGATTTTCCTTCAGTGGATTAGTAATGTTAGGTTTAATAAATTTCATATGTCTATTCCAATACCAATTAGGAAATACTTCAGAATATGGACCTGATTCTAAAACGTGCTGGTCTTCTATTGGAAACGTATAAGGTTTGAAAATACTTAAACATGGTAGAGCACTTCCTGTAAACCAATGAATTGATTTCTTTCCTTTTCTTAAATGTGAAACCTGAGAACCAGCAGTAATATCTTTACGTTTATGCCTACAAATGTTTCCTTCGTGTTCTCTTAAAAAATCCATCATTATCTTTGGGGTGATTTCTCCCTTTTTTTCACTCAATTGTCCCATAGAGCATTTTACATAACTAGGCATTGGTTGATCTGAAGCAAATGTAATAGCAAAATCAAAACTATTATCATCTGTACAATACCCTTTATTAATTGCATGTTCGATAAGACCATCCTTTCTTAAATCCCCTTTACCCCTAATAGAAAGATCATTAGAAATAGAACGAAAATCCTTTATTTCTTCAGCAATCCACCACCTCCCAACCATTTCCAAAACATAAGCTGCGTTTGGATCAGCAATAATAAGAGAATTATGGTAGTTTAATCCATTTGGAAGATGAACTCCACCTTGACCAAATTCTTCTAATAATTCTGTAATGATATTTAAAGCCTCTCTAGCAGTTTTACTCCGTTCGAGACCTAATCGAAGGAGATCCATCCCAAGTAGCCCATTATCCTCTAAGGGTTCTTTTGACCATACAGCTTCGTTCCCAATTACTACATTATGTTCATTAGCTCCCATTTCAGCCCCCCAAATCCAATACGGCTGGCTTAATAACACAGCATAAGTTTCAGAAACTTGTGGAATTTCTATATAAGTACATTTTAATTTTTCATTAGATTCATATTGTTTTCTAGGAGCGTATGTAATTAACTGGGTTTCAGAAAGAATTCTATCACTATTTTTCCCAAATATTATATTCCCATCTTTAGTTACAGAATTTAATGCCACATAAGTATCACACATAATTACACCTATAAAATGTTAGATATTCATACAGTTTGTATATAAATCAGTTTTAAAATATCTAAGACAGATAAATAAGGGAATTATTTATTTAAAATATTCTCTGAAAAAAATATAAAGGTATAAACAAAAATATAGAATTAAGTATTTTGAATTAAATTATATTACTGCAATTGCATCAATTTCAACTAATCCATAAGGAAGCGGACAAGTTGCTTCGACTGTACTTCTAGCTGGAAACTTTTCAGATACTCCATTTTTTTCAAAAAATTTTTGATAAGCTTGATTCATCTCCTTAAAATCAGAAATATTTTTAAGGAAAATTGTCATTTTTACTAGGTTTGATACATGCGCTCCTCCAGCTTCCAAAATTTTTTTAATTTTTTCTAATGCTGCTAATGTTTGCTCTTTTATATTTTTTGCATCTGGTTTAGTAACTTGACCAGAAATGAATAATAGATTACCAGCTTTTATACCAAGGCTATAGGGTCCTGCTTTGGGAGTACTACTATCAATAACTTCAAAATCTACCATTATAAATATCACCTAAATTAATTTTTAATATTCAATTTATTCAATATTTCTAATGATATTTACGATTAACCTAGAGTTTTAAAATTTACTTATTGTCGTACATGCATCTAACAAGTTTTTTTTTAATTAAACTTTAATAAAATCCATTTTTTAACCAATTAGACTTAATTATAATTAAAATTCTTCTGAGATACCTAGATATCTTTTTGAAAAATTGACTTATCTTGAGAGAAAGCAAAGATAACCTTTGGATATTTACTTTTGAATATGCGGGGATTGTTAAAGTAGGAGGTCTAGGAGAAGTTCCTGCAAATCAAGCTAAAAACTTAGCAAATGATTACATTATTACAGTTTTTATTCCTTCACATGGTCAAATAGATGAGTTAAAAAAAAAATATGACATTGAAAAATTTTCATTTAGTTGTGTAGGTCAAATAAATCCGATGCAGTTTGGAATTAATGAACCTGAAACAACATATAACATATCCTTTTATAAAGTTTCAATAGAAAGTGTAAATGTCGTTCTCTTAAATGGAGAAAATCCATTTACTAATAGATTTTTAAATGATAAAAGTGTTTATAACCCTGATAGCCTTAGTGGAAAGATATTTCTATTTAATGTAGGTCTGTGTTGTTATGTTAATTTTTTAATTGATAATTCTATAGAAATGTTACCAGAAATTATACATATTCACGACTATCATGCGGTTATACCTTTTATTGGAATAAAACAATTATTAGCTAAGAATGATTTGGACGTTGCATCGATAATTACAATTCATTTACTAACATGGCCAAGATATCCAATAAATTTTTATAAAGCATGTGGAATAGATGATACACTAATTTCCATTCATTTAAGAGAAGGTCTTAAGAAATTAAATTTAAATGAGATTTTCAAGATTTGTATGGAAAAAACCAAAGAGTATAATATTCCAACTGTTGAGATGATAGGTGCTTTTGTTAGCGATCTAGTGACAACAGTTAGTCAATCTTACTTAAAGTCAGACATAATACCTAATTGTGGTAAAGAATTAATAGAATTTAAATCTAATTTTGTCTGGGATGGTTGTGATTGGGATTATAATGAGATATATCAACAGGTTTTGAGTATACACGGACGAGAAATAAGAGACGTCTTACAAATCCCATGGGATGAAAGTTTAACTACCACAGATATGAAAAAATACTTATTGACCTATAAATTGTCACATCTAGATAAAAGCCCCTTAATTCAATCTGAAAAAGTTCTAGATGTAATCAAAGAGATCTCAGATGGAAATGAATTCATTAGGGACGGATATATTAGAGCTTTTGTAGACTCAGGTCCATTAATGATTACTACAGGGAGAATATCACCACAGAAAGGATTTGAAACCATATTAGATGCCATTCCAGATATTGTAAAAGTGATCCCTGATGCCAAATTTCTATTTCTCATATTACCTACAGAATATAGCCTAAATGAAATACGCATCTATGCAGATTATGTTAAGAAATATCCTGATAACCTTAGAATTGTCTTTGGGGTTGCAAAAGAAATTTTTCATCTTGCTCACCTTTGTTCAGATGTATACTCAGCATTGTCAAGATGGGAACCATTTGGTATCATTGCCTTGGAAGCTATGTCAATAAAGCTACCTATAATAGCAACTAAGGTAGGAGGTTTTCAAGAGTCAATTATAGATATTAGAAATTATCCAGAAATAGGTACTGGAATTTTAATCGATAATGACAATCCTAAACAATTCGCAGATGCTTTAATATCTCTATTCAAATTAAAAGAAATCTCAGATAAAGTAAAAAGTAAAGAAAATATATATGAAACTGAAAATTTTAAACTTGTTAACCAGATTCCTGATAAAATTTTAGAATCTCTAGTGCTTTTAGATCCTAAATGTTACACTAAAATCAAGGAAAATTGTTATAAAAGAGTTGAAAATAACTTCCGATGGAGAATTGTCTCAAAGAAATTAATTGAATTATATGATACGATTAAAGATCTACACTTATTGAAAATTTAGAGGCTCTAGTTATGATAATTTCAAAAAGATCTGTCCTTTTCATTTTAATTTCAGTTTTTATCCTTAATGTTGCAGCAATAATTGTCTATACTTATGCTCCAAGATATATTTTACATTTGGGTGTAGAGAAACCCTTAATGCAATTGATAATCACTATTTTTCCTCTAACTGCCTTTATTTTTCCCCCATTATATGGATATATGTCCGATAAAACGCAGAATAGATTTTTATTTATCTTATTTGGAACATTAGGCTTGAATATGGCATTTTTACTTTTGTTTTTATATCAAGATCTGATTTTAACAGTTATTTTACTTTTCTTTTTCGGATTTTTTATGGCATCTTCAAGTTTGTTGATGACATTGTTTGCGGAATTAGTAGAAGATGATAAAAAGATGGTTTCTTACTTTAACGCTGCAATTGTTGCTGGTTGGTTTGTTGGAGCTCAATCAGGGGGTATTTTTATTGATTTCTATGGGATCGAGAAAATATTCCTATTTATTTTTATTCTCTCACTGCCAATAATAGCTTTTGTTGCTTTTATACGAGAAAATAGATCTTTAATAATGGAAAGATACAATAGTAAAGAAGATATAGATAACTCTAAACTATTATTTAATAATCGTGATGCCGAAAAACCGATTTCTCAATCAATTTATTTCGGTTTGTTTTTTAGAAATTTTAGTATCAAACCAATTATGCCTATCTTAGCAATCTTAATGTTCGCTAGTTTAGGTAATGATATTGAAGTAGGATTTTTGATTGGAATAAACTTTCTATTACAATTTTTTCAGATGTTATTAATAGGTCATATTATTTCGATTAAAAATATTAAATCTTTTATGATATCTGGTTACATTTTAAGTGCGATATCTATCTTTGGATATATTATTTCTAATAATTTCTGGAGTTATTTATTTTTTCAAATTTTAGTTTCTTTTAGCTATTCTCTACACTGGGCAGCTACTACGATATATATTGCTCAAAATACGACTCCAAAAAATAAAGGACGTTATATAGGATATGCTAATACAAGTGTTTTTTCAGGTAGTTTTTTTGGAGGTCTTTTTTTCAGTTTTTTATTAACTTTTAATCAAGATTATTACTTTTCTATGTACTTTCTGATAATCTTTCCTTTAATATCTGTATTGATTATTTTTTTTAAATTTAAAGTTATTAATAACAAAATTAATTAGTTTTCCAAAAAGGGGATAAAGATTTAATTAATGCGTTTGGCATATCTGGTATCAATTCTAATTCATTCCTAATCCAATCAGAAATCCACTTATATTTTTCTTTAAATCTACTATCCATAAAAATTATTGCTCCTTTATCAGATAATTTTCTTATAGGTCTTCCAGATGCTTGATTAGCTCTTTGTATTGCGGGATATAGATAAGCAAAATTCCATCCTTGCTTTTTAAAAACTCTATCATAATATTTTATTTTTGCTCCTACTCTAGGAGTCGGTAAATGATAAGGAAAGCCCGCAATGATTACAGAATTCATGAAATCGCCCGGATAATCTTCCCCTTCGGAATTTCTTCCTCCACATACTCCCAATAACACAGCCCCTCCGTCCGAAGCCATACTTTTAAAATCATCGACTAAAGATGCATTTTCAGATGCAGTCAATCCTGTTTCTTCAATATATAATTTCTTATTATTATCTTTTATTACTGTTTCTATTCCATTTAAAATAAGGCCATTAAGAATTTGATAAGAGGCACAAAAAATTCCAATATTTGCAGGAGTACAGCTTAAGACTTCATTTATTTTTTCGATCATTTTTTTATACATAAATGAAGTTCTACTACTTCTTTTTGTATCGACACCTTCTGTTATAATTGCTTTTATATTATTGTTGCTAAATGGAGAATCAGCAATAATACCTTTGTAACTCTTTCCACATTCATTTAAACCCATTAAATTATTATAGACATACGGATTTACTGTCCCAGAAAGATTTAGGCAGGTATAGACTCTTTTAAATATTGGGATGGAAATTTCTCTAGGATCTAATGCCACTATCTCAAGTGAGATATATAATTTACCTCTAATTTCTTTTTTATTTAAACAAAAGAAATAATTTTCCAAAGTATAAGTCTTCAACCATTTAAGCCAAAATTCAGCTAAATTCCCTACAAAATCTCTTGCTATTTCACCATTGGCAAGCTTCTCTTCATGAATTGATAAACTATATTCATAAATATCTTCGATTAAATTCTTAAATTGATTTAGATCATGAATCCCTAACTTTTTATAGACATTTTCCATAAACTTCGAAGGATTAAGTGCTTTTTCTTCGACATTTAATAACCCTTTTTGTTCATTTAATTGATCTAAAATTACTTTTACAAAATGTTGCATTTTAATAGGCGATCTATACATTTCAAGATCTTTCAAACATAATCTAAGGGAATAAGGAGTAATAGTTTTTGAATTAATGTCTGTTGCAACATCAATTATATTATGGCATTCATCTAAGACCAAAATGCAATTTTGAAGCTCTTGACCAATAAATTCCAAAAATGATTCACGTATGTGAGGATTAAAAATCCATTGATAATTGCATATGATAACTCTCATAGCTTCAAGTAAAAATTTACTCAGGAAGTAGGGGCATAACTTTTTTTCTCGACAGAAATCAATCAGATCATCAGCTTCAACTGGGTTGTTAAATAAATCTGGAGCAATTGATATTATATTCTCATACTTTCCTTTAAGTTTTAATAAATTCAGGAAGTATGGACAATTTTTGTTTTTTCTTAAGTCGAAACAAACAGACATTGATTCTGTTGGACTTAATTTTAGTGATAATAATGTATCATTAAGACACATTTCATTTCTACCACGTATTGATAGAGCGTTTAACTTAATTTTCAAATTGTCTTCTTTTATTTTTTGAGAAATTTTCGTCAGTTCTTTAATTATTCGCTTATTTTGAGAATGAGTTCTGCACATATATATTATTTTTAGATTTTTCTCATAAACTAGACTGAGGAGTCCACATAAAGCAATTATTGTTTTTCCTGTTCCATTAGGAGCGAGTAATAGTGTGATTTTTCTTTCGCTTGAACTATTTTCAATTTGTTGAATAATTTTTTCTTGATTTTCTCTGAATTGCTCATATGGAAAAAATGATAAATAGTTTATTTTTAAGCACCAAAATCTAAATTATATATCTCATACAATCTTAGCATTTATATTAAAATAGACTATTAAAATTTATTTATTAAAGAAAAAAATATTCTTAATCACGTAATATCGGCTTTCTTGCGGCTAAAACAGCATCTAAACGTTTAATAGGTAAATTTAAGGGAGCATTTTTAACAAGTTGAGGACTATCCGTAGCTTCTTGATAAATTTTATTCATGACTTCAATAAAATAATCTAATGATCGTTTTGATTCAGTTTCAGTAGGTTCAATCATCAAAGCCCCAGAAACTATTAATGGAAAATATATAGTGGGAGCATAAATTCCATAGTCGAGTATTCGCTTCGCGATATCTTCAGTAGTGATTTCATTAGGTAAACCTTTATCTGAAAGTACAAATTCATGTTGACATATTCGATTATAGGGAAGATTATATTTTTCTTGTAACTTTTTTCTTAAATAATTTGCATTTAATACTGCGATCTGTCCAACTTTTTTTAATCCTTCAGCGCCTAAAGCTAAAATGTAGGCATAAGCTCTAAGAATCACACTAAAATTTCCCCAAAAAGCTTTTATTCTTCCAATTGATTTTTCATTTTGTTCTTGACAGACTATTCCTTGTTCAGTAGAAACTAAACATGGTTCTGGGAGGTAATTAATTAATTCCTTTACAACTCCGATCGGTCCTGATCCTGGTCCTCCACCACCATGAGGAGTTGAAAAAGTCTTATGTAAATTTAGATGAATGATATCGAAACCCATGTCTTTTGGGCGACATATTCCTAGTATGGGATTTAGATTGGCTCCATCATAATAACACAAACCATCATATTTATGAACTATTCTTGTAATATCCTTTATCTGTCTATCAAATACACCTAAAGTATTTGGATTTGTAAGCATAATACCTGCAACATCACCTCCTTTCATAGCAAATTCTAGTTGATCTAATGGAACTTCACCAGATTCATTTGAATTCAATTCAATAATTGAGAAACCTGCCATTTTTGCTGATGCAGGGTTTGTTCCATGTGCTGAATCTGGAACGATTATCTTATTTTTTTCAATACCTCTACTCTCAAAATACTTTTTTATTATTAGCAACCCCACTAGTTCTCCATGGGCACCTGCTGCTGGTTGTAATGTAAAACCCTCCATTCCTGTTATTTCTCCTAACATCTTTGAAAGGTGGTAGATTATTTCTAATGAACCTTCATTTTCTTCTTGTAAAGGATGGATTTTTGCAAATCCAGATAATTTTGCGACTTTTTCATTAACTTTAGGATTATATTTCATAGTACAGGACCCTAAGGGATAGATTCCTGTATCTACGCCATAATTTTTACTACTTAAATTAATGAAATGACGTACTATTTCAATTTCAGGAATATCTGGAATTGGTAGGTTTTTTCTTTGATAATTAGTGGGTAAAATTCTGTTAATATCCAAAACTTCTAAATCCATTTCTGGGACAAAATTACAAATTTTGTTTTTAGTTCCCTTTTCAAAAATTAATTGTATATTGGAATTCATAATTATTTTACCTCTATTTTTATGTTTGATGCTGAGTATGCTATTTCTATGAATTTATCAATTGATTTTTTTGAATTCATTTCAGTAACACATACTAATGCTATGTTTTTCATATCAGGATAATAATGCGAGATTTTGAGCGGTGGTAAGATATCATTTTGCTTACATTGATCAATTAGTGAATCAATATTAGGGCAGTGAACTAAAAATTCATTGTAAGTTGGTTTCTTATTTAATATTTTATAACCAGGAATTTTATGCAGTTTTTCTTTCAGATAATGAGCTTTTTGAATATTCTGAAGTGCAATTTTTTTTAAACCTGTACCTCCTAGAGCTAAAAGGTAGACTAATGCAGCTAATGAACATAATGCTTGATTTGTACAAATATTAGAGCTTGCTTTTTCTCTACGAATATGCTGTTCACGTGCTTGTAAAGTTAAAAGAAATCCTTCTCGATCTCCATCTATTTCTTTTGTCTTTCCAATTAATCTACCCGGCATTTTTCTTAAATATTTTTGTTTCACAGCAAAAATTCCCAAGCCGGGACCTCCAAAAGATAAATTTAATCCAAAAGATTGCCCTTCTGCGACAAAAATATCTATATCATTTAATCCTGGTGGATTAAGTAGTCCTAAACAGGTTGGATCTGTCATGACTTGGATAATTATACAATTTGGGCATTTATTTCTTACATTTTTTACAATGTTAGAAATATCTTCAATATCTCCATAAAAATTAGGACTCTGAATCAATAAAGCTGCTAATTCATTATTCAATATATTTGGCAAATTTTTTTCAGAACTTTTTTTAATTTCAATATTTTGTCCCCAACAATAGGTCTTTACGACTTTTTCATATTCTGGATGAATACCATCTACTAATATTACTGTTTTTTTACGTGTAATAAACGTAGCCATTATTGCTGCTTCAGCGAGGGCTGTCGACCCATCATACATACTCGCATTAGCAACATCCATCTGAGTTAATCGTGAAATAATAGTCTGATATTCATAAATAGCCTGAAGATATCCTTGACTAGCCTCAGCTTGGTAGGGAGTATAAGAGGTATAGAATTCAGATCTAGAAATCACAAAATCCACTAAAGTTGGAATGTAATGATTATAAAACCCTGCACCCAAGAAGGAATTTGAATATTTTTTATTTTTTTTAGAGATTTTTTTTATATAATCTAAAAGATCAGGTTCAGAGATACCAGAGGGTATATTTAAGTCTTGTATCAATAAATCTTTAGGAATATCTTGAAAGAGTGCATGTAATGAGTTAACGCCTATAATCTTTAACATTTCATTTATAGTCTTGTCATCATGAGGTATAAAATCCATTTAAAAATCAAACTCATTTATATACAAATATAAAAATTAATAAAAATAATCAGTCAAAAATTTTAATCTATTTCTTTTTGAGTTATTTCTTTATAATCCTCTGTAGTTAAGAGATCATCATATTCAATCATGTGAGAAATCTTAATTTTTATTATCCATCCATCACTAAATGGTGAAGAATTTATAAGTTCTGGAGTATCAGCAAGTTTTTCATTTATACTGACAATTTCTCCTGATAATGGCATAATCAAATCTCCAACGGCTTTTACTGACTCTATCTCTGCAGCATTGCTTCCTTTTTCAAAAACCATACCGACTTCTGGAAGTTCTACAAATACAATATCCCCTAGTTGGTGTTGAGCATAATCAGTAATTCCAACAGTAGCAATATTATCTTCTAGTCTTATCCATTCATGAGTTGAGGTATATTTTAATTCATTTGGAAACATATATTTCATTTCTATTCACTTCTATATTATAATTTATTTCATTTTACACATTACGATAAAATGGTATAGAAACAATCTCTCCCCTTAAAAGCTTATTACGGATTTCGATTTGAATTTCAGTTCCAACTTCACTATATAGTTTATTCACTAGACCTAATCCTATGGTTTTCTTAAGAGTTGGTGAATATCCTCCTGATGTTACAAATCCAATTTGATCCCCATCTTTAAAAATTTTATAATTTTCTCTTATAATTCCTTTATCTTTTAGGTTTAAGCCCACTATGATCCTATCAGTTCCTTTAGTTTTTTGCTTTATTAATACTTCTTTTCCAATATAATCAATTCCCTCTTTAGGTTTTACTAACCAAAAAAGACCTGCTTCAACAGGTGTAATTGAATCATTTATTTCATGACCATAAAGGGAATAACAAGCCTCTAATCTTAAAGAATCTCTTGCACCTAGACCAGCAGGACTAGCACCAGTCTTTATTAAATCATTCCAGATTTTTTCAGCAAATTTGCTATCAAATGATAATTCAAATCCTCTTTCACCGGTATAGCCTGTTCTAGCTATAAATACTGGTGTATCTTGTATGTTACAATGCTTAAAATAAAATCTATCAATTTTAGTAAGATCAGTATCAATAATTGGCTGGAGATATTCATCTGCTTTAGGTCCCTGAAATGCTAAACGAGATCTTTCAATCGATAGATCTTTAATTTCAACATTGTAATTTTCTATATGTTCATTTAACCATTTTAAATCTTTATTTATATTACTTGCATTAACAATCATTCTGAAGAGTTCTGGATTTTCTTCATAGTATACAAGATCATCCACAACAGTTCCATTTTCATAACACATACAAGAATATTGTCCTTTAGAGGGTTCCAATAATTTTAAATCATTAATCATTATATATTGTAAAAAATCTATTACATCTTTACCCTCTAAAATAAATTCACCCATATGTGAGATATCAAATACACCTGCATTGGATCGAACAGCTTCATGTTCTTCAATTATACTAATATACTGGACTGGCATTTTCCATCCAGCAAAATTGACCATACGAGCACCATTTTCTAAATGAACGGAATAAAGAGCAGTTTTTTTTATATTATCTAGTTCAGTATTCATAGATTCTACACACACTTACACTATTAATGTGTTTCGTATATAATGTGGAATAAAATAATATGCTTAATTTAAATTTTTATACTTTAAATTAAGAGTTAAATGCTTAAATTGAAAATTAAAAGATTCTTAATGAATATCATAAAAATTTATTTAATAAGTAAATTTTAATAAAAAAATGATAGAAAAAAAGAGTGAAACGTATCATTTATCATTAAAAGATTTAATTTCTGAAAGTTTAATAAGAGATATAATCTTGTTTATTTTCCTATTTTTACTAATCCTCGCTCAAGGATGGAATAATATTCTTATACTATTATTTCCTTTAATTAGCTTTACATTTTCAATATTTTTTAGAATAATTTGGGTAAATAAACCAAGAACTGAATTGATTAATAGTTCAATTAAATACAATCCATTAGGATTAGAAAAAAAACATGCAAATCGTTTATTTTTCTGTACGCTATTTCAATTAATCTTATTATATTGGTTAGGGGGAGAATCGTTGACTAATCCTCATTTAATTAATAATTATTTTACTTTTTTCCAGATAATATTTGTTTTTTTCTATACATTTGGTTTTTTTTGGATTTATCTTGATCTTTGGAAAAATACAAGAATTGAAATTAAAATTAATAAATCAGAAAATAAAAAACAAGAATATTCCAGTCAAGTGTCCGATGAGAAATTATATGAAATACTTGCATCTTTAAATTTAAAAAGCTTAAGGTTAAGTTCTTATATTACTCTAATAATTTTTTTGTTTGTTAATATTCTAAATATATTTTCTATATTTTTCATAAATGATGTAAATTTGGGAATACAATTAAACCTTCCAGGGACTCAAATTTTGATATTTTCTTGCTTATTCTATGGATTTCTACTAATTTCACCATTGATAACGATCTTTCTGTTATTTAAGAACTATAAATGTATTAATGATATAGATAGAGAGAAACTAGACTCTATTATTGAAGAATTACCATACAATAAACAAGCGATAATATTAGAAGGTCTAAAGGAAATGAACAAGAAAATAAAGGAACAATTGAAAATTGAATAAAATTTTATTTAACTAATATTTATATTATTATTAATTATCTCGTAAAAAGATTCGATTCTGGATTATGACTCAGCGGAAACTATTGTTTAAAGTCGTCATTGTGGGAGATGGAGGTGTAGGAAAGAGTACTATGGTACAAAGATTAACGACTGGACAATTTATTCCGCAAAAAATCACAATAGGAACTGATCTCGCTACATATGACCTTCAGTTTGAAAAAAAATTTAAAGTTAGGCTTCAAATATGGGATTTTGCTGGCGAACGAAGGTTTAGATTATTTTTACCAAATTATTCAAGAGGAGCGGCTGGATGCTTATTATGTTATGATATCACTCGTAGAACAAGTTTTGACTCTTTAAATGAATGGTTCAAAATCGTTAATGATAATACGACCAACCCAATATTCATTTTAGTTGGAGAAAAACTTGATTTAGCAGATAAACAAAGAAGTGTAGAGCTTATCCATGCTAATGAATTTAAAGAGAAATATAATATAGAATACTTCTTTGAAACATCCTCGAAAAGTGGTCAAAACAATCAAATGATTTTTGAAACTATTATAAGAGAAATATTAAAGAAGAAAGGTATTCTTTTAGAATAAAAATCTAATTTTCCCTTTAATATTTTTATATATTTTTATTTAATACAGAGGTTTAAATCTTTATTTGAAAAAAAAAAGTATGGAGTCAAAATTACATACCTTTGAAGCTTTCCAAATATATAGCACGGGAGCTCGAAATAAAATTAGCTTAATGGTAGATTGTCTATGGATTGAAAACGATAAAATATTCTTTCGGATTGTTGAAGGTAGACTTCCAAATGAAAAATACTTTAAAAAAGAAAATTCGTACAATGTATACTCTATTAGTAAAGAAGATTTAATAAGTATCCGTTGTCGATTGTATTTTTAACCAAGTTATCTGCAAAAATTTTATATGAATATTAAAAACTATGAGTGTTAGAGAGAAATAAATCTCTCTGAATTTTATATTTGATTGTGAACACTGTGTTAAATCTTGATCAGAAAATTTACTTGGAATTGTTAATGTATGCAATAAAGAAGAATTACTATGTCTCCTTAAATATGTTCAAGTTAAAAGTAATTTAAAGAACTCAATTTCTAATAAATAGCTATAAAAGGATTGGATAATCCAGAAAAGTCCAATTAAATTTAAGAAATCTAATTTGTTATAAGAGTTTAAGGTTTAGTAGAGAACTTTTCTTTTGAGATTTTTTGCTTTTTCTATATAATTAGTACAATTTTTACATTCAGGAATTTTACATAAAAATTCCTTTTTTGGTAAATTACATATATTTTCAAACGGGCAAATTAACAATTTTAATTGCGAAAGAAAGCTCGCTTTAAGACTCATAATATGATTTATTATATATTTTTTATATGAAGAAAAAGCACGAATTAATCCTTTTAATATATTGGAGAACGAAAATTTTATAAATAAAATCCTTTTTTATGAAAAGTTGGTACTAACAAAAGGTATTTCAAGAATCTTCAAAATCATCTAATAAATTGGAACAAGTTTGTTCTAATTTTTTAATTAAGTGATCTCGATCTTTCCAAGTTATCCACGTACTTCCCGATTTTTCAAAATGAAATCCATCATAATCATTATTTATTTTATTCAGGGTTTTTTTAATAAAACTCCAAGAGAAACCAGTATCTTCAACTATTTTTGCTATTGCTACTGGATGATTTATTTCAAGTGATTTATTAAAATATTCTATAATCTTATCAAAACCAGTTCTAGGAGATTCTTCCGATTCAGACATTCTTATTTTCTTGATCCATATATTTTTAATTTTAAAATCTATAATGTTTTATAATAATTATCTTTTATCCATTATATCGGTATAATTACCGCATTTTAATAAATCCACCAGATTTCATTAACTTTATTGGCTTTAAGTATGATAGCTTTGATACTTTAACAAATTCTTCTAACATATTAGACCATCTGGTATAGTTTTTTTTTCCTGCTCCAAAAGGTCCGGGAGTATCCATTCCAGCTAGCATTGTTTCATCAATTATCTTGTATCCTGAAACTATCCCTTCTTCTATCAGCTTACATCCCTCATTTAATTGAATTGCCATATAAAGCTCAAGATTAAAAAGTCCAGCTTTTTTATCTTTTTTTATTAATGGTTTCCCTTCTGACCAATTGAAAAGTCCTTTTTGAGTCTTTCTACCTAAATATCCTTTATCCACTTTTTCTTTTAATATTTTTCCAGGCTTAAAATCTGGAGAAACCGTTTTCTCAAAATATTTAAAAACATTATAAATGACATCAAGCCCTAGATAATCCCATCTGGCATATGGTCCAAGTTCCATTAGATTCTTTGTATCAGCATCTATCTCTTCTAAAGGAATCTCATTCACATATGCATAATCAAGTAACCAGTTTAAATATAAATTTGAACCGATAGTTAATCTATTTACAATAAATCCAGGACTTTCTTTTTGAAGTACTGGTAAAAATCTTTTACCTCTAAGAGCAGGTAATTTCTCACAAACAGCTTTAGTTATTTTAACAGTTTCTTCTGAAGTGTCTTTTCCTTTAATTATTTCAATTAAACGAAGAACTACAATTGGGGTAAAAAAGTGAGTACCAATAACTTTGTCAGTTTTATTTGAAGAAGAGGCAATTTCAGTTATACTCATCGTCGATGTGTTAGTAGCAAGAATAGTACTGTTTGAAGTAAATTTGCCTAATTTAGCAAATAATTCTTGTTTAAGCGTCATAATTTCAGGGATTGCTTCAAACACAAAATCTGCATTAGACACAGCTCTCTTAAAATCAGATTCAAGATGGAGATGCTCCATAAGGTTAGAGGCCTTATATCCCTCTTTTAATCTACCCTTAGATTCTAATCTTGTCAATCCATAATTAATTTTCTTTGCAGCATTTTTAAGGATTTCCTCTTTCAGATCATGTAATATTACAGAATTGAAGCCCGCCATTAGAATAACCTGAGCAATTTCATGACCCATTGTTCCAGCGCCAATGACGGCAATTGAATTTATATTTTTGATATTATTATTCATCTAAACCATATTTTGATGTAAATTTTTTTAATAAAAATTTATTTTAATTAAACAAGAAAAACAGAAACTAAATACCAAGAAAGTAACATTGTGCCTATTCCAAGAAAGATTGAAATAGGAAGTCCAGGTAAAAGTTTATTTCTCTTTAATCCTGAAATTGTTATTCCTGTACCAATAACGATTGCAAAAGCAGTAAAGATCATTACTAATAGATTATTTGTCTGAACTAAGGCACTTGAAGTTAGCATGCTATAAAAAGCTAGATCTCCGATTCCAATCTCTAATTTTGATGTATCATATTCAAATTCCCCCGAGTCAATTTTTTCTTTCAATTCTGATTCTGAAAATTTGTCCTCTCCTGCTGAATCTGATGCAATATCAATTAATTGCTTAATTGGACCATGTTTATATAATACTGCGAAAATATCCCAACATGAAATCCCAATTAAAATAGCTAAAGTTGTCCAAAGAGGCATCAATACACCCATAGATGCTCCAATTAATAAACCAATGTACAACACTATAAAATTTTTGGTTTTTATTGATTTTGAAGTAAAATATTGATATATTAGAAGAATTGTAAATGCTGCAGAAAGAAAAATCAATTCAATATAAAACAAATAAAATAGAACAGGTGATGTAGGAAATATTAAATATATTATTATTTCTCCAAAAAACCATGTTTGGAAAAAACTTATCAGTGCAAAGCTAAAACCAAAAATATACATTAACACACCAATTCCTTTCTTCTTTATTATGAAGATAATAACGAATGCGGATACTCCTGCTAACGCAGTATAAATCAGCCCGTTTAAAATACCTCCTAATGCGCCGAGATCACTTTCTGAGAAATATCCACCATCGATTTGTACTCCAGCCTCAATATAAGTCAAATATGCTAATATTCCTGCTATTATAACTACTAGTAATATAGGAATAGGATAAAGTTTTCTTTTGGTTCTATAAGTTGGAAAGAAGTGTGGGATAAAATCTTTCTTAATTATTTCTTTATCTACTTCTGATTGATTTTCAGATTTATTTATTTCTTCAGTATTAAAATTTATTTCCTCTTGATTTTCTGAAAGATCTGTCATCTTCTTAAAATAACTTTTTTACTTTTATTATTTAATTTAATTTATAATATTAATATTGACTTAAATACCTATTAATAATAAAATTAAACCAGTTATTTTCATATTAAACTACATAAGAGAAAGTTCTTAAAAGAGGGAATGTTTTTCTCTCTAATAATGGCAAGAATACAGAAATACTTGCGCCAAATTGTTAAAGCTAAAAATGATCTGAAAAATAAATTATTTAAAATTGGAATTGCTTATAATGAAGAATTTGAATTGCACGATAATGAACTTAAAGAACTTATTTTACCATGTCATTTCGGCATTCTTTTTTTTAGTGAGTATAGTAATATCCTTTTTGAAAAACTTAAAGCTCATTTAAATCAAGTATTTGATTCATTCTTTTTTGATATTGTATGTATAGGGGAATATAGTTTTTCAAATCAACTATTTTCTAAAGGTGTGAAAAAAGAATTCAAAGAAATTAATAAATCTTTGGTGAAAATGAAAATACATCCTACGAATAAGTTTTATCAAATTCTTATAAATAAGAGAATTGAGGCAAATCTAGGGATGATATTAGCTATTACAAATCTTCCTTTATATTCCAGCAATGATGATAATATCATATTTTTATTTGGAGAAACTAATTTAAAACATCACTGTTGTGTTGTTTCTTCATTGAAATTAAAGGAGAGTTTCTATAATAGGCAAAAAGATAGAAATTTGTTTGAGGAACGGCTTATTAAAGAAATTACACATGAAATTGGGCATTTAATTTTAGGACCTGATCATTGTTATGAAAAAACCTGTGTAATGCAATACTCTTCTGAAGTGAAAGAAATTGATAATAAAAATAAGACTTTCTGTACGAAATGCAAATTAAAATTAAAACAACTTAGAGAAACTTACAATTTTTAGTTGAATTTTAAAAGGTGACAATAGGCAATTTATGGATGAATTCTTTAACCAATTCAACTCTTTGCTTTCTTTCCTTTTTATAATATCTTAATGGATATAATTCATTTATTAAAAACTTATATAATTTAATCCAAGTCTTCGCAACCTTACTTATACGGTAGTTTTGCGCAACCATTTTTGAATGAATCCCCATTTTGGCACGCAAATCATCATCCTTTAATAATTTTATAGTTTTATCCTTGAAATCATCAAGATTATCTGCCAAATAGCCAGTTTGACCATGACGTATTACATTGGAGATTCCAACTGCATTTGCACCGATACATGGGGTACCTTGTGCCATTGCTTCTATTAATACTAAACCTTCAGCTTCCACCCAAGACCAAAGGCAAGCTAAATCTGCAGTATTATAGAGTTTCAATAAATCAATAAATGGTACGCGTCCAAGATAAGAAACAATATCTCTATAATGCCTTTTCTTAATTAATTTTTGAATATGAGAAGTCGATGGTCCATCACTGCCAACTAGGACTAAATGAGAATCTGGAACTTCTTTTTGGATTTTTTTGAAGGTTTTGATAATACTCATTTGGTGTTTTTCAGGAGACAACCTTGAAGCATATAAAAGAATCTTCTTATTATCTAAATCATATTTATCACGTATTCCATTTTCTTTAACATCTGTAAAGTATAAATCTGATATACCATTGGTCAAACAAACTATAGGTTCTTTAAATCGTTGTTCTCTAAGTAAATCCTTTTTAGATTTAGTTGGGACAGATACTAAGTCATATTTATCTAATATATGCCTTTCGTAACGCCAAACCCAGTCCATTCTCGATAAAAGCTTACCAAATACAGGTATATATTGTGCTGTATAAAATGAAAGAGGAGAATTATGAGTACCAACCATCGGTATTCCAATATATTTTGCCCAGTTAATGCCCATCGAACCAAAAGATGCATGTGTGTGAAGATGTGCAATATCAAGATAATCATGAGAACAAAAAAAATATCTATGTATAGGAAAACTTAATACAAAACCAGTTTTAGGTGCAATTTTAGCACCAAAAAAATTATGGAGATATAGATTATCCGGTTTGATTTTTTGTCGTTCTATCCCTGGTGCAAACACATGAACGTTATGTCCTGTATATTTAGTTATTGCTTCAGCAAGATTTCTACAAGCAATCGCAGTACCATTGACTTGAGAATACATTGAAGTAAAAAATCCGATATCTAGTTTCTGTTTAGCCATTCTATTTCAAAAATTAAAATTAAACGTATTTAGGCAGAAATAATAAAGTAAAAGACATGCTTTTAATTAAACATGTTTTTTAATATATAAAAATATGTATGATTTAATAAAAAAAATTCGATTTTTTAATAAGGAGAATTAACTATAAAATTAAAGAGATTATTCTAAAGTTATATTTTTGGCAAAATAAGTAGAGTTGAGTTAAATCTGTAATGAATAATTTCATAGAAAAGATAATATCTTTTAAATTTTTTAATTTTTATTTAGGCTTTTTAGTCGAATAAATTATATGAACCTATAATTTGGATGTTTTAAATACTTAAAAAAGTTATATCAAAATGAGGATTTTTCGTATTATTTTCACTTATATTTTATTCTTTCTGATTTAATAATTCTAGATGCTGAAATAATTAGATTAAGAATCGAGTTATAAATTTAAGTTAAATCTAATTAATTTTAAGATGTAAAACATTTTTAATTTCTAATTTTAATTTAGATTTCTTTTTGATTAAAATAATAAAATTTTTTTGAAGTGAATAATGAATCAATATCATGGATCTTCAAGAAGAAAAAAAAATCATTGAAGAAATTTTAAAACAACGAAGGCTATCCTATTCAATAGAAATATTAGACGTCCAAGGAGATAGATACACTACTCGCAATAATTTCGGTTCTACCATTATCTATGTACTGAAAGGGGACACTTTTTTATTAGAAGATGAAATCTAAACTAAAATTAAAAAGATAATTTTTATAAATTACTTTCTTTTTAAAGAGTGATATTTTTTAATTAATATAGAAAATTCTTATAATATTTTTTAGATAAGAATTTAAGATAAAAATTTTAATAATTCATTAAGTGAAAGAAGATAATTTTAAGCAAATTTAGTTGATTAAAAATTCGAAGAAGAAGGATAGGGTCAGATAATACTGAAAATAAATTTATTGATAAATTTAGAGCTGTATTAGATGATCATATTTCGCTTTCTATTTATAACAAGAAAAAAAGATCCTACTACGTAATACGAAAAGATTTGGCAAAAACTTATGAAATTGAAGTTGATGCTTCAGAAGCTCCAGTTCTTAATAAAATGCTAAATGATCCAGAGCCTTATGAGAGTTCTATAGCAGATACTAAGATTTTAGAAAAAGAAGTATTTCCAATAAATGATGCTTTTCAAAAAGTTTTCGGTATAGATAAGGAGCTTAAATTAAATTCGATTAAATTAGCTATTGGAAGTAATTTCCACGATTATGTAACAATTGGTGAAAATGATTTAGTAAAATTCGATGTAAAACCGACACTAACTGGTTTGAGGAATTTTATTAGAGATAACAAAGAAAGTATTTTAGGATTTTTAGATAGTGAATATATTAGTGAGGAAGGGAATGTTATTTATCTTAATTGTGGAAAGAAAAATGTTTCACAGAATATTTATTCTATAAAAGTGCTTATTCTTGCTTCCATGCAGCAAAGAGGATTTTTTCTTCAACAAGAGCATAAATATTATGGATTACAACTTTATATCATCATAGAATCAAGAAATTCAAATGATGATATGTTGTTCGAACTATTGAAAGAGCTCAATATTGATTGGGAGCTAATATTTTTTAGAAGAAAACTCGCAATTCATGATTGGATGGAAATTGAATGTGAAAGGAACTCTGAAAATCTTAAGAGTTTCCTTCGGGCTAAATATGATACACTTAATTATTTTGATGTGAACAATATCATTCGATTAATTGTAAAAAATCAATTACCTTTTAAAGTAGCAAATAAAATGGCTTCATTATTATACAAAATGAAAAACGAACGAGCCATTCAAATTCAAGATAGGAAATTTCAAGATAAACTCTACCAAGAAGATCAAATTCAACAGGATGAATATTCAATTACTATTAAAAAAGCAGAAGTTGCTGCTGCTGCAAAACTTGCTTGTGCATATCTAGGAATACAGCGAGATATAAAGTTTGATCGTGATATTTCTGATGATGAGATCCTAAAGTATGAAGAAGAATTAATGAAAATTTAATTTAATACATATTAATCAAAAAAATTAATTCTTAAATAAAAATCTTAAATTATAACTGAGAACTAAATTAATCCATAAGATTTTTTTAATAAATTATGGTTTATTTCTCCAACTGTTATTGTATTTCCAGTTAAAGTATTTGTTACTGTGTAAATTGCGGGAGCGAATAATCCAGGGTCGATATCATAGAAATTATAATTTGCTGCTTTAAATGTTTCTATAAACGGTTTACCATAACTAGATGAAGTATTTGCGGGTGCTTTCTTAATGATTTCAAATAATTCCTCCTCATTTTCTTTTTCAACATTAACAGTGTAATAAGTTGTCCCTGCTGCACTTATCGAGTCATTTGTACGTCCCATAGCATTAAGATCATCTTTTGCAATGGGAGCTATAGTTGCTGTCCCAAAACCATTATTTATCGTGTTTATTGGAAATCCAATTTCATGCAGTTTGTGTAGCCCAGTTTCAACAATTCTAGCACTTACTTGGATTGAACCTGTTAAACATGCTGTTGGAGCATATAATGCATAAGTATCACTTGTTTCAACGCCACATTTTTGAGCAATAATATCCATAACTTCTTCATTTGGAGATCTAGGAGTTTCAAAAACGACTACAGCACAGTTAGAGTCATCAATATATTTTATTTCATCAAAAAGTTTTTCCACCTTACTCTTAACGCGAGCTGGCCCTGATCCTAAAGATTGAAAAATTACTTTTTTCTTTATTTCACCATTTTTCTCTACTTCTTTTTTTAACTTAACACTCCAACCAGCTAATTGGGAGGCCATGCAGGAAATTATTGGTTCTGAGGTATAAACATTAACACATGGTAGATAATGGCCATCCAAATTGTAAGAAGAAAAATCTATTGTACCCAAACCCCCCATACAAATTTCTGCTACTAATTTTCCCCCTACCCAGCTTGCATTTGTCATATTAAGAATATTTGCTCCATTACTTAAAGTCTGAAACTCTGCATTATAGTATTCTTTATTATTTGAGATTTTTTCAAATATTTGTCTTGCTAAGTCATTTATTTTAACATGATGCACTTATTTTCACCTTATTAATTTTACTTTTTTAATTGAGTATTTATTATTATTTTGATAACTTAATATAATATAATATTTATTTTGCTGTTTCTATAAAAATGGATAATTCTGAGGAAAAATTAGAGAAATTCTATAATGCGATAAAGAATGTAAAAAATAATTTTCTAAGATTTTTAAATGAAAAAGAACCAACTATTCATATTTATAGTCATTTAGATGCAGATGGATTAAGTGCTGCGGCGATTCTGGGTAAGGCACTTTATCGTGAGAATGTTCCATTTCAAATTACGATATTAAAGCAACTTGAAAAAGAAGAGATCGCTAAAATTGTAGAGAATTCAGAAAATAATGGTAAAATCTTATTTTTTACAGATTTTGGTAGTGGTCAATATAAAGAAATTCAAGAGAAATTAATTTCAAAAGACAAAAAAAAATATTTAATTGTGCTAGATCACCATCTCCCCCAAAATATATCGAAAAAAGAAGATGTCGAGCTAATTAATGAAATTTATGAAAATACACGTAATTGGCATATAAATCCTTATTTTTATGGTTTTGATGGAAGTATAGAGATATCTGGATCAGGATTAAGTTACTTTTTTGCTAAATGTTTGAACAAGAAAAATATAGATTTGTCATCAATAGCAATAGTTGGAGCTACAGGAGATATTCAAAATCAAAATCAAAATAAGTCATTTTCTGGATTAAATTCAATAATACTTGAGGATGCTCTGGAATTAGGTCTTATTGAAATTATAAATGATTTAAATTTTTCCTCAATAAAGCCAATAAATGAGGCAATTGCTTATTCAAAAGATATAAATTTGCCGGGTTTAAGTGGTGACCCAAATAAAACCCTCATATTTTTGAAAAGCTTAGGAATCTTAATGGAAAACCCAGATGGATCAATAAAAACTCTATCTGAGCTTAATAAAGATGAAAAACAAAAGATTTCTTCTGCTATTATTGAATTTGCTTCAGTAAAATTAGATATTGAACCCCAAAAAATCATAGAAAAATTAATAATTAACAGATATTTGTTAACAAATGAAGTTGTTGGTTCTGTTTTATATGATACTATCGAATTTTCAAATCTTTTAAATGCATGTGGTCGATTAAATAATTCTTCATTAGGAATTGCTATTGCTATGGGAGATAGAAAAAATGCGTATCAGAAATCTTTAGAAACTCAATTAAACTACAAGAAAATATTAATGAAAAGCCTTAATTGGCTTTTTGACAATCAAAAAATCCTTCAAAAAGAAAATATCCAATATTTTTTTGGAGAAGATATCATTCCAGAAACAATTGTCGGGACAATAGCTTCAATTTTAGTTTTTGAAAACAATGATAAATTTGATCATTCCAAACCAATATTTGGTTTAGCAGAACGAAAAAATGAAAAGGTGTATAAGGTTTCTGGAAGAGCCCATGAAAGCATAGTAAAACAAGGTGTAAATTTATCACAAACAATTAGAGAAGCATGTGAAAAATCAAATTTAGACGTATTAGGAGGGGGTCATCCTCCCGCTGCTGGAACTAAAATTCCAATTGATAAAGTAGAAGTATTTTTAGAAAATTGTAATTTAATAATTGGAAATCAATTAAGACAGGATTAATTTTTAATAAATTGTTTTAAATTTGGTAAATCTCTCCTGCTTCAGGAGCAACAGCATTGTAATTATTTTTTGTTAATTCGCTTGCTAAAGTTGTTGTTGATTTATTATCACCATGTACACAAAAGATATTATTCTCTAGTTTATTTCGGAATATAATATTTTTTATATATTCATAAAGATGTGTTCTATCAGCATGACTCGAGAAGTCAAAATAATTATAATCACACTTCGCTTCGATTTGCGAGTTGATTAGAAAATTTTTTTTCTTTTTTGATTCGGTAAACTCAAAAAATCCATTATCTAATAATCCCCTACCAGGACTTCCTTCTATTTGATAACCTACTAAATAAAGAGCAGAAATTGGATCAGACAAGATAGTATCAATATAATCTAGTGCTGCGCCTCCTTTTAGCATACCAGATGGAGATATTATTACTCCATTTGATTTCTTTACATGCAATCTATCTTTTTTTTTAGAGATAAATTTTACTCTGTTAATAATACTCCTAAGTCTTTTAAAATCTTTAATATATTCTGGATATTCTAAATAAATTTTAGAAATTTTTCTAGCTAATCCATCAACATAGATATTACCAGAGTAACCATATTTTTCTAATATTAATAATGCTTCTTGAGAACGAGCAACACCAAAAGCGGGAATCAGAACTTTTCCTCCATTTTCAGTAATACTTATTACTTTTTCCATAAATTTTTCTTCAAGCATATTCCTTGAAGGGTGTTCTTTTAGTGCATATGTAGATTCTATTATTAAAGCATCTATTTGGGGCAATTCCATTGGATTAGCAGGATTAACTAAATTCGTATTTTGATTATTAATATCCCCACTGTATAAAATTTTTTTACCATCAATTTCCAGTAAAATTGAGACACTTCCAGGGATATGTCCAGCATTAAAAAAAGTTATGAAAAAATTATCATCTATTTTATGCCGATTTCCATTTTTAAGAAATAAAGCATTTTGTCTAAGAAGATCCAACTCTCGAAATCCAAAAGGATATGGAAAATTCGATATTCGTATCATATCTTTGATTAAAATTTCCGTTATTGCCAGAGAAATGGGATTAGTAAGAAAAGGTACTTTTGCTTTTTTGTATATATATGGTAATGCTCCTGAATGATCAATATGACAATGCGTCAGTGCTATTGTTTTCAAATTTGTAAAATCAAATTCAAGTGGTAATCTATTTTCATTGTTAAACCCAATTCCGTAGTCTAATAAGCATTTAATTCCACTTTTTGATTCAATAAGGACACCTGAACATCCAATTTCCCTACAACTTCCTAAAAATTTAAGCTTTACCATAATACAAAATTAAATATTCACTATATACAAATATCTTGATATCTTCTAAAAAAGATCAAATAATATCAATTTTATCAAATTAATCTAAAAATCTAAAAGAAATATATTATATTCTTATTGCTATTATAATAAGAGTTGAAAAAAAACAAAGGAATTTTTCAAAAAAAGAGTTATTTCAATTTTTTAATAACATTTGTCAATAAAGCAGTTACATTATCGACATTTTTGCCAAATATTTCTAAAATCTCTTCCCACGTAACAGGGGCTTCATCATCTTTCCAACAATCATAATCAGTAGACATTGCAACAGCAGCATATGGAACGCCTGCTTCATTTGCTAAAATAGCTTCAGGGGCGATACTCATATTAATTACATCTGCCCCCCATATTCTAAACATCTCTGATTCCGCTCTTGTTGAAAATCTTGGACCCTCGATTGTAACCACTGTCCCGCTTTCATGAAATTTAAGATTAAGTTCTTTTGCTGTTTCAATGAGTAAATTTCTTAATTCTTCTGAAAAGGGATAAGCCATTGGAGTATGTTTCATATCTCCAGGTTTAAATTCTTCAAAGAAAGACACTTTCCTAAGTCGTGTAAAGTCAATAAACTGGTCAAGAATTACAAGATCACCTCGCTCAATTTGTTCCCTCAAACTTCCACAAGCTGTTGTGGCTAAAATATGAGTACACCCTTGATCTTTTAAAGATTGTATGTTTGCTCTATAATTTACTTGCGTTGGAGGAAACGTATGTTCTCTTCCATGTCTAGCAATAAGAACTACCTCGACTCCATGAATAATTCCAATTTTTAGAGGTGATGTAGGTTTTCCATATGGAGTATCGACATATATATCCTTTGAATCTTTTAATAGATCTGGATTGTCTAATCCTGAACCTCCAATTATACCTATTTTTACTATAATATTCACCATTTAAAGTATTTTGAATTATAATCTTTGAGATTTAATAAATTATTTTTTAAAAAGACTTTATTGAATATTAAATCTTTTTAGGATTTCTATAAAATTTATTTCTTAATTTTAATTTAAAATCTCATGCCGAAAACTAAGGTTCTTGTTCTTGGATCTTTAGCTTTTGATTATATCATGGGTTTTAAAGAAAACTTTCTTAATGCGATATCTATTGATCATGATAAAGAAGAATATCAAAGTACAGTTACAGCAGACAGTCGTTATCAATTTTTTGGAGGAACTGCAGGTAATATAGCTTATAATTTAGGTATTTTAAATATAGCTAAGGTTTCATTATTTGGTTCGGTTGGAGATGATTTTGAAAGATTAGGTTATAAAAATCATATTAAAAAATTTAAAAATATTGAATTACAAGTTGATGAACACAATAACCTTTTCACAGCTGCTTGTTATATAGTAAACGATATTAAATCAAACCAGATGATAATTTTTCATGGTGGTGCTTTAGATCTATGCAAAGATATTAATTTAAAAGAAAAAATAAGAAATCCCCAAGATTTTATTTTTGCTATAAATTCAACTCAAAGTGTTGAAGCAATGCAAAATTTTGCAGAACAGTTATTCGAACTTAACATTCCAGCAATATTCGATCCAGGTCAAGTAACTCCAC
>JBHLNK010000170.1:0-2805 GCA_048941625.1 Promethearchaeota archaeon | reverse complement strand
TTATAATAGGACGACTGGAAATGTAATATTATATCATAATGGAGTCCAAGCTGGTTCAGGGACTATTAATAATGCGAATTTAGATAGTTCCTCTTCTTTTTGTATCGGTGAAGCATATTGGGAAGATTTCATTCACGGTATTATGGACGAAGTTCGTGTTTCTAATATAGTTCGATCACCAAATTGGATTTCGACTTGTTATGAAAACCAAAAGGATCCGAGCAAATTTTATTCTATTAGTGGTCGTTATGAAGTGAATCCTCCAAAACCAAAAGATTTTAATTTCTATAAAGTAATAACAATTGACCATAATAAGGTAACTGGTAGTCATAAGGATTTTCCCTTATTAATTTCAATTTTAGATTCAGATTTAAGGGTTCAAGTTCAGTCTAATGGCAATGATATTGCCTTTTATAATGGGTCAATATGGTTACAACATGAAATTGAATATTTCAACCAATCTTATAATCCTACTTTTGCTAAATTGGTTGCGTGGGTTCGGATTCCTTATATCTCGGATTCTGATGATACAATTATCTATATGTATTACGGTAATTCCTCCATGACTTCGCGGCAAGATCCTTCTGGAGTGTGGGATAATAATTATAAGGGGGTTTGGCACTTGAGTGAAGTTCCAACTGGCACTAGTGGTGAAATAAAAGATAGCACGGCTATCAATGATGGTACTTCATACGGTTCTATGTCAAGTACCAACCAAATTACTGGCCAAATAGATGGGAGTATAGATTTTGATGGAACAGACGATTATATTAGTTGCGGCGATACTGAGGATATTATAGACGAGATTACGATAGAGGCGTGGATATGGTTGGCAGTAGCATCAAAAGCGGATTGGCCCACTATTGTAGGGAAATCTAATGAATATCGGTTATATCATGATAGTGATCGCGATGGTTATATAACATTTTATGTAAGTACAACTAGTGGATATAGATACACAGGGGAATATGACCTTCCAATACAGACTTGGTTACATGTTGTCGGCACATATGATGGTAGCTCCAGTAAAATATATATTGACGGATCTGTTGAAAACACTGATTCCCATACAGGTACAATAGTTCCAACCACTAACGACTTACGATTTGCGAGAAAAGCTGGATCTACTTATTTCGATGGATCGATTGATGAAGTTCGCATCTCCAATATTGCCCGTTCTGCTGAGTGGATTTCGACTTGTTATGAAAACCAAAATGATCCGGATAATTTTTATTCTATTAGCGAAGCTCTAAAAACATATATTCCTTCTTTTGAAGATTTTGCATATTATAAAGAAATAACAATTGATCATACAAAAGTATCTGGAACGGGTAGTCATATGAATTTTCCATTATTAATTTCTATTTTAGATGAAGATTTACATGATGATGTTCAACTAGATGGTGATGATATTGCCTTTTCCAATGGTACGGAATGGATAGATCACGAAATAGAAGTGTTTAAAAGAAATTATGACAGTACTCGTGCTCAACTGATTGCATGGGTTAGAGTTCCTTCTCTTTCAACCTCTACTAATACCAAAATATATATGTATTATGGTAATTCCAATCTATGTTCGCAGGAAAATCCTACGGGAGTATGGGATGCTAATCATAAAGGCATATGGCATTTAGCTGAGCAAGGTGGTGGTACATTGGGGATAGAGGATTCAACTTCGAATTCTAACGATGGAACTGATTATAGCGGGGTATCATTTAATAATGTTGGTCAAGTTGCTAAATCAGTAGGATTTAATGATGCCTCAAACCAAAGAATTCAGATTACAGATGACACTAGTTTACATATTTCAGATCAACTCACTGTTGAAGCATGGATAAATCCAACTAAAGTAGATGAATGGATTTCAATTGTAAGCAAAATGGATGGAGATTGGAACAGTCAACTTTCTTCTAATGAAGATCTTTATTCTGCTGTGGACAATAACGGAAGGTTGTTCATAGGATTAGCTAATTCAGGTTCATATTATGAATGGACTTCAGATGTATATCTTTCAGCCGGAACTTGGCAACATATAGTTTTTACATACAACAGTTCCACTTCGATCTGTACAGCATATAAAAATGGTGATTTTGAAGATAGTCAAAATTTTGGGCTAGGCACTTTAGCCACGAATACTAGACCACTTTATATTGGATTCAATAGAGGTTGGATAGTAGAAAGTTTTGATGGAACTATAGATGAGGTCCGTATCTCAAATACAGTTCGTTCAGCAGAATGGATTAAGACAGAATTTAATAATCAAAAATATCCTAATACTTTTTATTCTGTTGGATCAGAACAAACTGGTTTCTCTAATATTCAGGTTAATGCTATTGATTCATATGGTAACCCAATACCTAATGTAAATGTAGCTATTCTTAATTCTACCGAAATAAAATATAGTTCTATTACAAATAACGATGGATATGCACTATTTACAAATATACCTCAAAATACTATAGACGGATACAATTTTACCGTGAATATGACTTCGAATATTGAGCCATTTCAAACAGTAACAATTAATTATACATCCGAGGCGATTAAAATAGAAGATCCTTTCCATAATATTACGTTAATTTGTAATGCAAGCAGAAATATTTTTACTGTAGAAGACGTCGACGGAGTACCTCTCGATTCAGGCTCGATAATTGTAAGTAAAGGTACACAAGAACTTCAAAATTGTACGCTTGATGCGACGGGACATGCAACCTTCTGGTGGTTAAATACTACCGGATATAGCTACAAGGTATGGTATCAAGATATTGTTTACGACCCGAATCCTATTGTGTTGAAAGCAGATGT
>JBHLNK010000101.1:0-11288 GCA_048941625.1 Promethearchaeota archaeon | reverse complement strand
GAAACATAAGAAGCAAAAGAAAGAAGATAATTAAAATCCAAATAAGAATGGATTAGAATTATCTTTTAATATAGATTATTCTCATTTTTTATTATTATGATTCCCATTTATCTTACAATAACGAGGTGTTAATAAACAATAATTTAGATAGGAATTTCCAAATTTATTTTCTAAATGTCTTTCTTCAATTAAAATATTGAAATGATTAAGACTGATCCATAATATGGCTACTAGTAATGTATAGTAAGATCTACCCATTAAAGTAATACCTATTAATCCAATAATTCTACCTAACGAATTTGGATTTCTACTAATCTTAAACATGCCATTCGTTATCAAATCATTATTATCAAGCCCAATAGCTTTTGGAACAGATTTTATACTTTTTAAGTATAAAAAATAGATAATGACACCAGATATTGCAGGAAAAAATCCAATAAAACCGAGTGTATAATGAAAAATCAAGAAATCATTAAGATTAAAGAAAGGCCAGATATTACACCAAGCGGTATAGCACGCAAACCCTGCATAGGATTCATGATAGATAAAACATAAAACTGAACTACACAAAGAGCGTTTCTGATAACTATTGTATTCGATTTTTGTTTTAAATGTAAGATAAATACCTAATACGAGATAAACTGATGTAATTGAATAAACTAGTATCTCGTTGTAAGTAACTATTAACATTATTCAATGAATTTCTCTTATGAATTATTAAATTCTAGTATTTTATTTGTATTTAAATCTTTAATGAAAGTTTATTAAATCTAACCTAAAAGATTATTAGTTTTAATTTGTTATGTTTCATAAAGTAGAAGAAATTTTTAAAGACTATATATAAATTAAAGAGTTGAGATAAAACAATGGCTGAAGAGCCCCAACTTCCTGAGATACCTGATGTAGGAGATATAGTAGACAGAAAGAAGAGATTTGTTGAAAAGAAGCATACAGTTATTAAATGCGAATCTTGTTCAGAGAGTTTTTCACGTACTTTCAAACCAGGAGATTATGTGTTTAAAAAATTGACAGAAGAAGAATGTGAGAAATGTCATCGAACAAAGTCCCTAACAATAGTAGAAATTTATTCAGAATGGGTTGATCCTAGGAAAAAATAAGTCGTCTATTCCTAAAATTCTAAAATAAAAAAAAGAAGGATTTTTCAAACTTTTAACTTTTTGTTCTGTATCTGTTCACTAGTATATAAATACAAGCTAATCCTATTCCAACACCAATTAAAAAACTTAAGCTTATTAGATATCCTTGAATGCCAACTCTGCTAATATCTAAGAAAGGATATAAGTAATCACCAGTAAGACTGCCATTTATTAAGGAAAACAATAAATAGCATACTGGATAGATTATCCAATAGGGTAAGTATTTCCATTCATATCTGATTTTGGTTTCAGTTAAAACCCAATCTACAATAAATGCGACTGGGGTAATATAATGTAATACTAGATTACTAAATGCTGCCCATCCCGTAGGATGATAGAACATCTGTAGTAGAATAGCAAAGAAAATGAATGTTGTTGTGATATAAAGAGTGAAAGCTCCTTTCAATGGGCCTATAATTTTTTTAAGAGTCTCTGGCTTGTTATACCAAATAATTGCCAATGTAAACCAAATTGTTACCATTATGTTTGTTTGCATAGTGTAATACCTAAAACTTAATAACCAGCTGAATGGTATTCCTACACTGAGGATCCAACCTGTAATTATTGTAAACCAACATAATCCTGCAAAAATTACCCGATAAATTAAAATATTTTTGTCTGTAAGTAAATTTTTCATATTCAAATTCACTTAGATTTTATTGTTTATACTATAATCTTCAATGTTATCATAAAAACTATCTTATTTTTAAGTTTAATTAAAGAAAAGAGTAAGAAAAAAATCAATTATTAAGACCTAACATCCTAATAATTAAATTTGCCATGGAATAGGGATCTAATGATTTCTCAATAGCTTGGTCAATGTATTTTCCTATTTCTTTATTCGATTTAAGTAATTCTTCTACTTTTTGTGTTAGTTTATGTTTCAAGATTTGTAACGTCTCATTTGTGATTCTACTCTTCATATAATTAGAAATTACTCCTGATTCTTCTAAAAATTGCTTATGCTTTTTAATTAAATCTAAAAGCTCATCAAAATTATCTCCAGTCTTAGAATTTACTTTAGTAATCTCTGGTGTCCATAATTCAATTTTAGCAAACCTTTTGTGTATCTCTTTGGAATCATATTTATAATTTTTTCTAAATTCTAACATTTGTTTAATTTCGGCAATCTTTTTATCTGCTCCTTGTAAATCCATTTTGTTCACAACAAAAATATCGGTAATTTCCATAATACCTGACTTTATTGCTTGAATATCATCTCCTAAACCTGGGACTAATAATACTACAACTGTATGTGCGGATTTAAAGATATCTACTTCAGATTGGCCAACTCCAACTGTCTCTACAATAACAATATCACACCCATATGCATCGAGTATTTTAATTACATCTTCAGTAGCTCTTGCAAGACCACCAAGTTGCCCTCTATTAGCCATACTTCTTATAAAAACATTATTAACAGAGAAATTTTGCTTCATTCGAATTCGATCTCCTAAAAGTGCTCCGCCGGTCAAGGGGGATGTAGGATCAACGCATATTATGCCCACTTTTTTTCCTTGTTCAATATAAAATTTAGTTAAAGTTGATATGAATGTCGATTTGCCAGTACCTGGAGCACCTGTAATCCCCAGGATATATGCATTTCCAGTATGTTCATAAATTGAATTGATTATCTTTTCAGCAATATCAATATCATTTTCAACAAAAGTAATTAAACGTGCGACAGCTCTAGGGCTACCTTTTAATAATTGAGATATGTATTCAGTATAATCCATTCTATTGACTATCTTTTCAAGTTATTTTTGACAAATTCCACAATCGTCTTTAAATCAGTGCCAGGCCCATAAAATCCTTTTAATCCATGTTTCTTTAGAAATTCTTTATCTTCATCCGGAATAATTCCTCCTACCGCTACAAGAACATCATCTATTCCATTTTCTTTCAATTTTTCCATTATTAAGGGACATAACGCGTTATGAGCTCCTGATAACATGCTTAACATTACAGCATCAGGATCCTCTTGAATGACAGTATTGACAACATCATCAGGAGTCTGATGGATACCTGTGTAAATTACTTCCATTCCAGCATCTCTTAAGGCTCTAGCAAGAACTTTAGCCCCTCTATCATGGCCGTCTAACCCTGGTTTACAAACAAGAACTTTAATTTTTCTTTCTGCTGACATAAAATTTCACATCCTAAAAAACTGAATCTTCATGATAAGTTCCAAAGATTTCTTTTAAAGCATTTATTATTTCTCCAATAGAAGCATATTCTCTTACAGCATCTATAATAAATGGCATTAAATTTTCAGTACCTTTAGCAGCATCTTTTAAACGCTCGAGTTTCTGTTTTACTTTATCATTATTACGTTCTTCTTTTAACTTTTTAAGTTTTCTAATTTGCTCTTTAGCAACTTCTTCATCAATTTTTAAAAGAGGAACTGAACATGGTTCTCTTTGTTCAAACTGATTTACTGCTACGATTGTTCTCTCTCTATTTTCGATTTCTTGTTGATATTTATAAGATGCATTAGCAATTTCTTTTTGGAAGAAATTAGCTTTTATTGCAGGAACAACTCCTCCTAAATCTTCTACTTTTTGAAAATATTCTTCCGCTTCTTCTTCCATTTTATTTGTAAGCCACTCAACATAATAAGAACCTGCTAAAGGGTCAACCGTGTCTGTAACGCCTGATTCATGAGCAATTATCTGTTGGGTTCTTAACGCTATTCTTACTGCATTTTCAGTTGGAAGACATAGAGCTTCATCAAAACTATTTGTATGCAGAGATTGGGTTCCACCAAGAACAGAAGCTAATGCTTGTATTGTAACTCTTGCAATATTATTTTCTGGCTCTTGAGCTGTTAATGAAACTCCAGCTGTTTGTGTATGAAATCGTAGTCTCATAGATTCAGGTTTCTTTGCACCATATCTATTTTTCATATGTCGAGCCCAAATTCTCCTAGCTGCTCGATACTTGCAAATTTCCTCAAAGAAATTATTATGAGAATTAAAGAAAAAAGATAAACGAGGTGCAAATTCATCAATATCTAAACCTCTTTCTAAAGCAGCTTCCACATACGCGAACCCATCTGCTAGTGTAAATGCTAATTCTTGGACTGCAGTTGACCCTGCTTCTCTGATATGATAACCACTTATACTTATTGTATACCATTGAGGCACATTTTTGGCACAATATTCTATGGTGTCTACAATAATACGCATTGAAGGTTCTGGCGGGAATATCCAAGATTTTTGGGCAATATATTCCTTCAAAATATCATTCTGAATAGTTCCCCTTAATTGATCTGGTGTATGACCTTGCCTTTCAGCTGTTACAATATATAAAGCTAATAAAATTGAAGCAGGACCATTGATAGTCATAGAAGTGCTTATCTTCGAAAGATCAATCCCTTCAAATAAAGTTTGCATATCCTTTAAAGAATCTATTGCGACACCTTCCTTTCCGATCTCACCTAAAGCTCTTTCATCTGTTGCTTCAATTCCGTAAATAGTATGTAAACTAAAAGCAACACTTAACCCTGTATTACCATGATCAATTAAAAACTTATAACGTTTATTTGTTTGATCTGCTGTTCCAAATCCAGCGAATTGGCGCATAGTCCATAATTTTCCTCTATACATATTCGGATAAGCTCCCCTTGTGAAAGGATATTGGCCGGGGAATCCTAAATCAAGGCCATAACTTAGAGTTTTTATATCATTGGGAGTATACAATCGTTTAATCTCCATTTCAGATAAATTTCTGAAACTTTGTTTTCTTTCTTTTTTCATTGAAATGGAATTCTCCCATTCTTCCATTTCCTGCTTAATTTTATCATATTCTGTCATAATTTTAATCCTTAAAATTTACATAGGTTTGATCAATTGTTCCATAAATGATGATTCTTCAATTAGATAAGATTTTAAAATTATTTTAAGTTTATTTTATTCCATTATGAAAATTACCCAAAATTTCGGTAGATATAAAATTAAATAATATCCCTTTACAAATGACAAAGTTCGTTCTAATAGTACAAAAATTGCTAATTCATGCAGAATTAAAATTATATTATTTCATGCTTTAAGTGTTAGATATTTTTGTAAAAGAATCAATTGATTAGAATATTGAAGAATTGATTAAAAGTATGATGAAATTACCATATGAATTTGAAATTTTATTAATTTCTATAATAGCAATAGCTCTAATTCTTATATTTAAAAATCGCTATAAATTGAAGCGTAATTCCTTAGCGTTTAAAATAATCTCATATATAATGATCTCTTGTGTTTCTTTTGTAATAGTTATGATTATTGGAGTAGGATATTGGAATAATGAGTTTATATCATTTTTAATTATAACTGTTCCAATTGTTATTTATCTTATTTATGTACTATATTATGCTATAAAAATTATTCTACAACAAGAAAATACTATTAAGGAAATTCTCGATTCTAGTACTCAAGCATCAGTAAACGTAGCTAATATAGCTACAGAATTAGCAGCAAGTTCAAGTGAAGTAAATGCTTCTGCTGAAGAAATTTCTTGTTCAACACAAGATGTTGCCGAATTAAGTAAAATATCTATGGAATATTCAAATGAAATTACAAAAATTATGAATTTAATCACAAATTTATCAGAACAAACAAATTTATTAGCACTTAACGCAAGTATTGAAGCGGGAAGAGCTGGTGAACATGGAAGAGGATTTGCTGTTGTAGCTGATGAAGTAAGAAAGCTAGCAGAAGAATCAAAAAAAGCTATTTCTGAGACGTTTTTAAGCGTACAAAAAATTGTGAATAATATAAACCAAACATTCATATCAATGGAAGGAATTAGCGTAGCTACAGAAGAACAAACATCATCAATGGAAGAAATCACTTTAACTGCAAACAAGCTAGGAAATCTTGCTGAAGAGTTAAAAGAAAATTTAATAAAAAGTACTCAGAGATTTTCATAATTACTCAGTGCGAGAAATTAAAAAATCAACGAGTTTACCATAATTTTTAACGTTATCATAACTCTTTGGAGCCTGGTCCTTAAAAAATTCTTCAAAAACTTCCCAATTCTCTTTTTTACTAGATGGTGCATCAGCTAAGACTCTTTTAACTTCTTGAAAATCATAGCTAAAGATTAAAGCATTGTCAATTCTGTTCGCCTTCTCAGACAAAAGAAAGAGATAATAGTCATTTAAATCCCAAGGATTCAAAACATGGTCTGGTTTGTTACCATCTCCTGCTTTCTTTCCTCTTAATAAACTCGTATCTACTTGTGTTGGCAAGACCATCGTAAAATTGATATTCTCTCTTTTATATTCTGCGGACATTGCTTTTTGCATTCCTACAACAGCATATTTAGTTGCAACATAGGCAGTAAGTTTTGAGGGTGCATTGGGATACGCTTCACTTCCAGTAATAATAAATCTTGCTTTATCTTTCTTATCATCCTTTTTCATAACAGGATAAGCAGCCTTAAACGTATAGAATACTCCGAGTACATTCACATTTAAAATTTCAGCAAATTTCTCGTTTATAAACTCATGAGTACTCCACATTCTAGAATAGCCAGCATTGGCAATTACCCCATTTAATAATCCTAACTCATTGTTAAACGTAAGAAATGCTTCTGTTACTTCTCCAAATTTTGTAATATCGGCTGTTTTGGTAATAACTTTGATATTCATTCCTAGTTGATCAATTTCATTTTTAACAGCATCTAGTTCTTCTTTTGTTCTTGAAGTTAGTCCTAAATTAGCACCTTCTTTTGCGCAGGCTATTGCTATAGCTTTTCCAATACCTCGACCTGAACCAGTTATTACAATATTCTTTTCTTTTAAAAGCATAATATCATTAAATAATATGGTTTGAAATATTAAGTTAATTAAAATCTAATAAGAATTTTAAATTTAAGAGAATTAAAAGAAAAAACAATTATTTGATAAATGATATAATATTTTGTTGATAAAATCAAAATGGTGAAAGAATTTAGGATAGCTCTAATAAATCCCGGACCTGGAGAGATTTTAGATAAAGGTAGAATTGTAGCAAACGCAGATCATATTTATCCTCCTTTAGGAATTTGCTATTTAAGTGCAATATTGAAGGCTGAAAATTATCAAGTTGATTTAATAGATCAAGCTGCAAAGGGATATACATTGCCTCGATTAATAACATGGATTAAGAAAAAAGATCCAGATATCTTAGGTTTTTCTACACTAACCGCATCAGGTTCGGGTATCAGTGCTGCATTAACATCAATTGAGATAAAGAAATGGAATCCAAATATTAAAATTGTGTTTGGAAACCGACACGCAAATCATAATGATTATAGAATCTTAAGCAAATATCCAGAAGTAGATGTATGTGTAAGAGATGAAGGAGAAATCACATTTCTAGAGCTAGTTCGGGCATATGAGAAAAAATTATCATTAAGAGATGTGAAAGGTTTAACTTTTAGAGAAAATGGGAAAATACAACGAAATGAAAAACGTCCCCTAATTAAAGATCTTGATACAATTCCCTTTCCAGATAGAAAATCATTAAACATAGAATATACTGGTAGTTTTGGGGGATTAGAATTTGCTCCTGAAGGATTTACATCAATGGTTTCTTCTCGAGGATGTCCATATAACTGTGCTTTTTGCTATGGAAGAAGAACAGTGGGATTTCGAACGCGTTCAGTGGAAAATATTATGAAAGAAATTCTCTATTTAGAGAGTGAGGGTTATAAATATATAAATTTTGTAGATGATAATTTTACTGTATCAAAAAAGCGAGTTATAAAACTTTGTCGATTAATGCAAAAAAATAAAGTGAATATAGATTGGATATGTGAAGGGCGTGTTAATCAAGTATCTGAAGATATGTTAAGAGAAATGCAAAAATCTAATTGCAGAATAATGTTCTATGGAATTGAAAGTGCAAATCAGAGAATTCTTGACTATTATAAGAAAAATATTACTCCTTTACAATCAATTGCAGCAGTAAAAAAAACTCGTAAAGCAAAGATTCCTTTTATTTTAGGTTCTTTTATAGTGGGAGCTCCAGGTGAGAGTTTTTCAGAAATTTACAATACTCTGAAATTTGCTCAAAAAGTTGATATTGATTTTCCTGTATTTAACCTCCTAGGTACAATGCCTGGAACTGATATTTGGGATGAAATGGTAGAAAAAAACATAATTGATGAAAAAAAATACTGGGAGGAAGGAGTACATATTTCTGATGTTGATTCTGAAGGTGTTCCGACTGAAAAAATTTCTAATTTAATACTTGATATGTTAAAACAATTCTTTATGAACCCTAGATATATAATGAAAGCATTATATAGAAATACCCTAAATTTTTACAAATTCTCTTCATTACTCAAAATTCTTACACATAATATTAAAAACTTTCAAGATTTTCATGGTGTTAAATCATTTTGGAATCCAGATAATGTTTAAAGAAAATGTTTTTTCTAATATTTAAAATTAATAAAATTAACCCCAGAATGGTTTCCAAGTATTCCATAAGTCCCAATTATTCACATTTTTGATATTTTGGAACACTGCTTTTAATCTGTATCTACTTTTAAGTGATTTAAAGATTTGACGCGTTATATAGCTAGGACGTTGCATGAATTTCTTATGGATCTGTTTTATTCTATGCATTATTTCACTTAACGGAATAGGGAGAACAGCAGTTCCAACCTCCCAACTAATTTCGGGATTAATTTTTTTTTCTTTTACCATCTGATCCCAAATCCAATTTCCAGGTATTACGCCTAAAATATGAAATTGTGGGAAATCTATCTTTAATTTGAGTGAGAGATCAAATGTTTTTGTAATTTCCTCACGAGTCTCAATTGGAGCACCAATTATGAAGTTTGCTAGGATCATATCAATCCCAATCTTCCTTGCATTTCTTACAGCATCAAATATTTGATTCAAATTAATTTTTTTATTATACCAATCTAAAATTCTTTGAGATCCACTTTCCACTCCATAACTTAAAATTCTGCAACCAGTTTGCTTCATAGCACTCAATAGTTCACTAGAACTCTGAGTGACTCGACCTTCAGCCATCCAACTGAAATCCATTTTTTCTTTTTTCATTAATCTTGCCAAGTTAAGCAATCTTTTCTTACTTATTGTAAAATTATCATCAACCCATAGAAGGTTATTGTAACCCTGTTCTTCTAAAATTGATAACTCTCTTATAATATTTTCTGGTGAACGAGGACGCCAATTTCCCCAGAACATAGAGCTTGAACAGAATGAACATTGAAATGCACAACCTCTTGATGATGCTGCAGATGTAAATTTACCAATAGAGAGATCAAGCCCTTCTACTTTATTTTTATATTCAACATCCCCTAACAACTTTCTATCAGGAAAAGGTAAGGTATCAATATTTTTAATCATTGGTCTATCGTTATTTCTGACAACTCTACTGTTATCTCGATAAGTAACACCTCGGACCTCACTAAAATCCTGGTCTTTTTCAGTTTTTTCTGCAATTTCTAATAGGCCAACTTCCCCTTCCCCTCTAATACATGCATCAATAAAAGGATATTTTTTCAGGATTCTTATATCGTTGAATGTGGCATGATAGTTCCCAAATATTATCTTAATATTAGGATTTATATCCTCTTTTACTTTTTTAGCAATTTCAGCTGAAGTTATTCCGGTACCAGCAGTAGTAATTGTTGAAAATCCTAAAATATCAGGATCTTCTCTTTTAATCCAATTTAAAGTGGCTTCCAGGGATAAATTCCTAGCAAATTGATCAAGTAACGATACGTTAAAATTATTCTCACTTAGATAACTAGCCAAGTAAAGAATTCCCATTGGAGGAAAACCATAAAATTCAATTTTCTCTTTATAATAACTCTCAGCCTCTTTAACAGTGCCACAGAAAGTACCTTTTTTAGGTGGTTTTGGAAAAATTAATGAGACTTTCAAAAAATCAGTCTTTATTTTGATTCTAATTGATTTTAATAAATTTGAGAATTTTTCCCTGAAATTAAAGCCTTTTAATTATGATTAAACTGAAGAATAAATTATTTAATTAAATTCATTTTGATATATTTATCAAGATATTAAAGTAACTGGATAATTTTAATCTAAATTATTTTGGATAAATTTACATAATTAGGCTATTAAATGAACAATATTGATAATAAGATCCAAAAAGTGGCTTTAATTAACCCAAATTTTAAAACTAAAAGTATAACTGATAATTTTTCCATTCCATGTTTAGGTTTAGAATCTATTGCTGCTAATATTATAGATCTTGTAGAGGTAAAAATTATAGATGCAAAAGCTAGAAATTTAAACCTTAAAGAAATAACCAAGGAATTGACTAAATTCGAACCCGATATTATTGGAATATCATGCTGTTTTACAATAGGAATTGATTTTGCGTTAGAAATTGCTAAAGAAGCAAAAAAAATGGGCTATTTAACAATCTTAGGAGGTTGGCATCCGAGTTTTGTATATTCTGAAATACTAAAAGATTCATTTATAGATATTATCGTACGAGGAGAAGGAGAACTTACATTTAGAGAAATTGTAAAGAATAAAGACTTAGCCAGAATAAATGGGATATCATATAAACAAAATGGGATTATTATTAATAATCCTGACCGTCCACTACTCAAAGATTTAAATAAGCTACCTCTTCCAGCTAGAAGATTAAGAGATAAAAAGAACTATTATCAAATTTTTCAAATGCCTTTAGATGTAATTGAGACTTCTAGGGGTTGTCCTTATAATTGCATATTCTGCAATATACATTTGTTTTATAGAGGAACGTATCGAGTAAAAAGTACAGAACGAGTTATTAAAGAATTAAAAATTGTCGCAAGCCAAAAACCAAATAACAATGTATTGATAGTAGACGATAATTTCACTGCAAATATGAAAAGAGTAGAAAAAATTTGTGATAGAATAATTAAGGAAAAAATTAAATTAGATTTAATATGCCAAAGTCGAGTTGATGTAATTAAAGAGAATCCAAAGGTTATTATAAAAATGGCAAAGGCAGGATTTTGGCTAATGTTTCTAGGTATTGAATCCTTCAATCAAAATTCTTTGAATAATATTCAAAAAAAAATTCACTTTAAAGATATTGTCAAGGCAATTAATATCCTTCATGAAAATGGTATTTTAATAATTGGTAGCTTATT
>JBHLNK010000169.1:0-2817 GCA_048941625.1 Promethearchaeota archaeon | reverse complement strand
GGAGGTTATTCTAAAAAGGGAATTGATAACAGTCTTGAAGTTCATTTAAGTAAAAAAGGAAAATTAGTGTTAGCACCAGATGGTGTTAATCTACCAAAAAGTGTAGCACAAAAAAATCTAAAAATAGTTAAACAAAAAAATCCTGATAAATCTTCTTCTTTTACAATTGAAGATCTTTATAAAAAAGAGGGTTTTATTCGATTTATAAAGGGAACTGTACATATTGATGAATTTAGGGAATTAGCATTAAAAAATGGAGAAAAATCTTTTCTACTTAAACTTATACTAAATGATGATAGTGCATCTATTAGAATAAATATTTGGGGTATAAAAGCTGTCGAGTATATAAAATTAATTAATGAGAGAGATTATGTTAAAATATCCAACGTATTCTTAAAAGTAAATTCATATTCAAATGAAAAAGAGCTTAACTTTACTAAAAGTTCAAGATTAGAAGTGATCTATTAGTTCTAAAAGTGATATAATGGAAATTGAACAAAGAAATTTAGATAAAGCGAAAGTGGAAGTAAATGAAGATTTTGATTTTAATGATTCAGAAAGTATGCTTCAGTTTAAAATTGTGTACTGGGGTCCTGGTGAGAGTGGAAAAACCACAAATTTTTTCAGATTATGTGAAAAATTTGATTTACTTAAACTCACTCAGGGGTATTCAATAGAAACAACTGAGGGAAGGACACTATGGGAAGATTCTTTGTATTTATTATTCAAGTTTATGTTACATGACATCAAATTCAATATTATCTGTCATGTTGTAACATGTACGGGTCAAGAGCGTTTTTTATCTACTCGTGAGTACGTATTACATGGAGCTGATGGAGTTATGTTTATAGGTGATTCAGATCCCGAGAAGTTAGAACAGAATAAAAGAAGTTTTCGAGAATTAATTAGTTTTGTTAGATCTAAAGGCATTCCATATTTGATTCAATTAAACAAGAGAGATTTGAAAGATGCAATCCAAATTAGAGATTTTAAAATTCATTTAGGACTTCCTCTTCAAGAAAAATATCCGGATGGTACATATATTATTTATCCCGTAGTAGCACTACAAGGGAAGAATGTTATCCAATGTTTCCAAGATTTAATAGTTCAAGTAATTATTAATTACTTTAAGGAATAATAATGCAAATAACTTATTAATGATAAATTTTCTCTCAATAATCTTTACAGTTTCTTCTATTAAGTAGTACTATATTTAAGTTTGAAATACTTTAATAGATTAAAATATTTATTACCTCTTATAGAAAGGCTTTTTATTTTCCATCATATTATGATAATTTGGATATTAGACGCGGATTCTGGAGTTAAATTATTATATAGATCCTTTTTGAAAACAGATGCAGATGAAGATATCGTTTCTGGTTTTTTAACAGCTTTTCACCATTTTTCTATGGTTGAATTCAAAGAATCATTGGATTCTATAGAAATGGGGGGTTTAAGATGGGTTTATATATTAGAAGAGAAGTTAAAATTACTCTTTGTAGCTGCTGATACAAAGCATATAAAGACTGAAATTCTTTTAGGGAGATTAAATGTTATTAAAAATGCTTTTGTAAAAGAATTTACACCAGTTTGGGAAAAAAAAGGGCATAATTGGGATGGAAATATTAATATTTTTCTCCCATTTCTTAATGAAATTGAAGATTATTATGATCAGTGGGGAAAGGTGGAAAATCTGGCCCAAATGGCTGATTTTTTTGATATTTTAGGTATTTTTCAGAAGATTGTAATTATGTTGAGAAATGTTATAGAAAAAAAAATGTATTCTAAATCTAAAAACATGATACTTAACATAATAGAGAAGAAATTTAAGACTTTGAAAAACCAAAAAGATTTCAAGGATAATCCAGAGTTAAAAAATATTACTTTCAGTAAAAAATCCTGGTTCAATATAAAAGATATTAATTTAATTAAAAGTGATAAGGATTTAGTTTTTAAAAATTTAAAAATTATTCTCTCAGATATTGTCAATATACTTAAAGAAGTAAAGGGGAAAAATGCGTGTTTTAAATATTTTAGTGAGGAAAAGATATATGCCTATCTCTATAATAATATGAAATTATTAAAAGATTTGAAATTAGATACCTTTTTGTTAGAAATATTTCTTTTGCTTTAAGGATGTCGTATTTTTCATAAAGAGATTATAATAGAAATTGGATTGGAAAAAATTACTTCTCATTTTAAATTTTTCAATTTCTCAAAAGAAAATCCCTTCCTTTTGATCTTCGATTGGCTCTGAATGAAGTAATATCGAGTCTAAATTATCAATTCCTAGTCTTTCTCTAATTTTTGTTTCCAATTCAGAAATATATTCATGTATTTGTGTAATATTTAATGATCCCTCAAAAAATATATGAATTTCTAAAATACAATAATCCATTGTTGCCCAAAATTCTAATCTATGATATCCTTTAACATGAGAGTGAGCTCTTAACACTTCTTCCACATTTTCACTTATTTGTTGTAGCATTTCTGAGCCTACATCAGCACATTTTATTTGTTCAGGTATTGATGTCTCAATATGAGCTTGAGCTTCAATATGGGTTATAACTCTAGATATAAGAGGAGATTGTTTCTTTATCTCATCTTCAAAAAGTGAGGCTAACTTGTGAGCATCTATAAGTGAAAGTGTTTCATCAACTATTATAACTAAAGAGAGGAAATATTCATTTTGGATTCGAAATACATTAAGATCTTTAACAACTTCGATTTTTGGGTATTCAGATTTCATAGAAAAAATTAAATTAATTATTCCCTCACCAATAGATTTTTCGCTGGCCATTGGATTCATTTCAATAA
>JBHLNK010000100.1:0-11468 GCA_048941625.1 Promethearchaeota archaeon | reverse complement strand
AAATTTTATAATTAGAATGTCTAAAATCTCTAGGAATCCATCTCTTCACACGTAAAGGTAATTTATACTTCTCTGCTAAAAGATCCAACTTTAGATGCATTTTTTTATAATACTCCCCTGGAGGATGCATTTGACCTTTATACAAGTTAAGAAGTGGTTTTACCGCGTATTGATAATCACTGTTTTTAAGCTTTTTAATAAAATATTCTGCTTGGTGATCTCTCAATGTTAAACCTGGACTGATCAAAATAAAATCTGCTCCAGCTTGTTTGGATAGTTTAAATACCTCTTCTAAATTATGATCATCATCTTCTAAAAAAGGAATGATAGGTATGAAGTATGTACCAACCTGAATCATCGGAGCTGTTTTTTTTATTGTTTTTATTGCTTCGAGTCGTTCTAAGGGTGGAGAAGAATATGGTTCTAAGAATTTTGCTAACTCTTGATTTGTTGTAGTTATAGAAAAACCCACAGTGCACCAGGTATCGATTGCGATTTGTTTTAGTATATCAATATCTCTTTTAATTAGGCTTGATTTTGTAGCAATGTTTATTGGAAATTTATGTTTAGCAATAATTTGGAATACTTTTCTTGTATGTTCAATTTCCTTTTCGATTGGTTGATATGCATCATTCACACCTCCAGGAGTAATAACGTCTGGTAATAAAGTTCGTGCTTTTTTTAATTTCTGATCTAATTGCTTATCAAAATTAGTTTTAATTATAACCTCATTTTCAAAGTTATCTAAATAATACCTTGAGCTCCGAGCATCACAGTATATACAAGCATGAGCACAACCTGAATATGTATTTAAAGTGTAGCGTGCCCAAAACCATGAATCAGGGTATTTTAATTTGTTAAAAACGGATTTAAATTCCCTATAAGTATATTTAACCATAACATTGATAATTTTATAATTATTGGTCAATAATAAAGAAGTAAATTTAAGATTATTGCAAATACTTGAAATTAAAGCTATAAGAAGTGAAAAAACGTCTTTTCAATACAAATGTTGAAGTGATCTAATATGGAAATGGAATGTATTTAGCAGACGTTTTTTCACATATATCATACAAATATGTAAATTTAACTCTTTGCTTTTTAATTTATTAACTAATTATGATTATATGCATAGAAAAGTGAAAATTCGTGAAACCATCCTTTCACGATCATTTCTACTAATATAAGATAATTAAATGAAAGAGAAAAGTATGCGCCCGCCGGGGATTGAACCCGGGTCCCAGAATTGGAAGTCCTGGATGATAGCCACTACACAACGAGCGCATATTATTCGTTAGATTAAAAACAGTATTAAATAAAGCATTTAATTTATTTTAACCTTTCTGTTTTTGGTAAATTTAGATTATGTTATGATAAAGTTCGTAAAAGTTAATAATCTTACTAATCACAACCCAGGCATCTAGGGAATAGTTTGATAAAGAGATCAACTTTTTTGATAACTTTGATACTTCTTCTGAATAATTACTCTTCTGAAAACCCCCTATTATGCATAAAACATTCTTCGAGATGTCATTCGTAAAAAGATTTTTATAGTCTCTAACTAATTCACCCTTACTTGAAAATAAATATATCTCTGGGTCACTAAAGTTATTAACTAAGGCTCTTATATCACCCTCAAAACGAGAAATCAATGATTTTTCATTAAAGTTAATTATATCATCAATTAGAAGCTTTGCCATTAAACCTTTAAATCTATTATAATTTCTTGCGATTCTAATCTCAGAACTTAATTCATAAATTTTACTATTTACTGTATGGATAAAGATTTTCATTTTACCAGCTTTATTTAAAGGTGATCCTAGAGCATTAAGCAAACATAGATGTGTGATGTCTGGTCGCCCTCTTTTGAGATTATTTGTCAATTCTTTCATTGCAGTGTGATGCAGAGCATTATCTAAAAGTTGTGAAGAATAGATATGAGAGGAATAGCTTTTCCTAACTGCAGAATGATTTCTTATTTCTTTTGGTATTATTTCAATTCCGCAATCTACTAAAATAATAATTAATGGCATTTTTTTGCTTTAATTTTCCATAGCTTTAGATTTGATATAATATCTAGTAGTTTTATTACATTCGAAACAAGTAAGCGAGACATGAGAACCTTTACCTTTATGTGAGTGTAGTCTGTATCTACAATTTACTCCAGGGTATAAAAACTTCTTGCATTTTTTGCATAAACGTTTTTGCCAATTAAATGGAATTTTGATTTTTGCTCTCTGAGAATATCGTTTAGCTAAATAGGCATATCGATTTGCTAATGCCTTATCCTCTAGAAAAATATTGTGAGCTTGTTCAAATAAATAAAGCATTCGAGAATTTGCTATTTTTTTCACAATAGATTTTATACTACGATTTTGTTTTACCATTTATATTAACTACTATACGATTTAAGAATATTTATTGATATCAGATGAAGAGATGATCATAGTTTTACCTCTAACATCAAGTAAATAGGAATTAGTTTGTTCTATAATTTTATTTGCGAGTTCTTTAATATTTGATTTAGATGCTATAGATTTTAGAGCTTTTATCTTTATTATTTTATATCTTTTTAATAGCTTATTTACATGTTCTACAAACTCTTTTGTTATACCTTTTTTACCCAAAATACAATGTGGTTTTCTTTGATAATCTATCATCCCAAAACTCAAAAAAATACAAAAAATTTTTAATTTATTCTGACTTTTAAAACGTATTATATTTAATAAAGAAGTATAGAATAAAAGATTAATATGTCTATATATGTTGTCCAACCGCAAAAACTGGTGGAGGCAATAGCAGAAAAATTAAAAGAATATCCTGAAATAACCCCTCCTAAAGGTTCAGAATTCTGGAAAACAGCATTTTTTAAAGAATTTGCACCACAGGACTCTGAGAATTTCTGGTATATAAGATGTGCTTCAATTCTAAGAAAAGTAAAGAAATATGGACCAATAGGTGTAAGTAAATTAAGAAAGTTCTATGGAGGAAAAAATAGAAAAGGTCCAGGACTTCATCATTCCGCTAAAGGAAGTGGTAAAATTATAAGAGTAGCCTTACAACAGTTAGAAAGTGCTAATTTAGTTGAGAATGTGGAAAAAGAAGGAAGAGTAGCTTCACCTGAAGGAACTAGTTTATTAGAACGGACATCATATCTATTATTAAGACAAAAAGCCTAAAATGACATAATATTGACTGGGATTTAAATTGAGTGATGACGAACAATTAAATAACATTAGAAGGAGAAAATTGGAAGAATTAAAGCAGCAAGCAGCACAACAACAAATAGCAGAAGCTCAACAAAAAGAGTATGAAGCACAAAAGTATCAACTTATGCGCAAGATTTTATCACCAGAAGGTAGACAGAGGATGGAAAACATTCGAATGGTTAAACCTGAATTCGCAGAACAAATTGAAATACAATTGATTCAATTATTTCAATCGGGAAAATTAAAAGGTGCAATCCCTTTACCAGATAAAGCATTTAAAAAGCTATTAGAACAAATATCTTCCTTTGATAAGAAAAGGGAATTTAAAATTAAAAAATAAATTAATAACAACCAAAAAAATGGCTCGTAATAAAAATTTTGGATCAAAATTGCGTAGAGCAAAGAGAATGAAACAAAGTCAAACTATCCCAAGCTGGGTTATGGTGAAAACTAACCGTAGAGTAAGAGATAGTCCTTATTCAAGAAGATCGTGGAGAAATACAAGATTAAAGCGAGACTAAAATAAATCAAGTTGATGTTGTATGGCAAAAAAGGAAAAAGAGATTAGTTTAGATGACTTAGAAGATGAATTACTGGAATCTGAAGAAGAAATTCAAGAACCAGAAGAAGAAATTGAAGAAATCGATGAATTTAGCCTAGAGGAACCTACTGAGGAAGAAGAAATAAGTGAAATTTTTGAAGAGGAAATTGAAGAGGTAGAAGAGGAAGCTCCAAAAGAAGAAATTATTGATGAGAGAATTTATATTATACCTCTTGCTAATGCTCGTAAAGGTCCTCGAAATAAGCGGGCTAAGAAAGCAATTAGATATTTACGAGAGTATATGAATCGCCATTTCAAACCAGAATCATTAGTAATAACTCAAGAAGTCAATGAAGCAATCTGGGCAAGGGGTATACAAAAACCACCTCGAAAATTAAAAGTAAGAGCAACAAAAAACATTGATGGGTTAGTAGTCGTCTATTTAAGTTAAAAATACTCGCAATTACAAATAAGGAATCTATTTTTAAGATTCATTTAAAGAAATAATATTAGATTAGTTTATCATAAATGGCAATTATTAAGGCTCAGGTATTTGGTCGCAGTTTGATAGGAGTATATTTTACAGCAAACAATTCATATATACTTTATCCTCCAACATTATTAAAGTCATTACTTAAAAAATTTAAAAATGTTTTTAACATTCCATTTTATCCTCTTACAGTTAATAATTCGAATTTATTGGGTGTATATCTAGCATCAAATAAGTATGGAGTTATTGTCCCTAATATAATAAGAGATGATGAACTTGATAAATTGAAATCATATATTAAAGAATCAAGCCAAATAGGAGTTCTAAAATCAAGGGATAATGCGTTTGGAAATTTAATACTATGTAATGATAAAGGAGCAATTATCAGCTCTTTCTTAAAGAATCAGAAAAAAGAGATTGAAGATATCTTAAATGTTGAGGTAATTATATATGAATTTGCTGAATATTATCTTCCAGGATCAATTTCCTTAGCAAACAATAATGGGTGTTTAGTTCATCCACTTTCAAATGATTCTGAAATAGAAAAAATATCTTCTATTTTGAAAGTTGAAGAAGTTGATGTCTCTACAATTAATCGGGGAGTTCCTTATTTAAGTTCAGGAGCCCTCATAAATGATGAATCTGGAATATTTGGTATGGATTCTACCGGTCCAGAGTTAATGAGACTTACATCAGTTCTTAAGCTCTAAAAAATTCTAATTATTAAGGCAGAAAAAAGAAAATTTAATATTTTTTAGATTATTTTGTTATTTTATTAGCTTTCGTATTTTGGTTTAATTTCGCCATGTCAGAGATAAAAATTTATAGAATTACAGGTAATTATAAAAAAAACCATAAAAAATATCTATTTAGAAAAGAAGTAAGAGCTCTAAGAGAAGAAGATGCCCTTGAAATGGTTATAACTAAGATTACCTCAATAGGAATATATAGGCGTCAAATAAGAATTCAAGAAATTAAGGAGATTACCCTCAATGAAGCTCAGGATTATCTAATTCGAGAATTATCAGAATAAGTATAAAAATTAAAAAATAAATTTGATAAGAATGGAGTCATCTCAAGAATATCAAGAGAATTTGATTAAATTTCAATATTTTAAAGAACAGCTTGATATGTTTCAAGGACAATTAGAAATTGTAAATGCATCCCTCGTAAGTGTATTAAATACAAAGAAGACTGTAGAAAATATTAAGGCAGGAGTAAATCCAGGTGACGAAATACTTATTCCGATTGGAGGCCGTGTAAATATAAGAGCAACTATTAAAGAAACCGATAAGATTTTATTAGCAGTAACTCAAGATGTTATAATTGAAAAGGATTTAGATGGAACAATTGATTTCCTTGATAAAATAATCGAACAGCATAATAAACAGATTGAGTTTTTAAGAACTCAAATACAAACAATTAATATGAATCTACAAATAATTTCTCAAAATATACAAAGAGATTATACTTAATCTTAAGATTTTTGCTTTAAAATTATCAGAAATAGAATAGCTTTTCTAAATTTTTGTGGAGAATCATATGCTTGAAAAATTAAAGAGCGCTTTCTCATCATTTATAAACAAAACTCTAACTGAAAAAAAATTAGATGAGTCAATTAATGACCTTAAAATGCTACTTCTAAGTAACGATGTAGCTGTTGATACCGCAAATGAAATTTGTATGCGAATAGTTGATTCATTCAAAGGGGAACAAATCAGCCGTTTAAGTTCAACTCAAAAATTATTATATGAAACATTAAAGGAAGTAATAATTGAGATTTTGACTCCAAAGCAAGAACTAGATTTATTAGAAGAAGTAAAAAAAAAGAATGGAGAGCCATATATTATGATTTTTCTTGGTGTTAATGGAACAGGAAAAACCACAACTATGGCTAAGATCGCTTATTATTTAAAGAATAATGGATTCTCAGTTGTAGCAGCAGCAGCAGATACGTTTCGAGCGGCTGCAATTGAACAATTATCTTATCATATGGAAAAAGTCGGAATTAGGGTTATAAAACACGATTATAAATCTGATCCTGCTTCAGTTGCATATGATGCTATCGAACATGCTAAAGCTAAAGGAATAAACGTTGTTTTAGTTGATACTGCGGGAAGACAAGTTTCTGACAAGAATTTAATGACAGAAATTAAAAAAATTTGTAGGGTGGCTCAACCTGATTGTCGTGTATTTATTGGTGACAGTCTTGCTGGAAATGATGCTTTATATCAAGCAAGAGAATTTAATAAGAATGTAGGGATTGATGCTAATATTTTAACTAAAATAGATGCGGATGCAAAAGGAGGAGCTGCACTTTCAATCTCATTTGAAACAAATAAGCCAATTATATATTTAGGTATAGGTCAAGGCTATTCAGATTTGAAGCCATTTGATAAGGATTTTTTTGTTTCAAGTATACTAGACATTGATTAGAGTAATCCTAACGATATGTGTCTCCTAAAAGATAACTTTTTATCTAAGAAATCTTTTTTTCTATTGTGTCTCAATACCCTAAGTATGAAAAGTATGCAAAAAGTGATAAGCAGAAGAAACCAAGTATCTATGAGAGGTTAACTAATTTTTTTCAAAATTCAAGAAGAATAATTAAAATTGCTAGTAAACCTAAGAGAAAAGACTATTTTTTAGTCTTTAAAATATGTGGTATAGGAATTTTAGTATTAGGCGTTCTTTCTTACATTATTCAAGTGATCTTTGCTGTTGCAGTTCAATTTCCAGCACCATCAAGTTAAAAAAAGATGAAATTAAATTAGTAAAAATAAACTGAAATATGAGAGGGTATAACTAACTCTGGTTCTTTATTTTTACTAGCAATTAATTTAATTTTCATATTTATTGAAAGTGATAATAAGCGTTTTGTTAAAATTCCGTCTATAACCAAATATTGAGTATCTTTAAAAGTCCTTATTTTCTCAAATATTTCTCCGACGGGAAGATTAAATAATTCTTCTAAACTTTTATTAAAACCAATTGCGTAACCCGACTCAATGTTCTTAATTGCATTTATTATCTTATTTTCATCTTTTATTTTTAATTTTTTTAGAATTCTCTGAAGATCTTCACTAAAATCGTCTTTCGCTTGTTCAGTTATAGCTTTTTCTCCACCCTCTATAAAAATATTTGCTGGTTTTTTATTTTGTAATGCTTTAATCATTTGTTTTCTAGTTAATTCTTCAACTTCGAAACCATCAGGAGCTCTAGCTACAAAATCAATTTTAGAAACTTGCATTAACTCTTTGAGTATTATTGTTCCTCCACGATCTCCATCCACAAAAGCTGTAACCGATTTTTTTTGCTTGGTTAATTTAATTACTGATTTTGGTACTTGAGTTCCTTGTACAGCAATTGTATTTTTTACACCAACTCTTAATAGATTTAATACATCTGCTCTACCCTCAACTATAATTAAATCTGGATTAGTTTCCACTTCTGGTCCCGCAGGTAGATTTTCTGAACCCCATGAAATTATTTCTCCGAGTTTTATATCTGTATCAATTTTTTCTTCAATTTCACTCTGATCTAAGGACTTTTGATCCCATTCTTTTAATAACTCTGCGGCTCTTTCAATAATTTTCTTTCTTTTTCTTTCACGAACATCTCTGATGTCAATAAGAGAAAATTCCGCTTCACAGGGACCTACTCTTGAAACAGTTTCAACAGTCGCAGCCAATAGAGCAGTCTCTTTTCTTGTGAGACTAGAGGGAATATTTATAATTCCTGATGATACTCCTTCTTGTGTTTCATTTTCTACTTCGATTCGTCCAATTCTGCCTGATTTTTGAAGGTCTCTTAAGTCTAAATCTAATAGAAGGCCTTCAGTTTGACCAAAAATTGCACCAACTATATCAGATTTCTCGACGACACCCTTTATCGAAAATTTAACTTCTATAATATACTTAGTTGTATATTCATTTTGACTATTAATTTTGATCACTTCCTCTGTTCTAAAATTACAATAAATCAAAAATTAAAAGAAGACTTTCACTTTAGAAGCAGAAACTAGGCTTTTGAATTAGAAATAAAACAGCATTAATTATTTCTAATAGATAACTTGGATTGTTTTTACTTATCTTAAATTACTTAATTATATGAACTTGAAATGTGATACTACTTCTAAAGCTATAATAAAAGCCACAATATTAATTTTGACGTATTGAATTAATTGAAATTTTTATTATGATAAATTTTTTGATTTTATAATTTATTTGATATATAATTTTGAAATTTTTATTGATTTAATTAAAATTTTTGATGTTTTAACGTGATTAATTAATCTGATTGATAATACTTAATCTATTTTTAATTAATTTTGTTTCTATATTCAAATAAAGTCGATCAAGATATTTATTTTTTGCCAATTTAGATTAGAAACTGTTATAATTCTTAAGTATTTGGTTAGTTTTTTATTGTATTTTTATTTTTGTTAATTTAAACTAGATATTCTAAATCAAAATATCATGGAAAAAATAATAGTGCTTGGAGGAAAAGGGGGGGTTGGTAAAAGTTCTATTAGTGCTGCTACAGCAGTCTTACTCTCAAAATTACTTCCACAAAAAAAAATTCTTCTAATTTCTTTTGATATGGCTCATAATCTTAGTGATCTCTTTAAAGTAAGTATTGGAGATAAAGTGACATCTTTAACAAATAATTTATGGGGTATTGAACCTGACGCTGATAATTATGCTGAAAAATATACTAAAGATTTAATAGATAAAATGAAACAACTGATGAAAAAAATGCCTTTAGTAGGAATGATTCCTCAAATTGAGAAGTTTATAGATACTACTTTTACGGCAGATTCAATTCCATTAGCATTAAAGAATGCGATGTTTTTCCAAAAACTATTAGACGCGGAAGATCCTAATAATAAAGAAATCCAATTTGATATAATTATAGCGGATTTTCCTCCAACAGCAAACATGATTACTCTTTTTGAAATACCAGAAGATCAAGTAAAAGTTGTATTGAAATACTCTTTAAACTTTTATAATTCTATTAGAGGTGCAATTAGACAAGTATCTAAAATGTGGAGAAATATAGTCAAACCATTCGATAATTATGAAGAAAGACGAGAATTAGGAAAAGAAATTTTCAATATGATTGTTGAATTAGAAAAGCGCGGAGAAAGAATTTCAGAATTAATTCATGATATTGGTTCGCTGAGATTAGTAACAATTGCAGAAAAACCAAGTTTTGAAGAAATTAAAAGGGCGAGAGATTTAACAGCGAAATATATTACATTAGAAGGAGTTCATATTAATATGATAATTCCTGAACCAAAGAAATGCGATTTTTGTAAAAAGTTGAGAGATAATCAGCTTAAATATACCTCAGAAATCGAAACTGAATTTAAAAAATTGAAAATATGGCAGTCTGAAAAATTGAAAGAAGAACCAATTGGAATAGAAGGCTTGAGTAAGCTTGCATATGAAGTTTATGGAGAAAATATATCCGCTGATGAAATTTTAAACCCTAAAGTTTAGATCTCAAAAAATTGGTTAAGAATTTTTTACAGAAATTTCAACCTCACAATAAGGATCCCCTAAAGGGATTTTCTTCTTATGTTCTAAAATAAATTCCTTTTCTGGAAAAGCCCCTTTTAACAAACCTCTAATACTTGCCAACGTAACCTTGTGACAAGGAATTGCATCTTGATTCCACACTTTCTGTACCATTTTCCAAACTTCACAATTTAAAACTCTGTGAATTACTTTGTTTTCATTAACAACCTCCATTTCTGAATTCATATTCATAAGTGTATGTTGGACCTTAATTAGTTTTGGTATTGTTTGAGAGAAATCACCTTTCAAATTTGTTAATGAAGCGATTCTTTTTCCAAGCCTTTCAGAAAACATCTCCCATGCTTTTACGTCTAATTCTGTTGCAGTCTCTAGACCAACTTTTTCCACCGAAGCCATAAACCACGCACCATCCAACCTGAGAAAAGCATATCTCATCAATTCCAGTAATTCTTTTGAATCTAATTCTATGTTTTCTTCCATATTTAACACTAATTTTTTATCTTTACAAGGTTTTATTGAAAATAAATTAATATAAATTTATATACTTAGACAAAACAAAAAAATTGAGTAAGAATTTAAAAATTACTAATAGAACGTAAAAAAGATGAATAAAAATAGATTATGTTCCTTCTTTGTAACCATGAAATTTAGGATGGATTAAATTGAATATTATTTCTGCTGTCCACAGCGGTCACATCGCTTAATTCATCAATTTCAATTCCCATAGATTTAAGTTTTAACGTATTATAAGATAACAAGTATTCAAGATGTGTCAGACAATATTCATGAAGGAAATTAGAAATTTTTAGCTCACTTTATTATTATATGAATCTTTCATAATAGTTATATAAAAAAATACGCTTCTAATAATGCTAAAAAATAAATTTGGGATTTATATTGCTAATCATGGAATAACAAATGATCCTCAAGATTATATTGATTTAGCAATTTTAGGTGAGAATAAAGGGTGGGACGGGTTCTTCTTATGGGATCATATCTTTTTATCCTCAAATAAAACTCTCCCGGTTTTAGATCCATGGATAATATTATCGGCAGTTGCAGTAAAAACAAAAAGAATTAAATTAGGAACAACAGTTACTCCTTTGGCAAGAAGAAGACCATGGATAGTTGCAAAAGAAGTAACTACTCTAGATCACTTATCAAAAGGAAGAACAATTTTAGGGGTTGGGTTAGGGAATGATTCAGAGTTTAGTGATTTTGGAGAAAATACTGATCTATTAATCAGGAGTGAAAAACTGGATGAATCTTTGTATATATTAAAAGGTTTATGGGCTAATGAATCCTTTACATTTAAAGGAAAGTATTTTAATATTAAAGAAGTAGAATTCTTTCCAAAACCTTATCAAGAGAAAATTCCGATTTGGGTTGGTGGAAATTGGCCCAATAAGAAACCATTTCAGAGGGCAGCCCAATATGATGGTGTATTTCCACTTAAAGCAGGTTCTGAAGACGCATTATCCCCAAATGAGTATAGAGAAATTATAAAATACATAAAACAATATAGAAGTTCCTTTGATTCTTATGATATTATTAAACCTTTTATTTCAACAGGTTTAAAAAAAGAAGATGATTGGTCATTCAAAAATGATTTTCTTAATATTGGGATAACTTGGTTTGTTGAATTAATATATCCCGGACGTGATTCATTAGATAATATTAAAAAA
>JBHLNK010000099.1:0-11548 GCA_048941625.1 Promethearchaeota archaeon | reverse complement strand
AACGAATCCCATTCGATTGATTTTAGAAGTTGAATTGCTTGATTTAGTCTTCCAATAGCATCATCATATTTTTTTTCTCTTTCAAGCCTATTTCCAATATCTATCAGATTGAATGCTCTTAATTGTATATCTTCTTCCTTTCTTTTCTTGGTTTCAAATTCAATTAATGTCTCTTTTCTTAATTCGGCTTCTTTATCTAACACTACTTTCTGTTCCTCAAGGTCACTTGTTAGAGGTATACTCTGACCTATTTGTACTTTTTCTAACTCCAATTTATCTTTCTTAAGTTTTTCAATAATAATTTGTATCTTTTGAGTTTGAAGAGTCCAACCAATTGAATTTAATAATTCCATGGCTCTTTCATAATTTAATATCGCACTCTCATAGTTTTTATCGTTCTCGAACATTTTTGCTGCGTCAATATAAGCAAATGCTTCATATTTTACTTCTTCTTCATTCTTTTTCCTTAATTTAAATTTCTCCAAAACCTCTGCTTTCTCAACACTAGCTTTTTGACCAAACATACCAACAACTTGAGGTTTCTCTTCGACTTTTGATGAGACTGCTTCTTCGTTTATTTCAATTTCTTTTTGCTGTTTTTTTATTAATTTTTGTTGTTGTATCTCGTGTAAAAGTTTTTCAATTTTTAATTTTATATTTTCTAATTGGGTTTGTGACCAACCAGCTTCAATTAATAAATTAATCGCAGATAGATATTGTTGGATAGCGTCTTCAAAATTACCTTCAATTTCCAGGTTTTTAGCTGCTTCTAATAGATTAAAAGCTTGATCCTGTAGTTGTTCAACCTGAGCTTTTGCTTGCGTTCTTTGATATAATATATCTCTTTTTTTTAAATTTTTTAATTCTCCAATTCTATCATAAATTTCTTGAATTCGATGCATTAGAAATCCACTATTTTTAAGGTATTCAGCTGCCTTTTGGTAATTTAATATTGCGTCTTCTATTTTTTTCTCTTGTTCAAAACTTTGAGCAATTTCTAAAAATTTCAATGCTTCTTGAGCTAATTCTTCTGGATTCTGCAATTTTAACAAATCCGATTAATATTAATTTGATATTTTAATAACTTGACTTTTCCTTAGTTTAATTTAACCACACTAAGTAATTAAACTTTTTATATTGTGATTATTAATTTAATTAGATTATAGAGAACCATAAATAATTTGAAATTTACATTAAGAAAAAATTCAAATTTTAAAAAAAAAAAAGAATCATTGATGATTTGAAGAAATGGATATAAAAAATAAAAGTATTCTTATAGATTTTGAACCAATTTCAAGAAGAGTGATAATTTCACAAAATACCTCTATTTATAAGATATTAACTGAGATAAATATTCCTATAAGAACTATTTGCGGAGGTTTAGGAAAATGTGGTAAATGTAAAATTTTGGTACAAAAGGGCAAAGATAATCTGAATGAACTCACAAATACAGAGAAATCCATATTAAATCAAACTGAAATTGAAAATGGGTGGCGTTTGGCTTGTCAAACGAAAGTTAATCTTACAGATATGAAAGAATCAACTGATCTTAAATCACCTCAACTACGAATTTTCCTTCCGAGATATTTATTACTTGAAGAATTTAAAATACTCACATCTGGAACTAGTAAAGGCACAAATCTAAAACCTGCTATCCAAAAAATCTATGTTGAAGTAAAAAAACCTTCATTAAACCATCAAAAAGCAGACTTTGAAAGAATTGAAGAAGAAATTAGCTACAAGATAAAAAAAAACAAAAATTTCAAAAGAATTATTCCTGAATTTAATATTCTAAATAAAATACCCTCACTCTTAAGAGAAAATAATCATCAAATTACAATGATTATATATAATTCTACAAATATTATTGATTGGGAACCAGGCAACACAACTGATGACAATTATGGCATAGCCTTCGATATAGGGACAACCACAGTAGTAGGATATCTAATAAATTTGAATAATGGAAAGATTTATGCTGTAGATTCGAAACTGAATAGTCAAACGGCTTATGGAGAGGACCTCATAACAAGATTAACATATATTAAAAATGATAAGCAAAATCTTGAAAAATTAAATACTTTAATTATTGATGATTTAAATGAAATAATTAAAAATTTATGCTCCAAAGCAAATATTAAAGCTTCTCATATCTATGAATTATCAATTGTGGGTAATTCTGTTATGCATCATATCTTCTTAGGCTTGAATCCTGTTAATATTGGATTAAGTCCATTTATTCCCGTAATCCAAAGAAATCTTAATGTCAAAGCCGAGAAACTAAAGCTAAATATTTCTAAAAATGCAAATGTTTACACCGCACCTATTGTTGCGGGATTTGTTGGAGCTGATACAATAGGAGTTATTCTTGCTTCAGGTATTTTTAATGAAAAATTAAATACATTAGCCATTGATATTGGAACAAATGGGGAAATTATCCTAGGTAATCGTAATAATTTAATTGTAGGTTCGTGTGCCGCTGGTTCAGCATTGGAAGGAGCTCACATTAAAGATGGAATGAGAGCGGCGGCAGGTGCTATAGATAGTGTAAAGATTAACCCTGATAATTTTAATGTATCATATACAACAATTAAAAATAAAAAACCAATTGGGATTTGTGGTTCTGGTTTAGTTGATCTTATAGCTGAAATGCTAAAATCAAAAATTATCACAAGAAGTGGTAATTTTAGCCGTTCAATTACAGATCATGAAAGATTAATTAAAACTGAGAAAAATTTTGAATTTATTGTTGCTAAAAAAGGTGAAACTGCTATGAATAAGGAAATTTCAATTAGCCAGAGTGATATAAGAGAAATGCAGATGGCAAAAGCAGCATTTTATTCTGGATATAGAATTATTATGAATCATCTAAGTAAAAATCGAAATATTGAACAGATTCTTTTAGCTGGAGCATTTGGGAATTACATTAATGCTCATAATGCTAAATTTATAGGAATGATTCCAGACATTCCAGATAGTAGAATATTCCAAATTGGTAATGCAGCAGGTATAGGAGCTCAATACTGTTTATTGAACAAAAAATTAAGAGAAAAAGCACAAAAACTCTTACAAGAAATTAAGTATATCGAAATTGCTTTAGAAAAGGATTTTCAAAGAGAATACGCCGAGGCAATGTATTTCCCACACTTAAACCTTGATTTATTTCCAAGTTTAACAGAATATATTGATATTCCTAGAAGGTAAAAATATACTATTATTATTCCATTAATTTAAAATCATTATTGTTTAGTTTAAAATCAATGGTAATGAATAAAAACCAATTTGAGTTTATGTAAAAATATTTAAATTCAAAATTTATTTTAACTTTAATTTAGTCCATATTAATAAATTAAATAAATTCTTAAATATTATAAAAAAATTATAAGAATTATAAAAAAGATAATAATAATCGACATGAGTGAAGCTTTATGTCAAGTTTTAAACTAAAAGTATTATTAACTGGTGCTGCTGCTGTAGGTAAGACAAGCTTAGTTCAGAGATTTATCAAAAACAGATTTCAAGCGAATTATAAATTAACTGTTGGTGTTGATATTCTTACTAAAGATGTGGAGTTTAGACAAGGAGAGATTGCTACCCTTTCTATATGGGATATTGGAGGACAACAACGATTTGAGTTTATTCGAAGTACATTTTATAAGGGAGCAGCAGGAACTTTATTAGTGTTTGATTTAACCAGAGAACAAACATATACAGAAATTCGAAAATGGTTAACTGAAATACGTCAATTTGCAGGAGATATTCCATTTGTATTAATTGGAAACAAAGCAGATCTAATGGAAGATGTTGGTGTAGTTATAGATCGAGATGAAGCTCGCTCTTTTGCAGAAAATGAAGGTAGTATATACATTGAAACTTCTGCTAAGACAGGTATTAATGTCGATGAAGCATTTACAGAATTAACTCGAAGAATAATTGATTCAAGAACTTAAATTCAATTATATAACTCATTTCTATTTAGTGATATTAGAGTATTTTAACTTGTTTTTCGACCCTAAATCTACATTTCTAAATCTATATTAAAGTAGTTCAATCAAAGCTCTTAAATTCTTCATAAAGGTCTTTATGAATCGCATTAATTGCTTTGATTAAATCATATCTATCAATAACTAAAGATAAGTTTAATTCATTATAACTTTGTGTTATTGCTTTAACATTGATGTTATTTTTACTAAGACAGTCAAAAATTTCAGCTTTAGTCTTCGTTTCAAGTACTTTAAGTCCAGTAATATTAATTATAGCAACTTGAGCCCAATTTATTTTAAAGAATTCAGAAAAAAAAGTAGAATTTTCTAAAGCTTTAATTGCTTTCTCGGAATCCTTCTCTGTTACAATAAAGGAAGTGCTTATTTCTGATAAACTTTGCGCGACTAAAGAAACACTAATACTATTTTTACTCATAACTTTAAATATTTTTGCCAATACTCCAGGTACATCTACCATACTCCCAGAAATAACAGTTATTATTCTTGCGAACTCTACAGCAGAAATTCCTTTAATTTGATTTTTATCTGTTAATTCAGAAATTTTTGTGAAATTTACTTCTAAGGGTTTATCAAAATTTCTAATTTCAAGAGGGATTTTGTATTTTTCAATTGCTTCAAGACATTTTGGATGGAGTACTTTAGCACCAAAATTTGCTATATGTTTGGCTTCACCATAATTTAAATATTTTATTAGAGAAGAATCCGGCATAAATTTTGGATTTATTGCTAATAATCCATCAATATCTTTCCATAAAATGACTTTAATATCTTTTTCCTTTCCTACTTCAAATAAAGCTCTTGCTATTATTGTTGCTGTATAATCTGATCCACCTCTCCCAAGAGTTGTAATGGATCCTAACTTATTTCTACCAATAAATCCATTAATACATATTATTACATTATTTTTTGGAGTAACGATAAATGGCAGTAGTTTTTCTTTGATACGTAAACTAGTTAAATTATATAGTGGATATGCATTATTAAACTCATCATTAGTGATAATCACTTTAGTAGCGGGTATGTAAATTGAATTAAGTTCTTTACTTAAAAGGTATTGATTTAATATGAATGTAGATAAAATCTCTCCAAAACTTAATATATAGTCTTTGTAATATGGTTCTAATCCAAATTCATTAATATCAACAATTAATTCCTCTAATTGACTTAACTTTTCGTCAATCCAATTCTTGGAATTATTATAATACTCAGAATTTTTAAGAAAAATTTCCTCAATAATATCTATATGTTTCTTTTTGATTAAAGCTAAATTTTCTTCAGTTTCTTTTTTATTTTCTAAAGAAATTCCCGTTTTTAATAGTAAATCTGTAATCCCATTTAACGCAGAGGTAACATATATTTTACTTACATCGCTATAAATATTTGTAATTCTGAAAATTTTCTCAAATGCTATTTTATCTTTTAAACATGAACCTCCGAATTTCATTACGACTATTGGCATCTTTTTCACTTTTATAATTGATTACTATTCCTTTAACTATTATATATTAATTAACTTTGCTTAGTTAAATTATATTCTCATTGAATTTAAACAAAAATATAATTAAATCTGAAGATTCAAATTACTACAAGAAGAATAAATATATTTTATTAAGAGATTCTTAGATTTAGAATTATTTATTGAAAAGTTTTATAAAGTCATAGTATTTTAAAAATAGTATAACTTTATCATTCCTCATAAAGATTTTCAATGTCTTGAATTTCTTTATCGATCTTGTCCATCATTATTTGGACTTTTCCTTTTTTATCATTAAGATCTTCAGATGTAATCTCTCCTTTGAGTTCCTGCATCTCAAAATCCAATATCATTTTAGTTAAGTGTGATTTCCTTATTTTTAAATCTAATAAAGATTTTTTTAAATTTACCTTTTGTTCAGGACTCATTATTGAATAATTTTTTTGAATCTCAGTATGGGGTGGCTTTTTTTGACTTTGATCCAATATAATTTTAGCTTCGGATTTAGTAATTACAGGTTTGGCTTGAATATCATTAATTACTGATTTTGGAGATATGTCCTCTGACTTTTGCGATGGAATTGCTTCTCTTGATTCTTGTATTGTTTTAGTTGAATCAACTGCTTTTAATGTACTTAAATGTGATTTAGCTTTTTCTTCCATTAGTTTTAGAGGTGAAACGGCAACTGGTGCTGTTGAAACAGTTTTATTTTTATCTAGGGCACTTGATGAAAGTTTTAATTTGGATTTCGCGTCTTCTGGTACATAACTTACAGATTTTGGTCTAGCTCTTATCATGAAATCTTCAGGATTTAGTTTTATACCAATATCTTCTTGGGTATTTTCAGGTGCTAAATCAATATCTTCAGTTTTAGATTCTTCCGATTGCACTGTAAGATGCTTTTGTGGTGATTGAGGTAATTCTTTTGTACCTAAGGGAGGATTTTGGATTATTATTGGTTGCTTAAACTTGGTGTTTTCTAATGGAGCTTTTCTTTCTTCAGGTTCTATGGGGTTTGCTGAGACTGGGGGTGGTGCACCAACTTTTTTTAACATATCTTTAATTTTTTGTGATTTTTCAAAAAATTCTTTTCCTAAAGAATCATCTCCTAATTCAATACATAAATCACTGATCTTATCAAATAAAAAAGCAGCTTTATCAAAATCCGCATTTTTTAATGCTCTTACAGCATCTTCTGTAAATTTATCCCTCTCTAGAAGTGGTTTTAAAAGAGGAGAAACCTCAGCACTCATTTCTAAAACATCAGCAATTATTTGAATCATTTTGTCACGATTTGTGGGATCTAATGCAATCATAGAATAAGCTTTTAATCCTAGAACTTTTTCAATCTGAACAGGATTCATTGCCTCTCTTAAATCTTGTTTATTACCGATAACAGCAGATTGTGCATTGGGTGCTTGTTGTTTTATTAACTCCAGAAAATACTTACTTTTTTCGACATTTTCTAATGTAGAATCAGTAATTAAAAGAACTGCATCACTTCCTTTTATAAAGTTATTCCATAAATAGCTAAATTGCTCTTGGCCTGCAAAATCCCATAAATGAAAATGTAATTTTCCAATTTTTATTGTTGCAATATCTCCAGTAATTGTAGGTATGTGTTGCATTGGAATTTCATCTGCTTTAATTAATCTCGTAATCGTAGTTTTCCCAACTCCTGAAAAGCCAACTAAAGAGATTTTAGGACGTAAATTTCTATGTATTAAATCTATGGTTGGATCAAACACTTCAAAAGTCTTAGCGTCAAAGTGATGATGCAAAATATCTTCAAATAGATTAAAAAATTCATTTTTACACTTAATTAACTCTTTTTTAATATTCTCAAATTTATCTGTTAAGCTTGTAACAAATAAAAATATTAGATTCGCTTCTCTTTCTATTATGTAGGATACTCTAAATTTATAATAATCATGATAATCTATCTTGGATTCACTTCTTATTAATGCTTCACTTGTAAGATCCTCAACTAATAGATCTAATACTTCCTGTTTCAGAGCTTTCCCAAAATGTCTATAATATAAAAGTTCACTGCCTCTGTATACAAAAACTTGTCTTAATATAATTTTTCACCAAGATGATCGAAACAAGTATCTTAAAAATTATTTCGATATATATTTAACTAAATCCTTAATGATAGAATATTTATTCTTTCTAGCTTTTTCCTCTTCTAAAGTTTCTTCGATTTTAGATATCTCTTTCGAAAAATCAAATTCAGAAAATTTTATAATCTCTGCCTCTGAAACAGTTCCGCTTAATTTTTTCAAAAAAACGCTAATACTTGGCATAAATTTTGCTAAATTTACATTTAAATCCAGTTTTGAAATTAATATCAACTCTTCACTATATGTAAATATATAATTATAGTCTTGAGATTCCAAAGCAAAGGAATTTATCTTACTAAGATTTAGTTCATTCGCAATTTCTTTAGAACTAGAAATTAAGGACAGAATAGCATGAGGTATAACCTTTCCTTTAGCAAATTCTTTTATTAATGATCCGAGTATAATTCCATACTTATTTGCTATAGCACATTCAGCATTTAAATCAGATTTTAATTGAGAGATAATTTCCTTATAATTTATTTGACTCATCTTTAAGAGATATGGGTTTTAGAATAATAATGAAAATCTATTTATTTATATTTGTTTAGTTATTAGAGTCCTTATAGAGCTAATATTTTTATAAACAATATAAAATAAATTTGAAAATATACAAAACTCATTTCTTGGAAAAAGAATCAGATGTTTCTATAATATCCGATTCTAAATTAGCAATAAATTATGCAAAAGAGAGTTTTTACTTTCATCGGAATATTTTAGAGCAATATATTAAAAAAAATAAACGTTTTCTTACTTCATTTTCTCCTCTAAAGGTTAAAACAAGTCAAAAAATTATCAAGATTATGGCAGATGCAGCAGAAATATGTGATGTTGGACCTATGGCGGCTGTTGCAGGAGCTTTGTCAGATTTAATGCGTGAATCAATGAAAACTCAAAAAAATGTGTCAAAAAATGAAACTTCTCAATGTAATGTAGCACTGGTTGAAAATGGAGGTGAGATCTCAGTAGATAGCCAAAAACCTATGAAAATTGCATTATATGCAGGAGACAATGAATTGAATTTAAATTTAGGTTTTTTAATCAAAAAAGAGGATTGTCCTTTTGGTATTGGGACGAGTTCCGCTACTGTAGGTCATGCAATTAGTTTAGGATTGGCTGATGCAGTCACTATTTTTGCAGAAAATGCTGCTTTGGCTGATGCTGCTGCTACAAAAGTGTGTAATATGGTGAAGGGTAGAGATGTCGAAAAATCTATTAAAAAAGGTTTAGATGTAATTGATGATATAAACGGTGTCACAGGTGCTTTTATTTCCAGAGAAGATAAAGTGGGTCAGGTTGGTAAAATTCCTCAATTAATCAAGATAACAGGTTATAAATATCAAATATTAAATAAAGTAAAGGATTTAGTTCTAGAAGGCGATTATGAGATTATTAAATAATTTTTTGTTTTAATATTTTTACAATCCTCTCCGCTGTTTTTCCGTCCCATTTCCCAATAGGTTGACTTTTTTTGTAATTATCCGATAAAATCTTGTCAATAAAATCCTTTATTTTATAAAAATCATTGCCCACTAGTGTATTAGTACCCTTTTCGATTGTAATTGGTCTTTCTGTATTCTTTCTCAATGTTAAAATAGGAATATTCAAATAAGATGCCTCCTCTTGAATTCCACCTGAATCTGTTAAAATGAATTTTGCATTTACCATTAGATTAAGAAATTCTAAATAACCTAGAGGCTCAGTTAAAATTATATTAGGATTATTAATTTCCTCTTCTAAATTATATCTTTCTATGCTTTTTAGAGTTCTTGGATGAGCTGGAAACACAATTTTAATTTTAGTTTGGATATATTTTAAAATTTCAATTACCTTTTCTAGATCTTCTTTATTGTCTACATTTGAAGGACGATGGATAGTTACGACGCCATATGATTTATTTTTTAGATCCAGTTTTTTATAATACTCATTCTTTTTTGCTTTATCTAAATTTCTAATTAAATTATCAATCATGATATTTCCTACAAAAAAAACCCGGTCCAAATCAATTCCTTCTTTTTCCAAATTATTTAAAGCACTTTTTTCTGTTATAAACAGATAATCGGCAATCTGGTCTGTTAATTTCCTATTTATTTCTTCTGGCATCTTTAGATCATAACTTCTTAATCCTGCTTCTATATGAGCAATTTCTATAAATAGTTTCTTAGCAACCAAAGCACATGCAATAGTTGAGTTAACATCACCAACGACAATTACTAACTTTGGCTTTTGTTTTACAATAACCTTCTCAAATTCTATCATTATTTTCGCTGTTTGTACTGCATGCGAGCCTGAACCAACATCAAGGAAAAAATCCGGTTTCGGTATTTCTAAGTTAACAAAAAATATTTTGGACATGTTATAATCATAATGTTGACCAGTATGAATTAATTTAAAATTTATCCTTTCTTTCTTGAATTCAGCTATTAGCGGAGCGATTTTCATAAAATTCGGTCTTGCACCGCCAATAATTAAAATTTCATTAGTCATTTTTAGAAAAATAAGATCAAAGAATTTAATAAATTGTAATCTATAATAGTTTAATTTTTGAAGGAATTGAATTAATATATTTATTTTGATTACTTCAATAGCAAAAATTGGATATTATTAAAATAAAATAAAGATCTCATCAATTTCAAAAATCTAAAATAAAAATTTTATTGAGAAAAAGGACTTTCTATTATTGGGAAATAAATGTTTCTTTAATTTTTTAAACTATCCACAATTTCATCAAAATAATTATTTATTAGAAGCAAAAGATTGTGATTTTGTTTAAAAAAATTCGGAATTTAATCCAAAATAGTGAATACCAAAAATTATTTGGAAATTTTTTATCTTTATCTATTTACCAAGTGTTAAATTTTATTACAGAATTAATCATTTTAGTATATCTTACTAATACTTTAGGTGCTAATAATTATGGACTTGTGTCTTTTGCTGTATCATTTATCTTATTTTTTCAAATAATAATTGAATATGGATTTGAGCATTCTGGGACACGCGCTATATCAAAATATCGAAATGATCAACAGAAATTGAAGAAAATTTATAGTTCTATCAATTATGTGAAGATCATTCTATCAAGTATATGCTTTATAATACTTTTAATTGTCATCTCTGTGTTTGAAATATTTAGAGAAAATTTCATTATATATATTCTCTTATTTGGATTAATAATCCAAAGTATATTATTTCCAATGTGGTTTTTTAGAGGAATTGAGAAGATGATAAATATTACAATTATTAATTTTATAGGAAAGATCCTCCTCATTGTTTTAATCATTGTTTTTATTAATTCATCGATGGATTATGTTTTATATCCCCTGTTTGTTTTTATCATAGCAATTTTGATTGGATTTATTTCTCAGATACTTATCTATAAAAAATATAAAATGAAATTCGAAAAAGTAACCTTCCCAGATATTAAATTCCAATTTTCGATAGGATTTTTCATGTTTTTAGTTTATTTTTCAACAAATGTTATTAATAATTTAAACCCATTTATTTTAGGCTTATTTACTGATTATAGAGATGTAGGTATTTTTACAACAGGATATAGAATTATCCTAATCTTTGTTTTAATGATTTCTTTAATTAGCACTACTGTATTTCCCCATATTGTAAAGCTCGTATCTGAAAGTAATAAAAAAATGGAAGATAAAGTATTCAAGTTTATTAAAAAAGTATTATTGATAATTATCTTGGTTGGTGTAGCTTCTTTTGTATTTCTTTTTGTTTTTGCTGACCTCATTACCGAGATTTTATTTATTTCTGAGTTTAGAGAAACAGTTAACGTTATAAGAATCCTTTCAATTGCTCCTCTACTTATGGGAATCGGTCATACACTCACAATTCAGATTTTAGTACCATTGGAGTTTGATTCTCCTGTAGCTATAATCTACGGTATTTCTGCAATTGTTGATCTTATTTTATGTTTTATATTTATCCCAATT
>JBHLNK010000098.1:0-11729 GCA_048941625.1 Promethearchaeota archaeon | reverse complement strand
ACCTTATCATATGGTTTGGATGCTATAATTCCTGAAAATTTCCACATGGCTTCCCAAAAGTCAGGAATTTTTTCAACGGACCATTTATATAGGTCTCTCCCTCCTCTTATACTTAGATTGTATTCCTTATTGATAAATTCAATAAAATGGGTTGCTTCCGCATTTTTAATCCATTTATTTGAGGGTTCCCATAGTTTCTTTCGCTCATCACTCATTATTTTTACAACTCATATCTAAAGAAATTTTAATTAATGTTTATAAATATAAATTGTATTAATGTATTTACATAATATTCATTATAATAAGAATAATTAGGTGATACTTATAGACGAAAATGATGAAAGGAAAACTGAGAAAAAGGGACAATCCACAAAAGAAATAGCAGAAATTATGGTCGAAAACATGAAAGCAAATATGGAAAATCCTAATTTTTGGGCTGAAAAAGAAGAGAGATTACAAAAAGCTAGAGATGAAGTTTTAAAGAAAATTAAAAGAAAGCAAAAAACTGAAGAATAGGATTTATAACACTTTATTTATTTTAGAATCTTTTTTGCTTATAATCTACATATTCACATACCTTAGCTAAGGCATTAACTGGATGATCCCATAATGTAAATATCATTGCTCCATTTTTTCTAAGTAGCTTTAACCAAGGAGAGTTAAAGTTCATTGGATTAATATATAATATGGGTATTGAATATTTCTGAGAATTAAACATCGTTAGTTGAAGTAATTTTTGGACTATGCTAAAAAGAAATAAATAATAAATATTCCCTTACTCCTCAAATTGACCTAAATATTCTTTTACTGATTAAAAAAGTACTAATGATATAAACTACTCCTATTCCCAAAAAAATGAATAATAAGTAGAAAAACTCTGTAGGAATCCCTTGAGGAGGATCTAAATTATCATTTATAATAATATAAACACAATTTGAAACAGTATATCCATTTTTATTATAGCTAGCAACAAGATAGAAATATGTGCCTTTAGGTAATCCAGAAATCGAAATACTAGTATTTTCAAGTCCTTCTTTGGTTAAAACAGCAGGGTTTCCAATGTCTCGTATATAATCATCGTGAACATAAATTGAATAGTTTTTTGCACCTCTCGAGTCAGTCCAACTTAAACTAAAAGATTCATTAATTCCAACTTCTGTTGTATTTACTGTTAAAGTAAAAATACCGGGTTGAGAGTAATTGGTTTTATCTTTTGGATTTTTAACTAATATCATTTTATCTTTTGTATATCCTGTTATATAAATATTGTCTATTGAGTCAATAGCAATATCATAGCATGAATCTTGTAGTGTATCTCCCCATATTAAATCTGATATAAAATATCCAGAATTATTATATTTTGCAATATAGATATCTGTTCCCATATTTTCAAAATATTCTCCTGTATGAGTAAAAAAGTAATTTTGGGATGAATCAATGGCAAAACTATTATAAGTCTTTTGGAAAAAAGTTCTATTCGATAAAAAATTTCCAGAAGAATTATACTTTAACAAAAATGAATTGAAATTTCCATTAATTTCTGTTGTTCCTAATATATTTATATTTGAAGAAGAATCTATGTCAATTTCAGCAGCATAATCATTGTTTATTCCTCCATAAGTTCTTTTCCACAAAAAATCGCCAGTGTTATTGTATTTTAAAAGAATTATATCATAATTACCATCTAAGGTATCATTAGTGCCCCCTAGAACGTAGATATTATCAAATGAATCAGTGCAGATATCAACTCCCCCATATTCATTATAATTGTATCCATGCCAAGTTTGCATCCAACCTCCACTAGAATTACTGTACTTATTAATAACTATGAATGGTACACCAATATAACTAATCGCAGTAATAACAGTATAAAGGTTATCATAAGAATCACATGTTATTGCATAAGGAAAACAATATTCACCAAAAATTCCAATTTCTTTCCATTCAAACGAGCCAGATTGATTAAATTTTATTATAAAGTACTGTGGATCCCATCCAACCATTTCACCAGCAGTATGTCCTAGAACATATATATTATCAAATGAGTCGATTGCGATATCTTCTATAAGATAAAAATCCCATATTGCCCAATATCCAGTACTCCATATTTTATTACCGGAGCTATTATATTTTACTAATGAAAAACCAGGATAATCATCACAACCTATTACTATGTTCTCTTCTGAATCAAAAGCAATACGTACACCATAAGTATCCTCAATCCATTCTAAATTCCAAGAATCACTATTTGAATTAAATAAAATTCCTAATTCAGAATTGTTTGTTATTATGGAACCATTTCCAATAAAATTATTCTGAAATGAAAGAAATAATACTGAAATGAACAAAACTCCAAAACATATTTGGAAAATCTTGTTTTCTAGACTTTTCTTCATGGTTAATCCATTTCCTCATTTTTAATTGTAACATACATTAGCAATAAAGACATTTCCATAGCAAGAACCATCCTGGGAGTAACAAACAGTATTATTTGATAATGTGTTTTCCCTGATTTCATTATAATTAGCCTCATCTTCCATTTTAATCCCACAACTATTATTCATAGCGATATTTCCTAAAACTAAATTTGATTGAGATCCACTTAATAAAAAGCCATTTTGAAAGTTATAATTCGCATAGTTATTTTCAATTATATTATTATCACACCTACGAAAATAGATTCCAGAATGATTATTGTAATTTGCTATATTATTTGTAAAAACTTCTATTAAGCTATAACTTGAATAAATTCCATATTCACCATTATAATTAGCAATATTTCCTACAACTGTATTCTGATCCTCACGAATACAAATTCCATAATATTTATTATAGTTAGCTGTGTTGTTTGCAATAATCTCACATGGATCATATGATTCAATTCCATAGAATTTATTACTATTTGCAATGTTACCGATAAGAAAATTTTGTGCACAATCATGAGAAATATAGATACCTATATGGTTGTTATTAAGTACATTATTTTCAATGTTATTGTAATCTGATTCACGTATAAGCCTTACACCCACATCTTCATTATTATTAGCAATATTTTGATGAATAATGTTATTACTGCTCCAAGCTAAATAAATACCATGAAAATTGTGAGTAGCTTGATTATTTACAATTGTGATATAATCACTGTATCTCAAATATAGACCAGTTCCTCCATTTGAATAAGCTGTGTTATTTTTGATTTCTATAAATTCGCTTGAGGTTAAATCTATTCCAAAATCATCATTGAATGAACAATCATTTTCAATTAATTTTCCATTACTTACTTGGATTAATTTAATACCTCCTGATCTTGAATTATGAAATTTGCAATTTCTTATGATGAAATGTTCATATGAATTTTCTATAAGTATACACGCAATTTCATTACTGCTTTCAACTTCAATATTCTCAATAATGTAAGGATCATTAGCTGTACCTCTTCCATCTTTACACCAACCGTAATAAAACGCTGTTTGCGACCAATTGTTATTTATGTGTATAAAATTAGGTACATCATAAGATACTGGAGTTTTTAATTCGGTTCTAAAGTAAGAGCTTAAAGAAACTAATGCTAATGAGAGAATTGTAGAACCTATGAGGACAGATATAATTATAAAGGTTTTATCTTTTTGTAAGCGCATTTTACAATGTCATAAAAATATCATTGGAATTATCAATTACTAAAGATAAAGATACTAATATAATTTGCTTATCTTACAAATTTCTTGTCAGGATATATAAAAATATTTCAAATATGTTGAGGTAAATTGACTCTCTTTTGATATTCAACATATTCACATACTTTAGCTAAAGCATTAACTGGACGATCCCATAATTTGAAAATAATAGCTCCTTTATTCCTTAATTTTTTAGACCAGAAGCTATTAAAACTCATAGGATTAATATGTAATATAGGAATTGAATATTTTTGAGAATTGGTTACTGTTGGCTTGATTAATTTTTGGGCTAATTTATCAAGGTGTTCATCTGGTTGAGATTGAAATTCAGCATAAGTAGCTATTCGATCATCCTTAAGATATTCATCTAACACTTCATGGAAACCAAATACCCCATATTGAATTATAGCATCGATTTCTCCAGATCTCATTAAAATCTCCGGTAAAGATATGTAAAAATAAGGCAAATCCATATCAAATGTACAGTCTACGGGATTTTTGAAACTTGCTGTAGGAGGTAGAGCACTTTTTAACTCTTCTTGAAGGGGATCTGAAAATTCTGGTACAATTAATCCATGCTTTTCAGCATTATTTGCTAACATTGCTCCTGGACCTCCTGAATTTGTTATGATGCCAAGTCGCTTTCCTTTAGGAATTATTCCTTTTGAAAAAATTAAGGCAATGTCTAAAAATTCTTGCACGTAATCGGTTCTTATTATTCCAACTTTTTTAAACACACTTTCATATATTTTAGATTCACCTGCTATGGATCCAGTATGGCTTTGTAAAGCTCGATTTCCCGCTTTTGATCCTCCAACATATATCGCAATAATTGGTTTAAAGGGTGTGATTTCTTTTGCTAATTGCAAAAATTTTTTCCCTCTTTTTATCTCTTCTATGTAGAGTCCAATAATTCCTGTATTTTTATCATCCTTATAAAATTCCAAACAATCAACTATGTCAATATTTGCTTCATTTCCTACTGAAAGAGATTTACCCAGACCTAAATCTAAATTTCTTGGATCATACCAAATATGAGCAGAAAGTGTTCCACTCTGTGATGCAATTGAGAATTTACTACGCTTAAGTTTCTCCCAGATAAACATATTAAATGAATGATTTTCCTTCTCTGTTCCATACCAATTATTAAATACACCTAAACAATTTGGACCTATAAATCTAATATCATACTTCTTTGCAATTTTATTGATTTCTTCTGTTAAGTCATTCTTACGGTCTCCAATTAATTCACGAAATCCTCCAGAAATTAAAATTATTCTTTTTGTTCCCTTTTTTCCGCATTCCTCAAATACTTTTGGAACCAACTTAGCGGGAAGCACAACAACTACAAGATCAGGTATTTCCGGTACATCACTTATGCTTTTATAAGCCTTATATCCCATTACAGACTCCAACTTTAAGTGAATGGGATAAATCATTCCTTTGAAACTAGATTTGATTAGATTCATTATTTGAAGTCCCGCTAAAGAACTCCCTTTATTATTAGCCCCATAAAAAGCAATACTATCTGGATTCAAAAAACCGTGTAAGAAGTGTAATTCATTCATTTATTTTCCCTTAAATCAGAAAATATACCATGTTTTTAAAATCAAATTATTTAAAGGCTAAAAAAAGTAATTAAAAAGTCAATAATTAGGTATAGGCTTATTTCTCTGCTATTTTTTCAATAAGTTTCGCTTTAATTTTAAATATAGAGTTTTTAGTTGTAATTCACAATGATTAGACTTATTCAATTTACCCTTTTATTTTCTTTTTTAAAATATTTAGGGATGCCTAAATTTAAATATTATTTTGACTATTTACTATGTAAGATAAAATTTTAATCTACTTGGGTGATAGTCTATTAAAATATTAGTATATGGAGCAGGAGTAATAGGAAGCATCTTTGCCTATAAACTAAAGAGCGGTGGTAATGATGTTTCCATCCTTGCTAGAGGAAAACGTTTAAATGATTTGAAAGAACACGGTTTAATAATTCAAGATGATATTTTTCACAAGGAGTATAAAACGGAGATTAAAGTTGTAGATAGATTAAATGCTGAAGATCGTTACGATATAATTTTAGTGATTATGCAAAGACAGCAAATTAGTGCAATTTTACCTATTTTAAAGGAAAATATTAGTCCTCTTATAATTTTTATTGGAAATAATCCAACAGGAGCAACTGAATATTTAAAAACCATTGATAAGAATAGATTTCTCCTCGGATTTGGAGGTCCTGGTGGCTATAGAGAAGATTATAAAATTATTGCTGCTTATGTGGATGATGCCATTTTATATATAGGAGAGCTCGATGGAATGATAAGTGATCGAATAAAAATGATTGAAAAAATATTTATAAATTCAGGAATCAAGGTTGATATCAGCCCAAATATTGATGCATGGTTAAAGACACATATGGCTTTAATTAGTCCGTTAGCTATGGGAGGTTACGCTGCAAAAAAGCGTAATAAAACCCTCGGAACTGATAAAGAACTTGTAAATTTAGCCATTCAAGGGATTCGAGAATTCGTAAGTGCGTTGAAAGATCTAAATATCCCTATTCTTCCTAAAAAATTTAAGTTATTTACAATGCTGCCAAATTTTATAATCAGGAAAAAACTCGTAAAACTTCTTAATTCTGATTTTGGTAGAATAGCTTTATCGGGACATGCTAAAGCTGCAGAGAATGAAATGAAAAAGCTTTCAGATGATATATTCTCAGTTGTAAAAAATGCAAAAACTGAAATGAGTAGTAATGAAAAACTTTATGAATTGAGTTTCGCTTGAATTAGGCATAATCTTGTCATAATAAAGTTTTTAACAATTTTTAATTTCAATGTTTTATGGTTAAAATATTTGATAATTTAAGAATTCTTGATTGCTCACAATTTATTTCTGGGCCTTGGGCAAGTACATTTTTTGCTGATCAAGGAGCAGAAGTAATCAAAATTGAACCTCCGCCTTTTGGTGAAGCATTCCGGCTATTTGTGCTTTATGATAAAACAATTTTTCCATTATTCTCGATTTTAAATAGAGGGAAGAAATCTATTTCACTCGATTTAAGAAAAGAAGATGCTAAAGATATATTTAAAAAGTTAGTGGAAAAGTCAGATGTGATCGTCGAAAATTTTGTTAAAGGAACAATGGAAAAATGGGGAATTGGATATGATGTGTTGAAAGAAGTTAATCCTAGGTTGATCTACGCAAAAATCTCAGGTTATGGCAATGAAGGATTAGATAGATATACTCAGAAAACTGCTTTTGATATTATTATTCAAGCTCAAGCGGGAATTTTAGATGCATTTGGTTTTAAGGAAGGTCCACCAAGATTACCTATAGCAGATTATACTGCAGGACATATTGCTGCTATTGGAATAAGTCAAGCACTTTATCATAGAGAACGTACAGGTGTTGGTCAGTTTATAGATATCTCAATGCATGATATTATGTTTGCTCTTAATATTAGAGCCCAGGCAAAAGAGTTTATGCCAAGAGCTCATCATATAGATTTAGCATCAAAATTCTTACCAATTTATAACCAATATAGATGTAAAGATGGTTTGATAGTATTAACAACCTTAACTGAAAATCAATTTAGAAGATTAGCAACAGATGTGTTAAACAAACCTGAGTTATTAGAGGACCCAAATTTAGATAACATCATAAAACGTTTCGATCATATTGAAGAATTAGATAGAATAATTGAAGGTTGGAGCAGAAATTTAACTCGAGAAGAAGCTATTCTACAGCTTGAGTCAGTAAGAATTCCATGTGGTAATGTATTAACAATTGATGAGGTTCATAACCATCCAAACCTTAAAGAAAGGGGAATGCTATGTGATAACTTTAATTTTTCCAAATGGGGTGTTAATAAGGCTACAATACCAAATCGTTTAATTAATTTTTCAGAAACAACTGGAATTGTTGAAAGCCCTGGACCCGAGTTTAGCTTTAACAATGAAGAAATTTATATAAAGCTTCTAGGTTATAATAAGGAAGATCTTAAGAATTGGAAGAAAAAAAATATTATTTAAGGAGAATAAACAAATAAGAAAAAGGAGTATGAATTTTAATATTTAAAAAAATTATCTAAAATAATTTGAATATATAATGGTGTAATAAAATGAGTGATGATGGAGAAGAAAAAGAAAATTTCATAGATAAACTAAATAAATCTTTTACGGATATGTTCGGAAACATTTTTGGAGAGTCTGGGAAAGATTTCATTGAAGAAGCTTCTGAAAAAATCAAAGATTTCTCTTCTGAAGCTATTAAAAAAATAATGGAATTTAGCGATGATACTCTAGAAAGGCTTAATTTAAATGAAAATGAGCAAATAATTAAAGCTCGTGATAGTATAGAAGACGTGTTAAAACAAGCAGGACTTCTAAAAGAAGATGAAAAGGAAGAAGAGTTTTAATTAGTATGTATTCATTTAGGATGTAAATTTAATTTATTTCTTTATTTATTTTATTTTTAACAAGTTTTAAACACAACTTTTACAAAACTTTAGCATTTTTTAAGAAAGATTTAATTTCATCTTTAGTAGCGTTAAATAATTCAGAAATAACCATCAAAGAGGTGGCTTCATCCATCCCTAACCCAGTATAATCTTGATACAATTTTACCCAAGTTTCTTTTTGAGTATATTTATCTGGATGATCTGTTTGAATATGTTGCCAATATGGATGCTGTAATTCAATTCCACAATAAGGACAAAACCTTGACTCTTCTTCACTCAAAATTAATCCCTAACCGAATATTAATTTTAATTTTTTTGAATAATTGTAATAATCCAATATTAATATAAAAAATTTTTAATTTTAAACTGAAAAAAGTAGGAATTTAGAGATTTGATATTTAATTTTTATTTCCAATTAATTTTTAATTCTTTGTTAACACTTCCTCTCACTCGATCCACAGCCCAAACGACATATTTATAACATTTTTTTGACCAAGTTCCATTTTTTCGGTATTCTATCATTCCTTGAGCGTTACTAAAATCATGTCCACAGAGCTCAGTACACACCACTGAACCAAATTGCTTTTCAAAATCAGCAGCAAATTTTGCTGATTTTAAATAAGTAGCAAACATAGTTTCATTATCCATCCTTTTTTTTCCTCCCATTATTATACCTATTGCAGAACACCCACCACAAACTGCCCCACAAGCGCCCTGCCATCCATTTTTTGATTTATAACCTCCAAATCCTCCAGCTAAAGGAATTGCTAAATTATGAAATAAATAATTATCTACACCCAGAATATCTAAAACACTTGTTAACGTCAATTCCGCACAATTTGTATTAGCTTTCAATTTTGGTAAAATCTGATTCAATTCTCTAAGTTTTTTATCAAAACGTTCATTAATTTCTTGCTTCATAACTCAAAACCAGTTTTAACTCATTTCTTTTACTATTTAAAAATTAAGTTTAAAATTAAATATGAAAAGAGATATTAATTTTTTAACAATAGTATTTAGTTATTGAATAAAAAATTAATTCCATTGAATCCAAGTTGAAGGAACTTTACGAATTAGGTCTGGTATTCAGAGGATTTGTACTTGTAAATCATACATTGAAAGACTTGCCCGTTCAGAAAGAAACCGAAATAAATAAAGATCTCAGGGGTGCATTTATTTCAGCAATTAATACATTTGTTGACACCGCTTTTAATAAGAATTCTATTGAATATTTGGAGTCAGGCAATATTTTATTTATCTTTAAAATATCTGAAGTTCAATCAAGAGATAATCATATTAAAGAACCAATAATTTTATATGGCTTGGTTGATAAATCAAGAAAGAAATCTGATAAACTTGTTAGAAAGTTTATGGAAAGAGTAAATCCGGTATTGCAATTATTCATACAGAGATATAATGAAGCAGATTTTACAGAATTGGATCAATTTGAACCATTTAAAGAGATTATGGAAGAATTTTTTATAAAAAAGCCTCAAAACTAATTACTCAGCTAAACTCCAACCTTTTGGTTTAGAACGAGAATATTGAATTTTTCCTTGTTCTTTCAAATTATCAATTTCCTTTTCAATTTTATTGATATCAAATCCTTTTTCTTTAATTCCATCAATAAATTGAGCTTTTGTACTAATTAATTTCAGGTCTTTTAAATAATCAAGTATAACTTCTTCTAATGAGCTGCTAACGCTTACTTTCTCTTTAGGAATTTCTTCTTTTGATTCAGATCCTAATGCTTTCATCAACTTTTCCTTCTTTGGTTTGATTGATTCTTCAATTACGAGAGGTTGTACTTTGGGTTTTTGCTGTTCTTCTATAACTACTTCAGCTTTTATTTCTTCAGGCATTTCTTTTTGTATTTCTTCAGTAGGTAAACTCCATACGGGATAACTAACCTTTTCATAAAGGACGGATTTTTGCGTTTTTAAGACGGTGAATTCTTCTAAGATTTCATCTTCCGAATAACCTAATTCTAATAATTGATCCATCACATTTTTTAATTGTCCGGATTCTTTTAACATATTAAAAATATGTTCTCTTATATTTGATGGGACATCTTCTATTTTTTCTATTTCCTTAGTTAATTCAGGCTTTTTGCTTACTTTTGTTTCTGTAATATTCATTTTTTCGGGAATATCAAGAGGTTCTTTTTGTCCCCATTCAAAATCAGTAATATTCCTAATACTCCGATCATAACCTCCAAAAATAATATGTTTCTTTTCTTGCTTTTCTCCAGAAATATAACACACATTTTTTATTGAAGTTGATACTTTAGTCTTCCATTTTAATTCAAATTCTTGAGAATCCAGTGAAGGATTATGGAAAATCTTTAAAGATCCATCAGCACATCCAGCTACAATCTCTTTTGCGTTATCACCATCAATATCCTCGACTAATAAAGATATTGGACGGCCTTCTTCTGTGTTGATTTCTTTAAGGGCTTCTCCTTGGCTGTTTAGAATTCGAATAAATGAATCATCAGTACTTAGTAATATCTCATTAAAACCATCATTTGTTACATCTCCAACTTTAATATCATTAATCTTAGATGCAAAATCCTTTTGCCATACGATATCAAGCATTTCTCCTCTAAATTGAATTAACTGGACTAAGCCATTATTTGTTCCAACTAATAACCCATAGATCGGTTCGTCATCATCGGGTAATTGTAAGAAGCCCAAAGTGCAGGTAGTAACCCAAGAATCATAGTATAAAACATATTTTGGCTCCACAGCCTTGATGCTGTCAAAAATTCTGAGTGTTTTATCATCACTTCCAAAAATTAGCTCAATATTACCATCCCTAGTGAAATCTCCGGCAGTGCAACAATTTATACGCTTAGAACACTTATATCGCATTAATCCTGCGAGTTTTTTCTTCTCTATATTCAATTTCATAACCATGAAATTACCATCACCAGCTCCAACTAATACCTCATCACATCCATCTCCATCAATATCTATGGTGAAAGTGCATCTACACCATCCATCAAAGGCTCTATCATCAATTATATTCATCTTTTCATTCATTAAATAGAGTGTTTTATCGTGTCCACCAAAAACTAAAAAATTATTATTACCGCATTTTAATATTGAGCATGTCAATACTGCGTCTGGGCATTCAAACATCCAGTTAAGCTGATAACGTTTTCTTAACATGGTTTCTCAAAAATCGGTTTGATTATAGAAATAATTAATAGTAATTAAATTAAATTTCACGGTTCTTTCATTTAATACTTATCCAATAGTTTATTAAAGTATTATTGTAAAAATAAAAAATAAAAAAATAAAAAGTACTTTTTTTGTATTAAAGCGCTAATTGGGCATCAGAAGGACTATATTTACCTTTGCCAGTTATTTCATATGTAATTTCTAATTTATCTCCAGCATCCAAGACATCAATTTCCCATTTCAATGTGTCTTGTCCTACCTCATCAGTTATTTCAGGGGTCATAGAGTAAGAACCATATTCAAATAAATCTGGAACCTTATCTAGGAGTGTTAAGTTAGTTAATTTAGATTCTCCAATGTTTTCAACTATCAATATAATTCTGTAGTTTCCTAAGTCTCCAATAG
>JBHLNK010000097.1:0-11732 GCA_048941625.1 Promethearchaeota archaeon | reverse complement strand
GCTTGGTGAGCTCCTGCACTTGCAATCTGACCTTCCATTAATATTTCATAGGTGGTATATTTGGCAAGAGAATAATAAGACTTTTGTTTTTCTTCTTCCAAAAATCACATCTCCATTAGTTTTTCATCTTAAAAGAAGCACGTAATTTCTGAACAATTTCATTAACCGAAGTATCTTGCTCTGTTAATCTTAGGAATACATCCTCCAAACTCGCACCCAATTTATTTGCTTTTTGACGTAATTCTTCCAAAGTTCCAATCCCTACAATTTTTCCTTTATGGATAATCCCTATTCGATCACATAGTTCTTGAGCAATTTCCATAATATGTGTTGAAAATAGAACGGATCCTCCCCTTTGAGTATGCAATTCAAGAATGGATTTAACAACTCTGACAGATTTCGCATCAAGACCTGCAATGGGTTCATCTAAAATAAGCAGATCTGGTTCATGAAGGATTGCAGCTATAATCTGTAATTTTTGTTTATTACCATGAGAAAGTGTTGCGATTAATTGCTCATAATATTCAATTGCTTCAAGACTCTCTAAATATTCTCTTGCAAGTTTATTAGTTTTTTCTTCATCTAATCTCCGCACTGATGCTATGAAATTAAATAAATCTTTTGGTGTTAATGATTTGAAAATTAATGGTTCTTCACTCACATATCCAATTCGGCGTTTTATTTCAACTTCATCACGTTCAGGATTCATTCCAAAAACACTCATTTCGCCATCATTTGGTTCAAGGAGTCCTAAAAGTAGCTTTATAGTTGTTGTTTTTCCCGCTCCGTTTGGACCTAAAAGACCAAAAACTTCTCCTTGATGAACATTGAAAGATATTCCATTTACTGCTTTAACTTCACCAAAGTATTTCTTCAATTCTTTAACAATTATGATTTCATGATTTGACATTTTCAATCTTTGAAAGTGATATTTTCACATAAATGTTATTAAAAAATAAAATATATTTGTTTATATATTTCCATATAATACTATATTTAAATGTTACTGACAATAGTAAAACTAGCCAAAATAATTTGATTCAAAAGAATTCTAACAATACATAAATATATATAGATATATTTTTTTCTTCTACATTTTTAAGTATCCAAAATTTTACTTTCATCTTTTTGGTTTACAATTATTAAAATTGAAAAAATGATAATAATTGTCCCAATCAAGTGTGCAAGGGTAAAATCATCTCCAAGAATGAATGTAGCGAATATAGCTGACGAGATGGGGGTTGGTGCAAACACAGTAGTAGCTTTTGAAACATCTAAATATGAAAGAGTTTTATACCAACATATCAATCCTGTTCCATACACAGATCCCATTAAAAAGAAAAATAGGAGATTACCTGGTTCAATAAAAATTTTTAAATCTGGTCTAAAGATTAGTAAATAGGTTGAAATTAAGACTATCGCTGAGATAGTATTTCTAATAAATACCATTTGTATTGGTGTTGCTTCATTTCTGCTAAAAATCGGTTTAGTTAGCGTATGGCCAAAAATCCACATTAGACTGATTAATAAAATGATGCCTACACCAATTAAAACAGTGAAATTAATGTCTATTAATGTGAAAAATTGTGTAATACTTATTGCTAATCCAAGAAAAAGAAATAATGAAAAAGCAATTTGCAATTTAGTTATCCTTTCTTTTAGTATAAGCCACCCTAAAAATAGTGAAAAGAAGACAGTTGTTTTTTGAGCTAAGGATCCATTTATAGGTCTAGCCATATCATATCCAATAAAAAAGAATACTTGATTTACTCCAAAGAGTAATCCAATACCAATCAGTAACCAAGCATTTTTCTTCCAATGTCTAAATCCATTTACTTTATAAATTCCATTATCTTGAGTTTTCCTTTTATGATTACTTGAATTTAATACCTTATACTCGACTAATACAAGGGGGAAAAAGATCAAAGCTTCAACCAAACATGTCATAGCTCCAGAAAGGTAAGCATCAACTATTGTAGGTCTTAAAATAGCGATTATTGGTTGCAAACCAACAAATATGACCCCAAAAAAACCTGTTATTAGACCTTTTTTTGTATTTTTCTCCAAACTAATTATTATTAATTATATATGGCTATAAAATTTTATTCTAATGCACAAACCGTAATTTTATGAAGGTAAATTTTTTATTAAGTAAAATTTAATTGACTAGGAAAATTAAAAAAAAAAGAACTTATTAGACATATGGATGTGAATAATGATTTCTAATAAATATGCAATTAAATCAAGAAACCTCACGAAAAAATTCGGTAATATAGTAGCTGTGAACAATTTAAATTTAGAAATTCCCTATGGCATTACTTATGGCTTATTGGGACCAAATGGAGCAGGTAAAACCACTACAGTAAGAATGCTAAATGCAATAATATCTCCTACCACAGGGACTGCGGAAATTGTTGGATATGATATTATTTCTCAAAGCAAACAAGTGAAAATTAATTGTGGCTTTCTTCCAGAATCTCCTGGATTATATCAAAAATTGACAGCGAAGGAATTTTTAGAATTTGTAGGAGAATTATATTATTTACCTAAAGAGATAATTACATCTAGAATTGAGGAATTACTCGAAATATTCAATTTAGAGGGTCGTGAAAACGATCTATTAGAAGGATATTCAAGAGGTATGAAGCAGAAAGTATGCTTATGTGCAGCTCTTATCCAAGACCCTAAGATAATCTTTTTAGATGAACCAACTTCAAATTTAGATCCTGCTGCAGCTAGAATGGTAAAAGATTTAATATCTGACCTTGCCAAAAAGGCAGAAAAGACTATATTTATATGTACACATTTGCTAGATGCCGCTGAAGAATTATGTGATATGATCGGAATTATAGATAAAGGAGAATTAAAAGTGGAGGGTACTCCAAAAGAGATAATTGAATCTGTAGGAGGGAAAGATCTCGAAGATGCATATTTAAAAATTATGGGCGTTTCAAAAATTGAAGATTTATTAGCTTGGAGAGAGGAAATACCATCTAAATTAGAAAAAGAAAAGAAGAAAAAAGTAAAGAAAAGAAAAAAATAGGTTAAGAATGGCGCTTTGGAAAACTATAGCAAAAAATGAATTAAAGCTTAGAACTAATAAATTTCGAAATCATAGAGTGATATTTTTTATCACGTTATATTCTTTTCTCGGCATTTGGGCTTTTTATTTAGCTCCATTGCTTTTTGACTTATTTATGCCAACAATAATAGCAGTCATTCCAGAAATAAATTTGGCTGTAGCTTTATTAATTGAATACGTATTGATGGCTTTCTTTCTTTCTGTTTTAATTTACCCTTTAAACAGTATTTATAGAAAAATTGAAATTGGCTACAAGGAAATTATACTTGCATCACCAGCTACAGCTGGAGATATTTTCTTAGGAGAATTTATTGGAAAATTACCAATTTATATGGCAGGTATTTTACTATTTACTCCTGTAATAACAGGAATGCTTAATCCCATAATTAATTTGAACATAATTCAATATTTAATTATCTATCTATGCATCTTTGGCTTGATTTTAGTGGCAACTTTAATAGGTTCTATAGTTGCAGCGTGGTTAGAACATAAAATAGCTAAAAGTGAACGAGCGAAAGATTTTGGAAAAATTCTTCTATTTCTTCTGTCTATTGGAATGGTTGCAATAATTTACACTCTTCAATTCCTCTTTGAGTTCCTAATGAATAATCCGCAATTGCGAAATTGGGTTATGTTTTATCCTTCTTTATGGTTTTCTAATATTATTTTGTATTTTATTGATCCTAACTTGATTAGTGGATATATTCTAAATTTTTGGTCAAGTTTAGCCCTAATAATTATTATCCCATTAGTAATTTTTATTATTGCTTATATAAAAGCGGAAAATTTTTTTACTGTTGAGGGTGGTATTGAAAAGATATCAACTGTAATCGAGAAGGAGAATAAATTTTATTATTTAATGAGGAAACTTACAGGCCATAAATGGGAAGGTTTAATGGTTACTCAATTGAAAGAATTTTTGAGAAGAAGAGAAAGTATTATGAAATTTGTATATTTAACCGGATTAGTTGGAGTTCTGGGAGTTATTTTCTCAACTTTAGGATTAGATAACTTAATTGGTCAATCAATTTTGTTGGCTATGATCATCATCATAGGCGGAATAATGTATGGTTTACTATTTGGAAGTTATATTTTTGTTGGGAGCAAGGACTTGATTTGGATATATAAACGAAGTCCTCGAAATATTAATGCATTAGTCTATTCATACCTACTTGCAATGTTGGTTTTTAATATTTTGATGGCTTTAGGTCTCACTATTTTCTTCACATTCATTCTCAGATTTGACTTTTTCGACATTATTTTTTTCTTTGTTTTCTATTTAATTAATAGTGAAGTTGTTATTGCTCAAGCTGTTGGGATTCAATGTATAAGTCCCGCTTTTGAGGAAAAAGGAAGTGCAATGACAAGCAATAACCTCTTTTTTATTCTCCTCCAAATGTTACCTTTCCAATTTGCTTTTTTACTTATTATAGTTGCATTTCCTGCGCCCACATCACCAATATTAGCAAGATTTCACTATTATATTCCATTACTTTTAATTTTTCTTGCTTGTGCTATCCCTTTATTATTTTTTGGTTTGCGAAAATTAAAAAAAATCGAATAACTTAACATCTAGATAGGACCTTTTTATAAACTATTTTTCAGTTTGAGGAATAAGAATTATGAAATTACTTCCCTCTTTATGATTTCCAGAAACTCTATCTTCGACCCATATTTTTCCTTTATAATTTTCCATAACTTTCTTTGATAAAGATAATCCCAATCCAAGTCCAGTAATCTGTTTATCCATATTCTCAGTTCTTTGGAAGATTATTTCTTTACGATCATCTTCCACTCCAACGCCGTTGTCACTAAATTGAATTTTAACAAATAATTTTTTATCTTGTGGCTCCTCAGATATTATAATATTGATCTCTATTTCAGGATTATCATTAAACACAACAGCATTTATTAATAAATTTTGAAACACTTCTAGAAGAAATTCATTAGCCTTGACAAATATATTATCTCTGAGCGAATCAATCTTAATATTAATATTTTTATGTTGATAACTTTTCAAAATTTTATTTTTAGAGATAATTAGAAGCTCATTAACCTCAATGGGGTAAATATTTTCACTGATTTCTTCTAATTGAGAAAAAGTTCGAATATTTTTAATTAATCTAATTCCTCTTTTAATTTCATTAAAGATCACTCTCAAAATTCTATAAATTCCTGATTCATTTTTAGAATCTTGATACATTTCAATTAATTCAGTACCTGACTGTATTCCTTGGAGTATATTATTCATATCATGTGAAAATAAATCTCTTAAAAAGTTCGCTCGATTATATGCATCTCGATAACTTCTCTCAGACTTTCTTAATGCCCGTTCAGCATTGATACGATCTGTGATATCCTCATAAGTTCCGAGAAGACCTATTACATTACCTTCTGAATCATGTAAAGGAATTTTATTCGTATCTAACCATGCCTCTTTACCATCCGCTTGCAATTGAGACTCTATTATGTGATATTCTGGCTCATTTGATTCCATTACATATCGATCTATTTCAAAAAATGATTCTGCTTCTTCTTTTTTCCATACGAGGTCTTCATCTAATTTTCCAACTATATTTTCTGGATCGCCTACTCCTGCTACTCTAGCAAAATTATTATTACATCCCAAAAATTTAGAATCTTGATCTTTCCAAAAAATGAATTGAGGGATATTATCCAAGACTAATTGAAACATTTCTTTGGATCTTCTTAATTCATCCATCATTTTTTTAGTTTCAGTAACATTTTTAATGATTGTTAAGAAATATTGAGGTTTATGATTTTCATTTTTTATTAAAATTGATGTTAATTGTCCAAAAAAACATGAGTCATCATCTAACAAAAATTTTAATTCTAAATCTTTTAAATTCTCTGAACCTTGAGAATCCTTAAAACTTTTTTTGGCCAATTCTCTATATTCTGGATGAATAAATTCAAGAATATGTTTATCAATAAACTCCTTTTTTTCTCTCTTAGCATACAAATCTAATACACTTTGAGAGAGATCTTTAATTTGACCTTTTAAATCTGTTATTATTACAAGATCAGGAAATAAATTTAACAAGTTCTCAATAATATCACTCATATCAAACATCAAATTTTTTATTTTTGAGATAAGGATGGTATTAAAATATGATTTATTTATTCATTTTTAAATAATTCCCTTCTCAAAAGCTCATTCAATTCTACTTATGAGATTTTTCCTTCCTTAATAGGAGCATAGCTTCTCTTAAACTAGAGCTTTCTCTTAATAATTTAAGGTATATATTTTTCTTGATAAAATTCATAAAAATATTATAAAAAGAATAAAAAGAACTTATTATTTTATTTTCTTTTTTAGATAAAATCCGATAGATATAATAGAAAGAATTGTACAAATAATCAATGGACTGTATCCAGGAATTGTAGAACCACACACCTCTATCAGATTATCACCAATATTATAATCTGGATCCCATGAATAACCTATCGCATCAATGTAATTAACTCCGGTAGATAATGACTGACTAGAAAATCGAAAATGATCCATTTCAATGGGAGTACCATAAAAACCACAAATACCCTTAAATACTCCATCAATAAATATTTCATATTCACCTTCAGTACAATTGAAATCAAGTCTAATATGAATCCAAGAATCAGCGGAATAACTAGTCGGTATAGGAAGATCCTTCACTAATCCGTCAAAGTAGTTAAAGTCACCACCATCACCTAAAGCAATGTTTAGATAATTATTTGATCCCCCTCCATCTGAAAGACGTATACTGAATCCATGGTTTGTTTGTTTTGCTCTTACCCAGAATTCAATTGTTCCTGCGATTGTTGGAGTAATAGATTGTTCCATAATTGTATATAATGTAGTTGTATCATTGAATTCAACAACCATATGATGAGATTCTTCTGATTCTATGACATTTATCGTACCACCCGTTTCATCTATAGTCCAATCATCGGGATCACTTTCTATATCATCATTCGTAAAACTATATGTACCAGGAAAATTTCCACATCCAGAAGCTGCATAGACATCAGAAATAAAATAGAAGATTAGGAACAAAAAGCAAAAGAAACTAATAACTTTATTAATTTTTTTTTTTTTAAACATTGGAATCATAAATATATGATAGTAAAAAATAATATAAACCTATCTTTTTAATCCTTTAGATCTGATTGCATATCTTTTAGAATGATATTTTAAGGAAGTAGAATAAAATTATTTCAATGCTTCTATTGCAATACTTTCTAAATCTTTTGAAAGAATATCATCAATGGGTTTTATGGGGCTTTTCTTTAATAATCGTGCTGCTTCTTCTTTAGCTCTCTTTCTGGTTGATTTTGAGCCATTCACTCGCCATGAATCACGAGTCATTCTATCTATAATTGAACTCGGAAGGAACAGCTCTTTTCTAAAATATTTAAGAGTCGAAGGATGAGATAGTAATTCTTCCTTATTTTCATAATCTTTTAATATTTCTAAGGCAAACGGAGATCCATGATCTTCAATACCTTGGACTAATCTTTTTACCATTCCTATAATTTCGTTATCGATTACTAATTTTTCAATACTCTGAGTAGATTCAAAATCAAGCATACCAGGGCCTGATATCATATTAATACCTGCTAATCCTGCTAATAAAGCTCCCATCCCTGCTTCAAATCCAGATTGACTATCTGGTACTTTAGAATCGCTAAGGGCCATATAAGCATGAGTTGGCAACTTTAAATATTTACCCATTTCGATATCTCCAAGATTTATCATCATCGTTTCTATTGCACCCATTGGTGTAGTTCCATGTTTCATATCAAAAACTGCTGGTGAACCCCCCCAAATCAAAGGAGCTCCTTTTTTAGTCAATTGTACAATTACAATACCTGCTAGGCATTCAGCACAATGTTGAGTTATTGATCCTATTAGGGTTATTGGAGCACTTGCTCCAGCTAAAGGCATTGACACAAATTCGGAGGGAATCATACTTTTAGCAGCATCTATTAATGATTGCGTGGTAAGATCTGACCACTTAAGAGGAGGACTAGGGCAAGCATCAAATATAGCTAAAGGCTTTCTTGCTAAATCATCATCAGATAATCTACATGTTAAAAGAATCTCCCTCATTATTGAAAAACTTTCCTTACGAAAAGTCCCGGTGACAACAGGTTTATGACAATTAGTCAAAGCAAGATATAATCTATGCCAATCTTGAGCTTCTTTAGGGACATCTTTATAAATTAGAGAGGTACTTTGAGCATCTATATAATCAAGTTGTTCAACTACTTTCGAAAATCTTATAAAATCTTTTGATAAAGCTTCTCTAATTTCCTTTGTTTCCTCATCAAGTATAAATATTGCTGCAGATCCGGGATCAAAATTAATATTATCTCCTTTCAAGGAAATTTGTTTATCACCTTCTCGATCATACAATTTAATTTCATGAGGTGCAGTTTCTAAACATTTATTTATTAAGTCAGTCGGAATGAAATATTTATTTCCATCATGATTTATACCATTTTGGTTAAAAATTTCGATAGCTTCCTGATTCTCCATAAAAATTCCTTGTGTTAAGAGAATTTCCTTTGCCTCCTCTAAAATCATCTCTTTATGCTGTTTATCTAATAATTGAATCTTTGGTCGAATTATTGACATCTAGTATCCTCCTATCTAATTTTAGACTGAATTAATTATTTTTTTTATTTCGCTAATTGTATTTGGTGATGTTCCACAACATCCACCAACAATCTTTGCTCCTAATTTAATCATTTTGCGAATATCGTTAGCAAAATCTTCAATGGGTTGTTCATAAAAGGTTTTATTACCTTTAACTATCGGTTGACCAGCATTGGGTTTAACAGATAAAGGTTTATCAGCGAAATTTTTTGCATTTTTAAATAACTCAAGCATATCGCTTGATCCTAAAGTACAATTTGCTCCAATTACATCTACTTCTTCATTATTTAGTGTATTAATACATTTTTCTAATGAATCACCCATTAATGTAAAAAAACCTCTTTTAGTTTTCTTATAGGTAATTGAAGCAATTAGTGGTTTATCAGAAACTTCTCGAACTGCTTTGATTGCGGTTAACATTTCTTCAATGTCTGAAATAGTTTCAATATGCCAGAGATCTACACCATCTTTCAATAACTTTGCTTGAGTTAAAAAACTAGAAAACCACTCATCACTCGAAGCTTTTCCTACTGGTGCTCTAAATTCACCTGTTGGGCCAATATCTCCAACAATTAAACAATCTGGAGGACAAACTTTTTTAATATTATCTATAGCATTCTTTATTATTTCATCTATTTGGTTTTCAAGATGATGTCTTTTTAAATTCATGGGAGTTGAACCAAAAGTATTTGTTTGACACATATCTGAGCCTGCATCATAATAAGATTTATGGATTTCAGAAATTAATTTTGGCTGTTCAATATTCAAGATATCTGAAACTTTCCCTGGTTCTAATCCTTTTTTAATTAGTTCTGATCCCATACCTCCATCAAATAAAATAACCTTTGAATCCTCTTTTAACCAATTCTCAAAAGACATCTATAATCCTCATATATTATATTTGCTATTCTAAAAGAGATTTAACTAATTTTACCGCATCAATAGCATTTTCAGCAAAACCATCAGCTTTGCATTCTTCAACCCACGAACTTGTTACAGGAGCACCGCCTAAAATTACCTTAAATTTATCGGACAAATCCATTTTTTTTAAAACTTCTAGAATTTTTTTTTGACCAATCATAGTGGTTGTTAATAACGCAGAAACTCCAATTATATCCGCATTTTTATCAATGGCTTCTTTAACAATTCTTTCTACAGGCACATCAGCTCCTAAATCATACACATCATATCCATATGCTCTTAGCATAGTTGCTACAATGGTTTTTCCAATTGAATGAATATCTCCTTCAATTGTAGCTATTACAACCTTACCCTTCGATATATTTTTTGAAGATTCTTGTAGATGAGGAATAATTAAATCTAAGCAGTCCTGCATTATTTGGGCTCCTCTCATTAACTCTGGAAGAAAATATTCTCCTTCTTCCCATAATTCTCCAACTTTTCGAATTCCCGCTGCAAAACCATGTTCTATGATATCAATCAAATCCATTTTCTCTTCTATGGCTTTTTCCGCATACTCAATAGCCTTTTCTTCATTTAAACTTACAATAGAATCAATTACCTCATTATAAATTTGCTCAATTGACATCTCTCTCTCACAAAATAATTAGTTAAATCACATGAAAAATTCAATCAAAATATTATTTATTTACATACAATAAATTAGAAAAACCTTATTGTTAAATCGAAAAAAAATATTTGGCAAGAATGTTTTTTAATTGTAGTTCAAATTAAACAAAATTGAGTAATCATATGTCAAATAAGTTTTCTAAAGAACCCCTTAGAGGTATGGATTATTATTACCATTCAGACTTACGTGAAATTAATCGGATATTTGAAATTATAAGGGATATAACAGAGAGGTATGGTTATGAAGAATATACAACTCCACAAATAGAACCAATTGAAATTTTTGCTGCGAAATCCTCTGATGAATTAGTTAATGAACATAACTTTATAGTATTAGATTATTTCATTGAAATATAATATTCTCAGTTTTTACAATTTTGGCGATATCATTTAACTCTTTATTGTATCTTTCTATAATCTCTATAGCTTTCATTTCTTTAGAATCAAAAGTGCTATGCCCATCCTCAACTATAATTACATTGAATCCAAACTCTACTGCCTGTCGAACAGTTGAGTTTATACATATCTCTGTTTGCATTCCTGCTATTACCAAATCGGTTATTCTATTTTGCATTAATTCTAATAATAAATTTGTACCTTTAAATGCACTAGGTTTATACTTATCAACTACTATTTCACCTTTTTTAGGTCTTAATGAGGGATGAATTTTCCAGCCATGTGTCCTAGGTTCATCTGGTTCTCCTTTTCCCCCATTATTTCTTACCCAGATTACTGGAACATTTTTTAAACGAGCTTGTTTCACCAAATGTTGCAATCTTTTGATCAATTGATTTGCTTGATAAACAGAAAACTCTTCATTAAACATATTTATTTGAGCATCAATAATTAGTAATACTTGATTTTTGTTCATAATATTATCTTTTCAGGATATTAACTATAAATATGATGATTATTTTATTCTTAATTAAATTTCTGTTAAGAATATTATCCGTATTCGAATAATATTTTGTTTAATAATGTTGTTAAATCTTAACAATTTGTTATAGATTTTGGAACCAATAAAAAAATAAATCGTATTAATTTTATTGAATATTTTTACTTTATTTGAATTTAGAATAGCTTTAGTTTTATCTATATTGAATTTTTATTTTAACACTTAGATCTCTTCAAAAATTATATAAATTGGTATTAAAATTCAATTTAAATAAAATTTGTTCATATATAATAAATTAGAAAAATCTTATTGTTGAATAGAAAAAAATATTTGCTTACCTTCTTTTTAGAATTTAGTTTGCAATTAAAATAAATTAAGTGATTTGATGTCAAAGAAGTTTTCTAAAGAACCACTTAGAGGTATGGATGATTATTACCCAGAGGATTTGCGCGAAGTTAATTGGATAATTGAAACTATAAAAGATGTAGTAGAAAGGTATGGCT
>JBHLNK010000096.1:0-11837 GCA_048941625.1 Promethearchaeota archaeon | reverse complement strand
AATGTTTTTGATAGATTTCTTGGATAATCAGGATCAATTCCCCTTTCAATAGACATATAGAGAGCAAGTAACTGTAGTGGGATTACAGTTAAAATTGGTGAGATAAGCTGTGATGATTTTGGTATTTCAAAATAATCACCTGGTTTTACATGATTATCTAAACCTTTAATATATTCACCAATCACAATAGGTCTTCCATCTCGGCATTCAACTTCTGAAACATGAGATGTTACGTAATATTTGTCATCAGGAGCTACAACATATATTACTGGATAACCACCTTCCACAATACTTAATGGTCCATGTTTAAATTCAGAGGAATACATAGCTTCTGCAGATATGTAATTTATTTCACGTATTTTTAAAGCTCCTTCTAATGCAACACCGTGTGTTATTCCATATCCTAGTAGAGAAATAGCATCTGTTTTTGATAATTCCTTAGCTAGTTGTTTTGCTTTATCAATACTATCCTCAATTGTTTTTTCTACTAATTTAGAGATATTTTGAATTTCCTCTTTAAGTTCGTTAAACTCGTTATCAGTTATATTTCCCCTTTTGTGTCCAACTCTAGCAGCTAAAATAAGAAAGAGTAGGACTTGATTAGTGTAAGTCTTTGTAGCTGGAACACTACGCTCAATACCAGCACCAATGTAAGCATAAGCTTCTGACATTTGTTCTACAGTAGATCCAGGAACATTTATCATCCCTAATATATGGAATCCTTTTGGTTTTGCAAAATTGATAGTGTTTATGATATCCTTTGTTTCTCCACTTTGAGAGACACTTACTATTACCATCTTGTCTGAAGGTTTAACATTCTTAAATTCTTCAAAGAATCTCCCTCCAATCACCGGAATAGATAGAATACCAGCTAGATTATTCAAATAATAAGAACCAACATTACATGCATTAAAACTAGAGCCACAACCAACTAAATATGCAACATCAGCATTTACCAGTTTCTCAACCAACTCATCTAATGCTTCACTTTCTAAACCATATGCTAGCCTTTCTGTTGCGTCTATTTGTTCAAATATTTCTTTTGTTAAGAAATAATCATATTTTCCTTTCACAGCTTCTTCTGCAGATAAGTCAGTTACTTTAGGGTCTTTTTTAATTTCAGATCCATCTTTAGCATTATAAATTTTATATGTATCAGCGGTTATTTCTATAATTTCACCATCATTTAATGGAACGTATTTATTTGTTAGTGGTAGAATTGATGGAAGATCTGATGCAATGTAATTTTCATCTTGACCTAGTCCAATAACAAGTGAAGATCCCATTTTAGTTGCATAAAGGGTTTCAGGAGTATCTTTATGAAAGCAGATAAATGCAAACGCACCATCCATTTCTTTAATTCCCCCCATAATCCCTTTTACCATGTTTTTTGTTTTATCATAATGCTTTTCTGCAGCATGAACACATATTTCTCCATCATTCTGACTTATTATGTTATGAGCTTCATTCTCAAGATTTTCCTTAGTTTGATAAAAACTTACAATATTTCCATTATGAGCACCTACCATATCTTTATCACAATCAAAATGAGGTTGTGCGTTTAATTTACTTGGTTTTCCAAAAGTTGACCAGCGCAATTGTCCAATACCTATATTCCCTTTCATTTTTTCTAACTTTAGAGTTTCAACTACACTCTCTACAGTGCCTACATCTTTTCTGAGATCTATTTTTCCATCTTGATATGTAGCCAAACCAAGACTATCATAACCTCTATATTGTAATCTTCTAGCTATGGTCAATAATTTATTAGCGATATCCCCCTTTTTTGCAACAACACCAAAGATACCACACAAAGTTATTACACCTATACTTTTATCTCCCAAATATTTCAAAAACTATGAATAAAAGTATATAATAGATTTAAATTATTTTGAAAATTCTTATTTATAGTTTAGATTTCCTTCGATAGAAAAGATAAATATGACATCTTTAAGGATAACAACCCCTTGCCGTATACATCTTTCTTTAATAGACGAAAATGGATATACTGGTAGAGTTGATGGTGGTATTGGACTTATGTTAGACCGTCCAAATGTTGTATTCGAGGCTTCTAATAGTGCTAAAGAATTCAAGATTGAGGCTCATAAATATTATCGAGAATCAATTGAGGTCATTAATGAAATTGCTTCGAAAGTTTTTAAGAGGTACAACATTAGTAATAAAAATTTTCATTTTAATCTTAAAAGATATTTTCCCTCACATGTAGGATTGGGATCGAAAACCCAATTATCATTAGCTATAGCAACAGCGATAACAAAGCTGAAGAATTTTGATCATATTTCTCATAGAGATATAACTAAATTAGTGGGAAGAGGTGGTACGTCTGGAATTGGATGGAGAGGTTTTGAATCAGGAGGTTTTATATTGGATGGCGGCCATGATTTTGGGTTCGGTAAAGAGAAAGAAACATTTTTACCCTCATCAGCCTCGTTTTCAGCAAATCCAGCCCTAACGATATTTAGGCACAACATTCCTGAAAATTGGAGATTTGTACTTGTTATTCCTAATGTAAAAAAGGGTGCATATGGTGATGAAGAAATTAGTGTATTTCAAGAATATGCCCCAATACCAAGAAATGAAGTAAATGAAGTATCACATCAAGTAATAATGAAAATTTTACCTGGTATTATTAAAAATGATTTAAAATGCTTTGGAGAAGGATTAAAAAGAATACAAAGTATTGGATTTAAGAGGATTGAAATTGAATTACAAGATGAAATTGTTAGAGACCTTCTTAAATTTTTCGAAGATTATGAATTAAAAGCATGTTGTATGTCTTCATTTGGACCAAGTGTTATTGGTATTGTTGAATCAGATTTAGAAGCAGAGAAATTGTTAAAAGAAGTACAAAAAAATCATCAAGGAGGTCATATTTACATCTGTAAACCAAATAATATTGGAGCTAAAATTGAAGTAATCGATTGATATAAAATGCCTGAAACCAATGAGAATCTCTTTTTTTCACCAGATCTAACTGAAAGAGAAAGAGCTTGTTTTGAAACGGGAATTAAATTAGGAGCGTTATATCATATTCTTTGTGGCATTCCAATACGAAGAGATGAAAAAATTATAAAAACCATAGAAGAGGGAATTGAATCTGCAATTTCTTGTCAACCTTATGTAAAGTCTGTAAAAATTACTTTAAATCGAGATAAAATATCTGGCAAAAAAGAATCAGAATTTGATTATGACGAAATAACTGGAAAAATTATCCAAGCAGAAGTTAGAATTGAATATAAATCAATACATATTATAGCAAAAGTTAAATGGGTAGAAGATTTAGAATATCCTTTAATGTTTATCGAAAAAATTCAATGAAACTCTCAAATTCCCTAAAATTTAATATATTTTTTTATTAACTCAATCGATTTTAGAGCTTTTTTATTTTTTCCAAATCTTTGGATATTTTCGATATGATCATTAATTTTCAGTTGGATTTTGTTAAATAAAGGTTCATTCCCTGTTTCTTTTGCTAATTTTAATCGAGTTGCCAAAATTATTGTTTCTAAAACAAGATTTTCAGCTCTATTAAATAGTTTATGAGATTCTTGAAGTTTTTCACTATAAATAACATTTAGTTTAAAGAGAGGGATGCTAACCTCCCCAAAGTCATTCTTTTTTGTTTTATAGGACTCCTCTGAAACTTTTCCTATTAAAAATCCCCATGCCTTCTTAATATATGGCACATCCATCTTATAATCTTCAAGATATTTGAAATTGTAATATTCGGAGGGAAAATCACTCAACTCTATGAGAGATTTTGATCCTTTTAAAGCAGCTAAAGTATATAAACAAATATCCTCTACAAAATTTACAGCTATTATTTTATATTTTTTTAAATTCTCGTATGTTTTCGTGCCTGAGAATGGAGAAATCTGTAAACAACGTTCTTCTATTAATTTAATCCCCATACAAGCAGCATTGGGTTTAATAGTTGATCCATTATTGACTAAGGAATAAGAAGTAGCAATAATTTCATATAAATTAAATCTTTTTAATCCGAAATCTTTTGGATCAAAACTCATATGATGCATTTAGTTTATTATAATTCAAATTCTGTGACTTTGGGTAAGGTTTCAATTTCAGGATAAATTTTCCCTACTACTAGTGGTGAACTATTATAAATTTCTTCAATTTCAATGACTCCAAATTTAATTCCTCTAAATTTTTCAAAACCTGTAAATGTACCTTTTACTACTTGACTTGCAAAGTCGAAATTCATACCAAAAACAGCTACTTTTGAATTGATTGGAATTTTATTCAAATCTTCTTTAAGAACAGAAGGAGGGAAAACTAATCTATTATGATCTGCTGCTTGAAGTTGAATGCAAGGAATTATGATTGGATATCCATCTGAAGGATCAATATATCCAATAGCGCGTATACCAATAGCAACAGTAAATATATCATATCCTATTACATTTAGACGTTTTTCATTAAGTTTTGTCTTTGCTCCACGTTTCCCTATAATATCTTTTATAATTCCTTTAACTATACCAAATAAAGGCAAATTTCTAATAGGAGAAGCTTTAATTATGTTGTTATAATATGCAGTATGAACCCTATAATAAGTAAAATATCGGAATAAATCTGAATTGTTAAAGAATTCTAGATCTTCTCCTTCTGCCGTTGTATGATCGAAATCTACTTTAAGCTGAAGAAATTTGAATGGTATATCAGGAGTCATATACAATATTCCTTGTTTAGGATTGTTTTTTACATATTTTTTACTGGTTCCCTCCGAGAAGGCGCCCCATACAACTTGTTTTTTATCGATTATTCGATTCATTGCAATAAATGTAATATGAGGCCATCCCCTTTCATCAATAGTTCCTATTAATTTTAACATCATACCTGGTTGAGTGAATTCAATTAATTCTTCTGAAGCTTCAGATGACCACTCGTAGCTATATTTTTTCTTACCCATAATTGAACAACTATTTCTAATTTATTAAATATATATTATAACTTTTTATTTAACATGTTGATGGTTTTGATTTTTTATTATCATCTTTGATATTATTATCGTTCTTTTTAGTTAAACCTGACCACCGTACATTTCTGACTCCCGTAGATTTAGCTATTTGTAAAAAATGCTCCATTTCTTTTTCGGATATCAACGAATAATTTTCAAGAAGCCAATCAATATCTAATCGTTCATATTTCGTAATACATAAATTATTGAACGCCAAAAGATCCCAACGTCTAGGAATATTTTCTAATTTCTCGACAATAAATTTCCCAATTCCTCTAACATTTTCATCTGTAGCAGTAAAACCAGGGATGATAGGTGTTCTTATCCACATACTCTTATTACTTTTTAATATTTCCTTAGAAATCCAAATAGCATTCTCTAAAATCAAATTATTTGGAACTCCAGTATATTCCTCATGTCTTTTAGTGTCAATTTCTTTGATATCAAGAAGAAGTAAATCGATATATGGTAATAATTTTTCATAAGTATTTTTTGAAACATATCCACATGTATCTAATGCTGTTGAAATGCCGTTATCTTTACATTTTTTGAAAAATTGTAGAATAAAATCAGATTGAAGGGTAGGTTCTCCACCAGAAGCTGTAATACCACCATTAGACTCAGTATAATAAATTTTATCCTTGTTTATTTCATAAAATAAATCTTCTAAATTCCACCATTCTCCAAACATATGTAAAGCAGTGCTAGGACATTCCTCTACACATTTCCCGCAACCATTGCATTTTTCTCTACTAATTTGTAATCCTTGGTCATTAAATGACAATGCCTGTTGTTCACAAGTTTCTATACATGTTCTACACCCAATACACTTATGTTTTATCCATTCCAATTGTGGTTCCCTCAAAATAGACTCTGGATTGTGACACCAAATACATCTTAAAGGACATTGTTTAAAAAATACAGTTGTTCTAATACCTGGTCCATCTTCTGTTGACATCTTCTGAATTTCAAAGATAAAACCTTGAGTTGAATTACTCATTAAATTGAGTCACCAAATAAAGAAAATTAAGAAAAGAAAATAAAATTTACATTCTATGAGATTCACGAGCAATAATTTCATCTTGAAGCTCTTTCCCAATTAGATTAAAATAGGCATTATACCCTGTTACTCTTACTAATAAATTTGGATAATTTTCTGGATGTTTTTGAGCATCTTTAAGCAAATCTACATCTAACATGTTAACTTGTAAACAAGTTCCACCATTTTCAATGTAGCCTTTTAGATATGATTTAAATTTTTCTTTATGTTCTGGATCTTTCAGAATGCTGGGATTAAATGTTATGGTGTGACTTGCTCCATTAGGAAGATAATTTATATATTCTCCTTGAGAAGTTTTTCCACCAATCGCAATTCCAACTGAATTGGTAACAGCTGTTGGACCTTTTTTATCTGCTCCATTAGTAGGACAAATTGCATTTGATAAAAAGGTCCCTGCTTTTCTACCATCTGGAGTTGCTATAGTAAGACCAGCGTCTGCCCCAGCCCAATAATTCCAAGATAACATACCTGGGCGAAATTGAAAATTAGTAGGTGTCTTATATTTCCAAGTTTCTTCAGTCCAAACTTCCATTACCTTCCTAGCCAGTTCATCAGCGTCATCATCATCATTTCCATATTTTGGAGCCTTATTCTTCAAGACTGATTGCATAATAGAATATTCATCTCCCTCAAAATCATAGAGAAGAGCATCTTTTATCTGTGAGATGTTATATTTCTTCTCTTCATAGACAAGTTTTTTTATTGCTAATAACGAATCTACCGTTGTTGCAAACCCAACACCTTCAATTGTAATAAAACGTAGTTCAGGACCTCCGTTTCTTACATCCAAACCCTTTTCAATGCATCCTCGAACTAAAGTTGAGATATATGGTGTTGGAATATATCTTGCACGAATATCCTCAGACATATTATATATATCTACAGTATATTTAATAATATGACTAATTTGTGTTTTCCAAGCATTCCAGAATTCCTCCCACGTTGTAAATTTTTCAGGATCTCCTGATTTTGGTCCAATCTGTTCTCCTTTTTTTGTCCAAGGTTTTTTAAAGTTCCTAGGCATATTTTTCCCATTCCATAATGTCATTTCAATACTTTTAGCCAAGTTTGGATTGCAATTTACTGTACCTGAACGATCATTTCCTTGCATTGTATTTTCTAAACATCCAACACATGCATAATTCCAAGCATCTTCTTTTGGTATACCTTCTTTTAGTAATCCTGCTATGGCTCTTTCGTCAAAATTAATTAGAAATGGAGCGCCTTGAGACTTTGATATCATATCAACTATAATATTCAAAAGTTTATCAGGAGAATTTCTATGTAAACGGACATTTGGTTTAGGCTCTAAAATTGGAGACCATTCATCAATGACTTCTAAAATAGTATAGGTTAATTCATTTGTAAGATCTTCTCCATTGGAACCACAACCAGATAAAGTCATCAACTGACCAAATCCAGAGGTAATCCCTTGCTTCCCAACCATTATCTGGGCATCATAAATTGTGTTACAATGAAACCAAAATGAACCTAAAATATCTTTTGCAAAGTCCTTTGTAATAGTTTTCTCATCAATAACATCTTTTTTGTACAATGGCCACAAATATTGATCAGTTCTACCAAAAGATGTACCTGCACCTGGGTAAGATTCTTCTGAAATAGTTAACATGTGAATTAGCCAAAGTGATTGGACTCCTTGCCAAAATGTTTCAGCAGGTTCCCAAGGAACACGTTCCAAGTTTTTGATCATTTGGTCTAGTTCCTTAACTCTTTCTGGAGATGAAACTTCTCCTATTAATCTTTTGCATTCTTCAGCATACTTATTCGCTAACTTTTTAGGGATTTCTGCGGCTTTAATCATAGCTCTTAATTCCTGACCTTTATGACTTTTCTTTTCTTTTTGGCTTAGTTGTTCATACTCGCTTTTCGCTTTTTCATACACAAATTTAAATCCTTTCAATATTATTGTTTCATAATCAGGGATGAGATGTCCTCCAATAGCACCTAAATTCCCAAAACCAGAGTTATGAAATTTAAAGACTGCCTTTCGAATCCCTAAGTTTTCCTTCCAATATTTCTTAGCTTCTTTTTCTGTAAATACTTTACTTAATTGTGTTTGAAATCTTCCACCAGCTATCAGATCATTCTCAGAAATAATTTCTTGTGGAATGTAATCTAAAATTGCTTTTTCAAAAAAGATAACTCTACGTTCTGGAAGGGATAATTCCCAAAAACCTTCAGGTAATTTGATGGTTGGGGCCATAGATCTCATAGAGCTTTCTATAGCGCCTTTACCTTTATTTCCAAAAAATAAATAAGCTTCAGGAACAATATACATATTCGCTTCCTCAAAAATTAGATCCCAATCAGTTCCAGTGGTAAATGGCATGTACTGATTATTCCATTTTCTTTCTACCCCTTTAAAGTAATAATCTCTTAGCCATTCAGAACGAGGTGAAAGATTGTGAGGTTTTGCAATTGGAAATTTTGGTTCTTTTCCATGAGATAATTGATTTTCATTAATTTTACTCATTTAAAACATCATCAACTAATAATTAGATTAGGGAGTAAATATACTTAATCAATAATTAGAATAAAGAGAATTCAATTATAAAATTTAGAATTATTAAAAATAATCATTTTAATTTTCTTACAATTCTCAAAATTTAAAGATTTATTGTATTAAATTCCTTATTCTTATAACCTAATGATTTTAAAATACTCTCAGCATCAGATATGATTTCTTGTATTAGCTGGTCTAAAGAAATAATTTTGTTCCGATGACCAATTGCAGTTGAAGGAGCCATAAAATTTTTTACATTGTATTGAAAGATTCTCTTGTGAAATTTCTCATCAAATATATCTAAATTAATCCACTTTTCTTTAATTTTTAGAGGTACAGGGCATTCTTCAGTAGCCATTAATGCAGTTCCAAAGCAAACTGCATCCGCACCCATTATTAACGTCCCCAAAAAACCTCTTGCATCACCAATTCCGCCAGCAGCTATTATAGGTATTTTTATTAATTTCTTAGCCATCGTTATATTTACCATATTAGTATTTGAATTTGGATTTTTAAAGCCTGTTCCTTCCAAACCAACTAACGTAACAGCATCTGCACCCTGCTTTTCAACTGATAATGCATGTTTTACTAGAACACATTTATGTATCCAATAAGCTCCTGCTTCATGCACTCTCTCTCCAATAAAATCTGCTTTATATCCTGAAGTAGTGAAAATTTTACAATCTTCATTAAGAGCAATTTCTACGTATTCTAAATACCTTTTCTTAGTCTTTATATCTTCCTTTTCATTTTTTAAAACATGATGAGGCAGAGAGAGATTTACACCAAATGGATTATCTGATAAATCACCCATTCTTTTTAGATCTTGCTTAAAATCATCCATTATGGGGAAATTAAGTGCAGCAATAATGCCTAAACCACCTGCATTTGAGAAAGATGAAGCAAAACTTGATTTCCCCCAACCTCCAAAAGCTCCCATTATTATAGGATACTTAATCCTAAACATTTCAGTTATTTTAGTATTCCATATCATTTCAAAAACTTATGTACCTCCTTGTCTCACTGGGAATCTACTTCGAGTAATTAAATATTCGTGAAGTAATTTATCCATGAGTTCCAATCTCAATTCTTTATCAATTTCCCATAGATTATTTCGTTCATCTTTGTCATTCTTTCGATTATAGATATCACCATACCCAGGAAGCTCAGCATAAGTGGTAAACTTATGTTCTTCAGTTACTAAATGGCATAATCTTGTATATAATGGTCCTTTTGGTCCGACTTCTTCATCTTCAACAATTAAAACACTCTCTCTCACTTTTTTCGAAGTGTCTTTTAAAACAGATGTCATATCATATCCTTGCATTAGAGAAGGACGAAATCTTTGTTTTATCTTTAATAAATCTAAAATAGTCATTGGTATATCTACTGAACTTATTAAAGCATCTGTAGTCCCAGGTTTTGTTAATCCAGGAACCTTCCAAATTAAAGGAACATGCAGAGTACCACTAAAGGGAGAAGGTCCTTTTAATAACATAGAATGATCCCCCATATAATCACCGTGATCAGATGTAAAAATAACCATTGTATTTTTTGCTAAGCCTAATTTTTCTAAAGAAGCAAGAATCTGACCGATTGCATGATCTACTAGAGTAACTGAGCCATAATTAAAAGCAATAAACTTTCTGATAACTTCTTCAGTTTCTTCACGAATCAAAGTTTTTCGCATAGGAGGATCTTTCATGTAACGTCCTAAATATGGATGTTTGTACAAGTTTTCAATATTATTGAAATTGGAAGGAAGTATCATATCTTCAGGTTTGTACATCTCTTTATATCTTCCAGGAGGGCATACGGGATAGTGTGGATCAGGAAAAGAACAATGCAAATAAAAGGGTTTATCTTCATATTTTCCCTCAGAAAACCTTTCAAGAAATTCTATTGTATGGTTTTGTATATAGGTTGTATTATAAAATTCTTCAGGTATGAAACTATCATATGTCAATTCAAAATAGTTATCTAAATTTTGGAAGTCATTTAGTACTCTTTTTGCCAAATCTGGTGCTTTTTCTTCTAACCATTGATGATAATGCCCTAAACATAAACAACCATGTCCAATTACTAGATTTAACTCCTCAAATCCATAATACGGACTTGGAAAATTTTTACTTACAATAGAACGTCTTTTGGGATCTAAATCCTTCCAATCATCAAAACATTCGGCTGACTTACCTTTAGGCTTATATGGTGGAGTCCAAAAATTAAAGTGTGTTTTTCCTACGTTTATTGTATGATATCCACTTTTTACAAGAGCTTGAGTAACCGTAGGAATGTTTTTTGGCAAATTTATACCATTACTCCTTACTCCATGAACATTAGGGTAATATCCTGTCAAAATTGTAGCTCTATTTGGCATACACATTGGATTAGTACAAAATGCATTTGTGAATCTTACATTTTCCTTGGCAAATCTATCTAAATTTGGTGTTTGAATTATTGGATTTCCATAGCAATTTAGCATATCAGCACGATGTTGATCTGTCATAATAAGGAGGACATTCATCTTTTCACTCATATTATTTGCCCGAAAATGTTTACAAGAAGATCTACTTTAAAAATTGTTAAATAAGAAAAATAATAATTAAAAATAAGTTTTTCAATTTTAAATAATTCTACTTAAGCCTTGCTTCTGATAAGTGAAGATGGTCAGTTTCTACTTCAACAAAAGCTTCAAATATTTCTTTTACACGCGGATTTTCAGCTTTAGCAGCAGCTTCACCATAAAATTTTATCGCTCTATCCTCTCTGCTATGTGATTCTTCTAAATTTGGTTTATATGCCCCAGAACATTTATCGTATTTAGGAAAATCTATTTTATCTAATTTTAAGATCTTTTTCCAAACAGAGGCGTGTTCAGCTTCAACCTTAGCAAGTATTTTAAATATCTTTTGACCATCTAATTCGGATACTTTCTTACTGGCACATGTATAAAAGATATTATTTGACACTTCCACTTCTAATGCTTTCTCGACGTTTGATTTGTCCTCTTTATTTAATTCAACATCCCAAGCCCCTGTATCGTCATATTCTGTTGATTCCACAAAATATTTCTTAAAAGCACCACAAAAAGGGCATCTACTGGGTGCTTCCTCTCCTATATAGGCTTCTCCACATATCTTACAAACGTAAACTTTGACAAACATATTTTTTCACCTTTAATTATAATAGTCCACATAATTTTTTAATAACTTTTAAATCTGAGATTTCAAAATTAAATCAAATTATTAAAAATTCTC
>JBHLNK010000095.1:0-12083 GCA_048941625.1 Promethearchaeota archaeon | reverse complement strand
CCCAACAAAACTGAAACAAGGAGAAAAATTGATGAGATTCCTGAATTAAAAGAATTTTGTTATAAAGCAATGGATGTTATGGATTTAAAAATAACTTCTTTGGACTTCCTTAAATCAAAAGACCAATATTATTTAACTGATATCAACTGTACTCCTAACTTTAATTATATTGAAGATGGATATAAAATTGTTGCAAATTATTTATTGGAACAAGCAAAAAAATAAAATTGAGAGGAAATCATGAATATCGGGATATTGTCGAAAAGAACAACAATGATGGCAGGGAATTTAAAAGAATGTTTAGAAAGTAAAGGTTTTAATGTCTCAATATACACTTTAGAAAATCTAGCTATAAATCAAGAACTCTTAAAACATGATTTCTATATATTAAAATCAAAGAGTTTATTTTTTTTATATGCCGGATATTATCTAGAAGCTAAAAATAAGATTGTTATCCCAAACCCACATTGTTCTTTCATACAAAAGAATCGAATCCATTCTCATTTTACTCTCAAAAAAGCAGGAGTGATGACACCAGAAATTTATTTAGGAACAGCAGATACATTTAAGAATACACTAAATTCAGATTCTTTTCCTCTAATAAAAAAACCGATAATGGGTTCAGGTAGCAAAGGAGTTAAAATAATTAAATCTCTTGACGAATTAAAGTCAGAGAATGAGGATATCTTATATATGGAAAAATTTATAAAAGGAATTCATTATAATGTTTACTTCATAGATGATCATATTTGCACTTTAATCAAACCCCCATTAGCACACGAACATGTTAATATGAAAAAGATTGAAACCCCAAATGATATAAGGGAAATAATAATTAGATGGAGAAATTTTTTTAAAGGTGAACTTATGTTTGGACATTTAGATGTTGTAAGAAAAGAATCTGATAATGAATTATATGTTGTTGATCCTGGTTCTTTTCCAGAATTCACAAATTGGAAATGTGAACTCTCTCCTGTCGAGGAGATTTGTAATTTAATTATCAATAAAGTGGAAGAATTAAATAAACGCTAAGGTATAATAATAAAAGTGAAAAATGAGTAAACAAGAACAATTAGAAAAGTCTAAAATTTATGGAAAAAAGCAAAAAGTAAGGTTATATAAGATAAAGCACTTTATTTTCGATTTTGGAGGAGTATTGATTGAAAAAACTTTTGTTTTAAAGAATATTTTAGATATAATCGAAGCAGATTTGAATATATCTATTCCTAGAGATGATAATTCTTACATTCGAAAAGTTAAAAGAAGTCTAAGTTCTGGTAGAATTGAAACAAAAGAGTTTTTAGAAAAAATCTTTGAGAAATATTATTATCCATTTCAAAAAAAAGATGGAGCATTACCACCAAAAAAAGTAAATGCTGAATATTATGTTGAATTATGGTTTGATTTATATTCTCAAGTAACAAACTTATCATCAGATATGGCAGAAATCATTGAACGATTACATCAAGCAGATTACATTGTTAGTTTGATGTCAAATACACATGACATCCATGCTAAATCTAATTTATTAAGAGGTTTTTACGATATCTTCGATCATGTTTTCTTATCCAATGAGATAGGTTATATAAAACCGGATATGGACAAATATAAATATGTTTTAAAAAAACTAGATACAAAACCTAAAAAATGTATTTTTATCGATGATAAAATTAAAAATTTAGTACCTGCTAAAGAACTTGGAATTATTGTGATAAGATTTGAGTCATTTAAAAGATTTAAAGAACAGTTAAGCGAATTAGGAATAGGAAATATAAGTAAAGATCTCCGCCATAAGATAAAGAAAAAATATAAACGATATGAAAAGACTAAAAAAGAATATAAAAAAGCTAAAAAAGAATATAAAAAGGCTAAAAAAGATTATTTAAAGAAGAAAGGGAAGTCTCTAAAAAGGAGAATAGATTATCAAAGAAAACATTCAAAATATCATAAAATGAAAGCAGAATATAAGAAAGAAAAAGAAAGAAAAAAGCAAGAACTAGAAAAAAAGTTAAAAATTACTTAATACTGAATAATAAAATTATTTGTCTCTTGATTCTTCATTATCTTCTTGTTTTTTGTTAAATTCTTCAACCTTTTTTTTAATAGATTCAGACGGTGCCTCTGGCAGCGGAATCTTTTCAAAAATTTCGATGAATTTAACGTCATTGATTTCATTGGACATGTGTGTTTGCAGATCCATCGCGAGACCAAACTTTACATATGTTAAATTTTGAAACAGAAACATTTTGGGGATAATAATCTCAAGAGTCTTAGTTTTAGGAAGATAACTAATTTGAAAATCTTTAATATTTTCTTGGGGAATTCCTTTACTAATCATGAAGTATTCTATCTTATCATTGAAATCTTCGATTTTGTCAATAACTTCTAAGTTATAATCTATACTTTGCCCCGCTAAAGGATGATTATAATCTATGATGACTCTACCTTGCACAACATTAGTTACAGTTCCTCGTTGCACTTGACCTTGAGATTGCTTGACAAATTCTTTTCCAATTTCAGGATTTTTACCTTCATTCATTTTTCTGAATTTGGCTATTCCGATTCTTTCAATTTTACTGGGATCTCGTTTTCCAAACGCCTTAGTAGGAGGGATCCTTACTGATTTTTTTTCAAAAAACTTCATTTCTTTAATAACTTCAGTAAGACCCTCATTTACAAATCCAGATTTTCCGACTATTACAAATTCAGGTGTATAAAAACCTTGTTTCGCTTTATTTTCATCAAATATTCCAGCTTTTTTTGCGTCTTCTTCAGAAGATACTCTAAAAATAGTTCCCTTTTGAGTACGAGCAGTTATATTTACTAATATGAAATCGCCCTCCTCTACTTTTTTATCTTCAAGTTTTAATTTCAGGTCTTCTATTTTTTTGATCTCTTCTTCGATTTCTTGCCCATCTTGGCCTCCAGCAGAATCCTCTTTAGAATTTTCTAATAACTCTTTTGCATTCTCAACCATTTTTTCTGCTGTGGTTTTTCCTATTCCTTTTAAGTTAGTTAAATCCTCTACTTTTGATTTTGCAAGTTTTTCAACAGAATCAATACCTGCATCTTTTAATGTATCAATTTTCTTTCCAAGTCCTTTTATATCTTCTAATTTAAGACTCATTCTCAACCAATTCTATTATAGAATATTATAAAGACTAAAAATGTTAAAGTCTATAATATTTGATTGTTTAAAGATTTTTCTAGAAAAAGAGAACTACTTATGATACAGGCTTCCAAATTATACCTAGTTTATCAGCATAATCTTTAGCCTCTTGTATTTCATGCGAGGTTGGTCTACGGTTTATTTCGGAATATTTAAAACTCTTGAATTGTGGCCGATATTGTCCCATTATATTTACCACCGCTTTGGGAAGTTCTTTAGCTATATAATCTAATATTGGTTTAGAACAACATTCTACATGATTAGGCATAACTAAATGTCTGATGCAAATCTCTCCACTTCCATCATCGTGAACTCTCTTATGGTTCCTAGAAACTATATCAAAGTAATTATCAATTCCAGAATATTTTTTAGCGCATTTATTATTACCATATTTAAAGTCAGGAAGCCAAAAATCTATAAAATCTATTATAAGTGACATTGCTTTTTCAGTTAAATAAAAATTTGAATTCCATAGCTGACATATGTTAGATTGTTGATAAATTAGACTACCAATTATTGTGTGGATATTGGGGATTGGATCACCACCAACATAGTTGATATTGAATGCTCCTTTATCAACTAATCTTTCGGCAATTTCAGCTAACTGTTTTGTATTAACTTTTTGAGCAACATCTTCAATCTTTTTCTTGTTCTTCCATGCTTGTGAAATATCATAATTCTGACAAAAAACACATCCAAAATTACATCCCTGAAAAAAAATAGTGCCACTTGGTATTAATACAGGTTCTTCTCCCATATGAAGGAACGCTGAAGAAATATATGAATCTTTAGAAATTAAGCAGAATCCTTTCTCTCCATCAATTCTGTTTACCTCACATTGTCTCTCGCAAAATATGCATTTCTCAAGATATTTATTTGCTAATGTCTCTGCTAAATCTATATAAGATGTGGACGCTATCTTCCGATTTTTAATTTCATCTACTTCTTTTTCTAAAAGATTGTTTAATTCTAATGACTTTTCATTTAATAAATACTCGAGATTTTCTAGTGAGTTATTTGAATCATATTCACAGTTTATTGTTTTTGCAACTAAATATCTTGCAATATAAGTTCCATCAATAATACCTCTATATTTTGAGAAATGTGAACGAATTTCTTCAATATTCCATACAGATATAGAATCTGGACGAAGAATTCTGAAAACCATAATAAATTAGATTTTTTATTATTGCTTACGTCTCAAAAGATAGCCATTCTATAATATTAGACAGAAATTTTAAATTATCTCCTGCGTCTAACCCGAAATCATTCTCTAACAGCCAATCTGAGGAACCAATTGTGACACATCTCCCATTGTAGAACTCTGAAACCACACATATCGGGACAGGACCTATTGCTCCAGTTTCATCATCTAAATAATATTTAAATTCTGCTTTCTCAGATGTTACAATGATATCTTCCACTTCTTCTTCAGTAAGTGTGAAAAATGTACAGTTTGGTAATACTAATTCTGTTATGCCATCAGTAATGGGATGATTAAATAATTCTGTAATTAAGATATTCTTTTTTTTAATTAGATAATTAGATGGCGTTTCATGAATAACTCCATTCCAAAATCTTCGTACTCCAGTTAACTTATAGAGGACTCTAATCGACCCCTGCTTCATAGGGATATCTCTATCTCCTCCATCTCCACTGGTTAACAATAAACCTCCTCCCTCTCCAATGAACTTTTTGATTGCTCGTAGTTCCTCTTGATTAAATTTATCTTTTTTGCCATCTTTTGAGTGTTGAATGTTTCCTATAAATAAAATGTCGAAATCCTCAAGCATTTCAAATTCAATAGGCCCTTCATTTTTATCAATATATTCAACTTCTAAATCATCTTCACCCAGAGTGAATTCTGGAAATTCTTCTATTTTTTCATTATGAGACAAATCTACTATGATTGAATAGGGCATTTTAAATCACCGTTTTATTTGTGTTTTAAATTGTTCATTAATAATGTTGATTGTAATTTCCAAGATTTTTTTAGCTAAAATCCTTCTATCTTAAGAACATATAATTTCTTTTGATAAAATTATGCTATTACTATTATTAAATATTTTCTTTTAAATTTTTTTAAATGAAAATATAGATAGATAAACCTTAAATAAGAAGAGAACGAATTTTAAGTTCTTAATTGAAAATAAAATTTATTAAATCGGGAAAAATTCCCTCTCTACTGGACCATCTTTTGTGACTACTACTATATCAATTCCATTACCGCTTGCCATATCCCTTATTATTGAAGATGTTACCGCTTTTTTAATAATTACTTTACCTTCTTCAATAGTTAGATTTTCTTTATATCTTGCTTCTAGAACACCAAATGAAAAATTTTGTCCTGAACCTACTGCACAATATTTTTCTGATAAGATAGAACCGTAAGCGCTTATATCTAAAAGTGTGGGTCCTTCTTCTTTCGTAACTCCCCCTAAAATGAGCCCTACTTGAAATGGGTACATCTTATTTTGATATAAAATATTCGATAATAATTTTGCTGCAGACTTTACTAATATTGGTTTGGATTCGTGAGCGAGTTGATATAATGTGGTTTCTGCTCGTAAAACATCAACTAGATATTGGGTATCCGCGACAGATCCGGCCGTTGTAATCCAAAGATGTGGTTGGATTTGATATAATTTCTCTGAGATTTTACTAGCTATAAAATATGCCATAGTTGCTCTTTTATCCGTACCCAAAATAACTGCATCTTTACATATTAACCCTACAGTAGTAGTTCCAGTCTTAATGGTTTGATTTGTAGGTATAGGTGAATTTGACTCCATATTTTCTGAAATTTTAATAAATTCAGAGTTAAGAGGTTTCAATAAATCTTCTTTTCTCATAATTTCTTTAAAGAACTCTCGTTTTTATAATTTTTTTTAATTTTTTATTAATTTTTTTAAGATCTAATCATTAATTAGCATACTAAAACTTTGGTTTATAATTTAATTATGTATGATGTAGTAATTTCTGGAGCTGGCCCAGCAGGCTCGAAATGTGCTGAAATTTTAGCTAGAAATGGATTTAAAGTTGCTTTAATAGAGAAAGATACTAATTGGCGCAAACCATGCGGAGGTGCAGTAAATTCAAGAATTTTTAAATATTATCCTCAATTACGCAATTTCAATTTCCATCCGATTAGTGGCATGAAAATATATTCTGCTGACTATCATAATTTTGGATATAAATGGAAAAAACCAAGTGATTATTCGATAAATGTAGATAGATTGGAATTTGATAATGTTTTAAGAAATATCGCAATTGATAGTGGTGCAGATTTATTTGATAAGAATTTATCGTATGATTTTATTTTTAAAAATAATAAGAGGATTGGAGTAAGGACAAAATCATCCTCTGGTACTAAAGAATTTAAAGGTAAAATTATTGTCATCGCAGATGGAATGAGTTCAAGATTAGCTCATAAATCAGGATTAAAAAGTAAATGGAAGTCAGAGGATATAATGTATGCGAAATGTGCTATCATGGAAGGAAAAAATAATATAGACCCAGAGATTATTTCATTTTATTTTCAACCATATAAAGGATATGGTTGGCTGTTTCCGTTGGAGGGGAATAGATTTAACATTGGCTGTGGTATTTTAGGTATAGATGCTATGAGATATCATTTGAATCAATTTTATAATGATTTTCTGCAAGATCCATATATTAAGAAATTCCTACCAGAATCAAAATATAAAACAATTTGGACAGGTGCTTATCCGTTACCAGGTCGGGGAGTCTATGAAAATAGTCTTTATGGAGAAAATATTCTTTTAGTGGGGGATGTTGCTGGTTTTGTTTCTCCATTGAGTGGGGAAGGAATATGTTCAGGAACACTTTCAGGTAAAATAGCTGCCGAAACTGCTATTAAAGCAATAGAAAAGGAAGAAATATCTAAAAAAACCTTAAAGAATTATAAAACCCACCCAACAATCAAAAAATTATCAAGAAGTTATAAATTAACAAAATCTCTAATTGATTTTTGTTTTGATAATAACGGTCAAAATCTCTCAAATATGTTTAAAATTGCCGAATCAGACGAGGATTTTAGAGAAAGAATGGTGGAGATGTTTCTTTTTAGTAAAGCACCTCCTAAAGATTTTATTATGAAAATAAATACTGAAAATTGACCTTATATTAAAAACACTTTTAAAGTAAATTTAAATTTAGATCCTTAAATGGTTGAGTTAATTGGATTTATATTAACATTTGATGCTATTTTTACATGGGCATTAGCCTCCCTAGTGTATAAATGGGGTCTTGAAAAAACTGATCCAAAAGCTAATTTATTCTTTAGACTCTGTTGTACTTGTTTAGGGACTTTCATATTTTCTTTAATCTTTGGAAGTTATTCTTTTTTATTCTATTTGAGTTCAGAAAATCTTGTTGCCTATTTAATCGCTTGCTTGATATCTGGATTAAGCGTAACTATCGGAGATTTGTTTTATTATATGTCGTTGAAAAGAATCGATGCCTCACGTACTTATCCTCTCGTTCAGCTTTCACTTGTATTTGTAGTATTTTTTTCCTTTATTTTCTTTGGCAGTGTAATAACTTATTCAACTTTGATAGGAGGGATTCTAATGCTAATAAGTGTTTTTATTCTGAGTTCAAAAGATAAATCTGAAAAAACAGGGTTAAATAGAAGTATCAAACAAAAAATTTCGGAAGACCTAATTATTGGTGTAATACTGGCGATTGGTACGGCTTTTTTTTGGGCTTTAGCTTATGTTTCATTTAATCAAGCTAGAATCATTTCTGGAGATGTGTTTGTATCGAATTTTATTAGAGTAGGATTTGGTATGCTTTCTATTGCATTAATTGGAATCTTTAAACATGAATACTATTTAGGATTCAAAAAGGAAAACAGAAATAATTTAAAATATTTTCTCTATATTGGTATAGCAGGGATCCTTTCGTTAGGTCTAGCGGATGCTTTATATATAAAAGCGGCAGAGATTAATGGTATAGTTTTAACCTCAGTATTTACCGCAAATACTCCTATGGTTCAACAAATTTTCTCAATTCTCATTTTAAAGGAAAGATTTCGAAAGAGATTTATTCTAGCTGTAATTCTAATAATACTTGGGAATTACGTTATTCTATTTCTTTAAGAAGAATGAGTTTATACTTATTTGTCAATATAATTTATTTTCAATATTTTGAATATTCAAAATAAATATTAGAGATAGTTAAAAATAATATAACCCATTATATAACTTATAAAATATTTGGTGAACTGTTTCAATGGAGATATACGATATAATAGACAAAAATAAAATCCGAGCAGATGATTATATTACAGTGTTAATGGTAATCAGCTATGCAATATTTGCATTATTCTTTAGATTAGAAGCATTTTTATCTATTGTAGTTTATCCATTTGCAGCTTTGTTGGTATTTGGCGTTTTAAAGATAGTAAATGCGCTCAATAAAAAGAGAAGTGATGAACGGGGGATTTTAAATAAGATTCTTTTAGGAATTTCCTCAATAATATTTTCTGTGTTATTCTTGAACCTAATATTAATACAACCTAATGTTACCTCAAATATTCTGGTTACTTTAATATCATTTCCACTTTTAATTGTAGGGTATGCTGGGGTCATTAAAGGAATGTTAGTTGATAAATACTCAATAAAACATCGTTTAATCAGTATTTTCATTGGTATTACTACTATAGTAATGTGTGTTTTTGGATTATTTAATGTTATAAATGGTTTTTTACTCAATCTGCTTCTACTTCTTACCGTGTTTTTAATCAACATTTTGAGTAGGGCTGCTTTATATTTAAGTGAATATAATTTGTCTCTTATCCATTTGAAGAATTTTAAACTATTTCTCTATATAATATCAGATTATATAGTTTTTGTAGATAACAATGGGAATATTGTCCTTTCAAAAATATCCTAGAATTTTCTTTTCCTTTTTCTAATTCTACTTCTTTATAATTCTTATTTATTAACAAGATAGATTAAAAATCTAAGAAAAATATGATAAAGTAGTATCTAATTTAATAACATAAAAAATTTTAATTATTGAAAATGTGTCCTAATTATGACAGACATTCATTTTAATAAAGATAAAGGTTCAGAGTTGATGCTTTTTACGCCAGGTCCAGTTTATGTTCCTGAGCGTGTTTTGAAAGCATTAGCAATGGCTAATGATACTCATAGGTCAAAAGCTTATTCAGAAATGCATCAAATGGCGACAGAGGGTCTTCAAAAATTATTATATACTAAAAATGACTGCTTGATATTTACATCAAGTGCTACAGGTATAATGGAAGCGTGTGTTAGAAATTTAGTCAAGGATGATGAGAAAGCACTGTTTTTTTCAATAGGGGCTTTTGGAGATCGATGGTATGAGATTGGAGTATCAAATGGAAAAAGCTCTACTACAAAAACCGTAGAATGGGGAAAGGCAATCACTCCAGAATTTGCCCAAGAAACTTTAGCTGAAGATAATTATGCTGCTGTTTTTATACAGGCAAATGAGACTTCTACAGGAGTTTATAATCCAATAGATGATTTAGCTCCAGTAATAAAAGATTCAGGGGCTTTATTATGCGTAGATGCGACTTCTTCAATGGCAGGAGTAAAAATTGAAGTTGATAAACTGAATATAGACGTATGTCTTGCATCTGTTCAAAAATGTTTTGCTTTACCCCCTGGTCTTGCTGTTTGTTCGATTTCTAATTCAGCTTTAGAAAAGTCGAAAGAAGTGCCTAACAGAGGTCTATATTTTGATTTTATCGATCTAAATAAAAGGAATGTTGCAAAACATCAAACACCAACCACGCCCCCGATTCCTCAAATAAGAGGTCTAACTATACAATTAGATTATATTCTTAACGTGGAAGGCTTAGAGAAAAGATTTGAAAGACATGAACAACTTGCTAATCATACTCGATCATGGGTTCTTAATGAAAACCTTAAAATGCTTCCTGAAAAAGGTTATGAATCAAATACTGTTTCAACGATTAGAAATACTTTAAATCTCGACATTCCTAAAATGGTATCCTTGCTTATTGAAAAAGGGTATCGAATTGTAAATGGTTATGGAGATCTGGTGAATAAAACTTTTCGTATTGGTCATATGGGAGAAATTCAAATTAAAGACCTAGATCAAATGTTAGAAATACTTTCAGGGATAATAGAAGATATAAAGTAAAAATGAAGATGTAAGTATATATTTTTTATATTATTTCTTTTTCTTTATTATTTTAACCGACATTCTGATAAGATTGAGAAGAAAAAATAACAAAAAATCTTTAAAGATATGTTGACTAAAAGAAATATTCATTATAATTAAATTCAATCCAAGTGATTTAAATGAAAATATTAATTAGCGATAAGCTTCAGGATGAAGGAATTAAAATATTTGAAGATAATGGATTTGAAGTTGAAAAAAATTTTACGATAAGTAAAGAAGAGCTAAAAGATGAAATTACTAAATACGATGGCATAGTTATTCGTTCAAGAACTAAATTAACTGCTGATGTATTAGAAAATGCTAAAAATTTAAAAGTAATTGGGAGAGCGGGAGTAGGTTTGGACAATGTAGATTTAAAAAAGGCAGCTGAATTAGAAATTGAAGTCTTAAATACCCCTGAAGCTCCTGCAGTCTCAGTTGCAGAGTTTGCTTTGGGATTGATGTTATCTCTAGCAAGAAAAATATCTTTTGCTGATCGTACTACTCATGAAGGCCAATGGAAAAAAAACGAATGTTTAGGATACACTTTAGATGGTAAAAAGCTAGGATTAATAGGATTTGGTAATATAGCTAAACATCTAGCTAAAATAGCAATTGGTATGGGAATGGATGTTGGTGTATATTCTAGATTTAGTAAAGGTAAAAAGGCTATTGATGAAGCCAAAGAAATTGGGTGCACAATTTATAGTTCTGTAGAAGATTTATTAAAAGAAGCACAAATTATTTCATTACATTTACCCTCTACTCCTCAAACTCAAAATATTATCAATGAAGAAAGAATTAAGATTATGAGAAATGATGCAATAATCATTAATACTGCTAGAGGAGATTTAATTGACGATAATGCTTTATTAAGTGCTTTAAAAGATAATAGTATTGCTGGTGCTGCTCTAGATGTTTATCGTGAAGAGCCGATTAAAGATCAGAATTTAATCAATTACAAAGATAATTTAATCCTTACACCCCACATAGCAAGTCAAAGTATTGAAAATCAAACTGCTGCAGCAACAATGATTGCTGAAAAAATGTCAAATTTTCTAAAAAAATAAATTTTTATTTTTTATTAAAAATCCTCTAAATCGTGTAGGATTAATCCAGAAAGAACTTTAGGGTCAAACCACGTACTTTTTGGGGGCATTACTCCACCTTTATCAGCGATTATTTCTAAATCTTTAATATCAACAGGATATAAATTTACAAATAAATCATTTCCTTTCTCAGTGACAAATTTCTCCATTTCTATTGTTTCATTTAATCCTCCAACAAAGAAGATATTTTCATCTGAACGAGGATCTTCAATTCCTAAGATTGGTTCTAACAGTTTATCCTGAAGAATAGCAACATCTAGGCTATCCCTTTTGTTTTTGAATTTTTTTTCTTTAATAATTAATTTAAACCAGTTACCTTTTAGACATATCGCCATTTCATTCTTTTTTGATGGGTTAAACGCGTTATTCATAGGTTTAATATCAAATTCGCTTTCTAACTTTTTAATAAACTCATTTTCTGACATTGCTATTTTTCTAATTACTCGATTATATGGAAGAATTCGGATTTGGTCGTCAGAAGCTATGTAGGATAATAGATATTGCCAGGGTGCATCGTAGTTATTCCTTTCATCAGCATTTTTCAATTTTAGCTTTCGATATTCAGCAGCGCTAGCAGCTCTATGATGTCCATCGGCAATATATAG
>JBHLNK010000094.1:0-12154 GCA_048941625.1 Promethearchaeota archaeon | reverse complement strand
AATTTCAAATTTAATAAGTAATAAATTTTAACATAATTTCTTATCATGTAATAATAATTTTAATGAATTTTGTTTAAATGTTTATTTTGAATATTTTATGAGTTGATTATGAATGTCATTAAGGGAAAAGAAGTCTGAAATAATTAAAAAGGAGAAAAGAAATCTATATCTAATATCAGCTCTGTCTGTTTTTGAAGAAAAAGGATTCAATAATACTCGTATAAAAGATATAACAAGAAAAGCCAAAACATCAGTAGGAAATTTTTATAATTATTTTGAAAGCAAAGAGGAAGTGTTTGAAGTTATAATGAGTGGAATAGCGGAACTTATGATAAGTAAATTCAGAGAATTATTTGTTTATTTTGAAGAGGATAGAGTCCCCCCTATTTCTGCTGTCAAACATCTTTTCCGAGGTTATGCAAAAATATTTAGAGGAAAAAAAGAAACCTTTCTCATTTTTCTTGAGCAAATGGGTGGAATTAATATAAAATACAGAAATACAAGAAATGAGATAATTGATAATTTTACGAATGAAGTGGAAAAAATCATAATAAAACTACTAGAATATGGAGCTCGTGAACAAAATCCCAAAATTTCAGCGAGAGTTTGGACATCAACAGTACTGGGTGTCTTTAACTGGTGGATTCGGACAGAATTTGAAATGGAAGAGGAGGAGCTTGTTAAAAATTTAACAGCCTTCCTTGTTAGGGGTACAATGATGCCCTAACTAAACATTCTATTGATTATTTTGATTTGTTAAATATCTCAATTCCTTTCTACAATAGTTATAATTATAAGCGATATATTCAAATTATACTTGGGGAATTCAGAATTCAAAAAAGATTAGGCTTGATTTAAATGAGTAAAAGAATTGATGATAGAACTTATTTGAAATATCTATTACAATATCTAGGTATTGGTGAGTTAAAACAAATATGTCGTGATTTTGATATTAAAGGCTTTTCAAAATTAAAAAAGTCTGAATTAATTGATTTTATTATTGATTCTTTGGCGGAAGAGGAATTAAAAGAGTTATTGAAACAAAAAGAAATTGAAATAATATCTGCAGGAATAGATTTAGCAATTAAAAAAATTAACGGTGAAGATAGAGAAAGAATATCTGAAATAAAAGTTGTAAACCCAGATAGTCATGAAATTGAGATAAACTTTAAAGGTTGGAATTGGGAAACAAAATCATATCTTTCAATCAATTCAAAAAATATAGATAATCCAGAAAGAGATTGTGATTGTCGTATTGGGGCAAATTTAGGGTTTTGTAGTCATTTTTGGATTGGATTTATTTATTCACTTAAACAAAATTGGTTTAAACTAAAAGATTGGAGATTAACAGCTATTCCTAAGGATTTTGAACAAAAAATCAAGACAATAAAACTCATAACAAGTCAAGAAGAAATAAAAGGTAATAAAAAAGATGAAGCAAAGATGCTCATTGATGAATCATCTTCTGGAGTAAAATTAATGAAATTTTTAGATTCACCTGTAACTGTATATGAAAGTAAAATAGCTGAAATTACTAAACGAGAATCTGATTTTCAGGGAAATGTGACTATTTTTTATATGGTATCACTCGAAAATGTTAAAATAGGTCCTAGAGTGAAAAAACAGAGTGATTTTCGGGAAGAAGATACCCAAGAAGTTGAGAAATTAAAAGTCCGAATAAGTGAAAATTTACAAAGTGAAAATAGTTTTAAAAAAGGAGATAAAATCAATTTTAACGGAAAACTAACCAAAGATAATTTTTGGGGTTTTACAGTGAAGAATGTAAGAAAAATTTCAAAATTGTAAAAGATAGAACTTTATAGATGTCAATAATTATTATTTTAATTGTATACTAATTTTTATTTGGATTATACTATTTACATAATTGGATTAGCTTATTTGCTAGGGGATTTATTTTTGGATGAAAAAAAGATAGATACAACAGAACCTATGAAAGGAAAAATTTGTTTGATCACAGGTGCTAATTCAGGCATTGGAAAAGCAACAGCTCTAGGTTTATCAAAACTGGGAGCGAGCTTGGTTTTTGCATGTCGAGATCGATCCCGTGCCGAAGAAGCAATATTAGAGATAAAAGAAAAAACTGGAAATGACTCAATAGATTTAATACTAGCTGATTTATCTTCTCAAAAAGAAATTTATAAGCTTGTTGCTGAATTTAAAAGTCGCTATGATTCTTTAGATGTTCTAATAAACAATGCGGGAGTTAACTTACATAAACAAATAATAACAGAAGACGGAATAGAAAATACCTTTGCAGTAAATTATTTAGCTCAATTCATGTTATCTAATTTATTATTCGATGTATTAAAGAAAGGCAATCCAGGACGTATTATAAATGTAGCATCAAGTGTTCAAGCAAAGTCAATTGATTTTGATGATTTAAAAAGCGATAATCATTATCGTCAAATGAAAGCTTATGCTCAATCAAAACTAGCAGTTGTACTTTTCACTTATGAGTTTGCTAGAAAGATTAAAGATAGTGGTGTAACAGTAAATTGTTTACATCCAGGTTATGTAAAAACAAATATGATACGAAAATTTCGTCCATTTGTAAAATATTTCTATCACTTTATCGGTTTATTTATGTCAACACCAAGAAAGGGAGCAAAAACTTCTATTTATTTAGCATCATCTCCAGAGATCGATGGAACAAGTGGAAAATATTTTAAGAGCAGAAAGGAAGCAAAATCAGTTAAAGTATCCTATGATAAAGATGTAGCTAAAAAATTATGGGATTTAAGTGTAAAATTAACTAAAGTTGATTTTAAAAATTAATGATATTTATCTTTTAAAAAACCTGTAAGATCCTGTAATTTGTCGGAAATTTTCAACTTAAATAGATCTATTTTTTCTAATTTCTTATAGATAGAAGGTAGTTTCTTGATATTAGCTAGATAGAATTCTTGAATTTCATCGATTTTAGGTAATTGCTTTATAATTTTGCCCTTCTTCATTATAGGAATTAATAGTGGTTCTGAGTCAGGTAGAGCAGATTCATTTTCTAGTGACAAAATATCCTTATCAAATATGCCCTCTTTATCATATATTCGATAGATTTGCTTAATTCCGGGATAAGTGACCTTTTCTTCACTTATCTTTATTTTTGGCCTTCCATTATATTCTATTAATTTATATACTCCTGATATGGAAGGATCATCACGAGAAGTTGCTAGTTCAGTTCCAACTCCAAAAGCATCAATAGGAGCGTTTTTTTTAATTATTTCTTGTATTTTATATTCGTTCAAATCAGAACTTGCAACTATTGAGACTTTTTCACATCCATTAGTATCTAAGATTTCTCTGACCTTTTTAGCATGTTCTATAAGATCACCAGAATCGATTCTCACTCCCCGTATATTATTTCCGAATTGGGACGACTTATGAGCACCATTTTCAGTATCATAAGTATCTATGAGGAGTATAGAATCCTTATCATATATATTGAAATATGATTTAAAACTATCAATCTCATTATCAAATTTTTGTACAAAGCTATGAGCCATTGTACCAGTAGAATTAATTCCTAATTCGAGATCAGCTATTACATTACTTGTTCCATTAAATCCTGCAATATAACTAGCTCTAGCGGCGTAGACTCCTGCTAGTGGACTATGAGATCTTCTCGTACCAAATTCGAGTAGAATTTTATCTTTAGCTATATTTTTGATTCTTGATGCTTTCGAGGCAACTAATGTTTGGTAATTGATTACATTCAACACATATGTCTCTAATATTTGTGCATGAAACATTGGTCCTTGTACTCTTAATATTGGTTCATTTGGAAAGAAATAATTTCCCTCTCTCATTGCCCAAATATCTAAGTTAAATCTGAATTTTGGTAAATACTCATCAAAAAAACTTGGATCGATGTTTCTAAAGACATTTTTTTCTCTTAAAAATTCAATAATTCGTTCTGTAAAACGAGCATTTTGTATGTATTGAATAACTTGTTCTAGACCAGCAAAAATCAGATAATTTCGATTTTTTGGGAATGTTCTAATGAATAATTCAAATGTGGCTATATCTTCTTCCTCTTCAATATGTTTTTCAAAATTATATTGATAATAAGCAGCACCCATTGTCAATTGATAAAAATCAGTAGCTAATATCATGTTCAAATCATTTATGAAACCAGATTTAATATCTTCCATTTCTCGATCAACTAAATAATATAAAATTCCTTAACTATCTACTTTATTTTTTTCATTATAAATATTATATTTTTTAAATTTTTTAAAAATAAATTCTTCATAGGATACAACTAAAGACATAATACTCCTATTTTATGAGTTTATTGATGAATCATATTATCAAAAGTAGGAAAAGTAGAAAAACCTTTAAAAATCTTCAAATTGATCTTTGTATAAAAGAATGTTTAATTAAATATTGAATTTTGGAGAATACAAAAAATGTATCATTTAAATGATGATGAATATTTAAGTGTACCTTATTATCGAAAGACCAGAAGTGTCTGTCCAGAATGTTTAGAACCAATTGCAGCTGAGATTTATGAAGAAAATGATGAAATATGGATGAAAAAATCGTGTGAAGAACATGGTCAATTCAAAGATAAAATCAGTAGTAGCGCAAAATATTATAAATGGACTCATTGGGCTATAAAAGATAAAGATGGAAATGTCGTATGGAAATTTGATAAGGATGGAGATGCAAATCCGCCAGATTGTGCTATAGAAGACGATAGAGGTTGTCCTTACAACTGTGGCTTATGTCCAGAACATTTATCAACTTGTTCATTAGCTTTAATCGATTTAACTAATCGGTGCAACTTCAATTGTAATTTTTGTTATGCAAATGTTCAAAAATCCGGTTATTTAATAGAACCCTCATTGGAAGAAATTGATAGAATAATGAAACATTTCAGAAATAAACCAATTCCTGCTATTGCTATAATGTTCACAGGGGGGGAACCTACAGTTAGAAAAGATTTTCCTGAAATTTGTAAAATGGCAAAAGATAATGGATTTAAAGAAGTGATCGTAGCAACTAATGGTTATGGATTTCAAAAGAAAAATGGAGGTCTCGAATGGACTAAAAAAGTTAAAGAAGCTGGTTTGGATACATTGTATTTTCAATTTGATGGAATAAATGATGTGACATACGAAAAAACTCGTGGAATTAAGAATCTTATGTCATATAAACAAAGAGTCATTGAAAATTGTCGAAAAGCTGGGCTTGATTCAATTGTTCTTGTTGCCACAATTGCTAAAGGAGTAACTGATATTGAAGTTGGAAATATAATTCAATATGCTATTGATAATGTTGATGTTGTTCGAGGGATTACCTTTCAACCTGTATCTTTATGTGGACGTATTGCTTATGAGGAAAGAGAAGAATTAAGAATTACCAATGCAGATGTACTTAAAATAGTAGAAGAACAGACAGGGGGGAAAATTAACATGGAAAATGCATGGTATCCTTTAACTACCATAGTAGAATTTGGCAGAGTTATTGCTTATTTAGCAGATGTCGAACCGATTGAATTCACATGTCACCCTGACTGTGGCTTTGCCAGTTATATGGTAGTTGACCCTGAATCAGGCGAAATGATGCCAATTATGGAATATTTTGATCCATTAAAAGTAATAGACTTTGCAAATCGCTTTTGGGAGAAGATTAAACATAAAGAAAAAAAACAGTTTAGAGTTTTTGAAGATTTATTAGGAGATTTTGGTAAAACTCTTGATAAGGGTCTTAATTTTTTGGATAAAACTCAATTGCGTGCACGATTCCTTTTAGGCGTAATACAATATATGAAAAAACCAGGAAAACTTATGGAAATGTTCTCAAGACTCTTAATGCGTGGAGATTGGGAGAGTGTAAGTTCTTTTAGTTATGGAGCATTATTACTTTCAAGCATGCACTTTCAAGATGCTTATAATATGGATATTGAAAGAACCAAAAGATGTATTGTTCACTTTGGAGTTGCAATGCCTGATGGAAGTGTAAAAGAATGCAGCTTTTGTACAATGAATACAATTCACCGGCCTAATATTGAGAAACTAGTTGCCAAGAAAGTTACGGCAAAAGTAAAAAATGAGTTTGATACATCTACAGGTCAACTTGTGGAGGAAATTGAGCAAGAAGTTGCCCGTAATGGGGGAATTAAAAAAGAGAGGGAGGACTAAATGCCAGAGGAATATGTCGAAGATAAAGATGGAATGAAAATACGTAAACTTGCTGAGTTGCGTACAGTAACAAATAAAGACTACGAAGAAGCCATGTTAAAGAGAGTTGATGAATTTAAACAAACTAAACAAGAAAAATCACAGTTTAATGATGTCCTTCAAAACACATTCTTTAAGGCACTAAGTACTGCTTTTGATTTAAAAGTACAAGTTGATAAAGCACTTGGAGAAGATAATCTTAAAAAGCTACATAAAGCAATAGATGATATCCTTTTATTAGGACTTTAATTTAATTTATTTTTTAATTTTTATACTGAGTCTTTTTTTAGACTATTTCAAAATGTATTTTTAAAATCATAGTTTAGTAATAGTAATACTATGGTTTATAACAGTGTCACAATACCAGTTACAATTTTTTATGCAATTAATGGATTAACTCACCTTTATTATGCTTTAAAGTTGAAGAAAAAGTACCCGGAACATAACTTTATCAATTCATTTCTGATATTTATCTTATGGATTGTTGCAGGGATATTATTTCCATTCTTTTTCATTAGAGATACAAGTCAAATAAGATGGTTTGAAGGATTAGCCTTTCAAATTATCTGTATTTACGCGCCCTTGTTAATTTTTTTTATTTTATATTATCAGTATCAAGTTGTATTAAAAAAAAATCCAGATTTACGAAAGGAAAGAACAATTGAGAATTTTAAAGCTAATTTTACTCTAATGGACGTAAAGAACCTTAATAATAGAAAAACTGCTTTAAAGACTGATTTCCATAGAAAAGCATTCCATTTATTACCTGCTGTAGTTATTATTTTTCTGTGGCTTTTTGCAGTTTATATCTGGGATGATATTTGGAAAGCTGATCAATTCTGGGGGATATCAGGTCCAGAATATGGAATATTTTTAATACTAACCGTTGGATATACAGGTATAATAATCTTTGCTGCGTTGGATTATCTCCGTTTATCGCATATTTTTTCTAGTGGTAATTTTTTTCATCTAATTCCTACATGTATTTCAAATACCTTAGGTAAAACTTTGAAAAAAAATGAGATTTATGAATTTACTAGACCTGTTGCCTTAGTCTTGTCGCTTGTTCCTACTTTATTTCTTTCTTTTGGGATATTTACTGCTTCTGCTTTAATTGCTACATTAGGAGATGGTGCAGCTTCAATCTTTGGGTTAAGGTTTGGGAAAACTAACTTTCCGAAATCTTCAAATAAAACAATAATTGGGTATATTTCTGGATTTTCTACCTCACTAGGTATTAGTGTTTTAATATTGTGGCTATTTGAACATGGTACTTTTAATCTGGGTCAAATCATGATTATTAGTTTTTTTGGAGCATTGACATTTTTAGTAATTGATATTTTAAACCTTAAAATAGATGATAATATTTTAAATCCAATATTTTGTGCTTATATAATGACATTTATATCAATATTAATCAGCTAAAAAAAATGAATAACATTCAAATTAGAACCCCACAGGAAGTTGCTAAAAGAGCTTTAATTCTATTAGGTATTTTTCAAGCAGCAACTGGAAGAGAAAAAAGTGAAGTTATCAACATTCTGAAAAATAATAATTTATGGAGAGAGGTTTCTGAGGTTGAAAAGAATTTTTTATTAAAAACAAGTGAAGAGACCAAATTTGAAGCGTTGCAGTTCGGATGGCGTTCTGAAGCAGTTTTTATATTATTATGGGCGCTTAAATTAGTAGATGTAGAAGAAATTCCTACAGATGAAACTAATTTAGATTTAATCGTTGATCTTTTGAAACATAGCAATTTTTATGAAAAAATTAATATCAATAAGGCGCAACTAAGAGAATCAAGAGAAATTTTTGATTTATTAGATATGATTCATAAAATCCATTGGGATTTAAGAGATGCTAGGCTTCAAAATAACAACCCATCTCATAATTACCATCCATCAATAATATATGAATGGCATTATACTCTTAATTGGATAGTAAGACCTAATGAAGATTGGGATTATATTACAACAGATACGTAAAATTCATAATTTCTTTTTGCTTAATATGTGAAATAATTAAAAATAAAGACTTTTCTTTTGTTTCTCCAAGAATATTTAATCTTACTTTATCATCTAATTCTTCAATTAAATTCATATCATTCAGACTATAATGATCGTCACCATTATCTCCATTATCATCTTCAAAAGTGAATGTTCTACTGCTCTGAACAGTAAATATTATTGTAAAGATTGACACAGTTATAAAACCTATGAGAATAAGTATCAATAATTTTTTCATATTATCACCTCCAAAATGCTATTAAGATTTCAGTGTTAATTAAAAAAATATGAATACCTAATAATATTGATAATGAAAGCATGATATAATGGATTTTAATGAAATTCTTATATCCAAACCTTTTCATTTTTTGCATATCTCTAAAATAGAAAGCACTTACTGAAACAGAAACCATAATTATTCCAAAAAGAACACCTGTTAATAATTTTGTAAAAAATAATGGATATGGGAGATGATTAGCCGCTCCATCAAATATTAAATCACCCCATGGTTCTGAACCTAGAAGAGCACCAATATGAATTAAAAATACTATAATAGTTAGTGTCGCATTGGCGCAATGGAGATCTCTCGCTTTTTTATATGAACCAAAACTTTTAGCGATTTTTTTTGTGTTAATACCAAATAAAGTACTAATTATAAACCAAATGAAGGTTGTGAAACCAAAAGACCTCCCAACTATCCAGAGGACGCCATTATCTTCTTCAAGATGATGTAAGCAGCTATCTGTTTGGTTGGCATTTACTAATAGATAAGGTATTAGAATAGAAATAACCAATAATATAGCTTCTATTATTATAAAATAAAGAAATCTATTTGATTTTTTTGCAGATTTTTCCATGAAATTTTATTTTACACATTTTAAAAAAAGTTTTTGATTAAAAATCAAAAAAATGCATCCATCTTTTTAATACCTTTTATCTCTTCAAAAGATATGCCCAGTGCATCTAAGACTTGTTCTAATGCAGAAATTAAAAGTTCTTTATATTTTTTGGTATCAATATCTTGTAATTTCGCTAGTTCTATAGCCTTAGCTCCAATATTTCCCTTGCTTTTTATAAAGCTGATAGTTTCTCCTTTTTGAAATTCCTTTCCCGTTACATCTCGTAATTCTAATGCTGCTCTTACGTGTTGGGGGACTACTTTTGTATAATTCTTAAGATCTTTCTGTAGCCCTATATTAATTGCGTAATCTTCAAGATTAAATGTGTCTGGTTTACCAATTTTCTTAAGATTACTTCTTACTATTTCAATTATATTATCTTTAGCTTTTAAGAATTCATCTCTATTATGGATATTTTTCAAGATTTCAATCATTTCGCTAAAAGCTTTTTTGATAAATTCAGGAGTATTTTTCTTCTTGGCAACTAATCCTTTTATATCTATATACTTAGTATCTTTATATATCCCTATGTAATTTTTTTTTCTTTCTGAAAGAGCTAAAAATTGATAAGTTTTTTCTTCTTCTAAATCTAAGTCTAGTGTTTTTTTACTCCATTCAGAAATTTCAATCATTTGTTTTTTACTTGGATTTTTGAGAAATACAGAATCTGTATCTCCGTAAAGTACATCTACTCCTAATTCTTCTGCTTTATTTATTGTTTGTTTAATTGAATATTGTCCTATTCCAGTAGTACTTTCTGCTACAGGTAAACAGAAGAGAGGAAAATTTTGCGAGCCAAAAACGCCATAAGACCCATTAATAAAAACTTTAAGAGCTTGTTGAATTGTCAAGTAATAATTACGTTGTTTTTCAGTTAAATTTTTATCACTTGACTTTGGTTTAAAGTATTTTACTCTTATATCTCTAAAAAAGCCAACTACATAGGCAAAAATCCCCATTTTCTGAGTACAAATATGATAAGGTGTTCCTTTTACGAGATTATCTTCATCATCTTTATGTGGACATAGCACTGTTTCATAAGATAAATTATATTCTTTTATAATAGAGGGGTATAGGCTAGCGAAATCCATCACAACGACATCAAAATGGATTCCTGGAACAGGTTGGACAACATAAGCTCCTAAAAACTTGTCATCATCAAATTTGGATGAGAGAATGCCGCCTGGTTTAACTTCTTTTATTTCCGATCGGCGAGGAATGAGAGCATGCTTTCTGCGGTGTTCAAAATAAAAGATATTTTGAATCCATGTTGAGATTTGCCTTCGAACCATATCATGGATAGGCATTTTTGTCATTCGACATAAAAGGATTATTAAATTCCAGACTAAAGAATTATTAAATATGGTTAAATCTAAAGTTAGCATTGAATCTTTAAGATTATACCATGAGAGAATATCGTATTCCATTTCATGAATTAATTCGTCATGTTGATATTTTTCTTCACCTAATAACGCGGCACTTATAGAATTTAATGAAGCACTTTCATACGCACCCCCAAAAGCATATCCAGAAATACTTCTGTTGAAAAATAAATTAAACAAATCAATATGGATTCCTTTTCTTAAATCACATTCTGCTGAAGATAAAATCCCAAAACCTCGTTTAACATGAATAGGATTTAAATCTTTTTTAATTTTCAACTTCTCAGCTCGATGATATAAATAATTTAAATCAAAATTATCACCATTAAAGGTGAGAACGACAGGATATTCCCAGAGAATTCTAAAAGTTTCTGTTAATAATTCTTTCTCATCCTTGAAAAAAACTATTTTTGCGTCAGGAGGGAAATCCTCGTGTAATTTGCTGAATGAATAATCTTCTCGTTCAAGCATATACACTAATTTTAAACCATCTGTTGCTGCAAACGATATGCTAATAACTTCTTGCTTTGCTAATCGTGGATCTGGAATAATAAAATCTCGCTCACCAACCATTACTTCTATATCCATAGCAACTCGTTTGACTTCTGGGATAGGAGTGATAAAAATATCAGCAAATTCTTTAGAAAATTCTTGAATTTCCTGAGTTTCACTTTTAAATAATTGTTGAAGCTCTTCTGCCATACTTTTTGAATTATCATCAATATTTTGAAATTTTAATTTCTCAAGTTTACCATTTTTAACTTTATAAATAAGTCCTGGGATTAATTGTCTATCAAAAATATAATTCAGATGGTATCGAATATCTGCTTCCCATGCCTTTATTTCATTATTGCCTAGAATATTCCTTATATTTATCCCTGAACCCCCTATATTCGTTGGAGTTTCACCATATATCTTGATCATCTTTATCTCTTTATCACTCAACAAATCAAAACGCTTAATCTCTTCAAACCTTTTGAAACCTTCGTACTCTGTTAATTTTTTCTTTTTCCCAGTGCTATCCATGTAAGTTAACTTTTCTAATTCCGAAATTGGTTCTTTACTTAGACAATAAGGTTCATGGTCTGTGGTATCAATCCAGATTTTAATATCATCTGTTTCCAAATCATAAAACTTACAATATGCTTTATTTTGAGCACCATCATAATCAACATCGAGTAGAAGCCCTCTTTCTATATTTTCATTGACTTCACCTTTCTCAATCAAGTAGCGAATATACTTTGATGAGACATTTTCACGTAAAACCTTAGTTAGTTTAATTGATTCATCCATCAAACCAAAAGGTTTATCATTTCCTTTAAAATATAATTTTGGAGGTATTTCCATAGCAACATTTTGAGATTCTGTAGTTATTTCTTCCTTTTTTTCTAATACTTCTTTCTTTGGTTTAGGTTCAGGTTTTTCTTCTTTATAAGTTATTGAGTTTTCTCCTTTTGGTTCTTCTTTAATTTTTTCCATTTTTTTTTCTTTACCATTGACAAAAGAAAATAATGAGGTTTGTTCTTTATCGCTTAATTTTTTCTTTTTCGGAGGAGGCATAAATATCAATAAAAAAATATTTTAATGACTATTATGAATATTTAGTATATTATTTATTTTAATACCGACTAGTCCTTTTTTAATAATTAACTTTCTACTCT
>JBHLNK010000168.1:0-3021 GCA_048941625.1 Promethearchaeota archaeon | reverse complement strand
ACCATGCTTTACATTTATTCAGAAGATTACTATGATATTCCTGATGTAGAATTAACAATCGATATTGAAGATTTTGTTACCTCTCTTAGTGGTAATAATGATATTCAAAGAGTCACAGTTTCTGTAAAATGGTATACAAGTGTTTCTGAAACTATTAAAGTCGATATATATAATTTTGACACCACATCTTATGAAAATAAGATTTCTGCTATTCATGATACTAATACGAAGAAAACCTTTGAAATTACTTCAAATATTCAAGATTATATCAGCATTTCTGATGAGTTTCGGTTAAAGATTTATGCAGATAATTACGCATCTCAATATGATACCTACATCGATTACATTGCTGTACAGATTTACTATAAACCTGACAACTGTTCGATCATAAAATCGGCTTACTATGATTCTAGTTATGACTTAAATGTGACTGTAGATCTTCAAGTTACTGATGAAGACTGCTACATCGTTGATTCTTTATCATATTCATATAAAACTAATGTTTCTGCTACAATTGATTTTGATATTTGGAATTGGACATCTTCATCTTGGGTTGAGATTGAAAGTGTGAATAATTACTACTCTTTTGACGATGATTTATTCTATTTAGGTGTAGGAAGCGATTTTGTAAGCTCATCTAAATGTGTAAGAGTTAGATTCCAATGTATTGATAATCCCACAGATTTTGAAATACAAATTAACCAGCTCAGATTAAACTATTTTAGATATTCTTGAAATATGGTCTAAATTTAAATTCTAAATCATATTTTTCTTTTTTTTAATTGTCTAAGCTCGTAGGATAATTTGAGATAATTTTCATTATTAAAAAATTGATAATCTTTATAATTTTTATGCTTAAAACTTGATAGAAGAAATACAATCCTATTGAACTACTAAAGGAAGGAATTTTCATGGGCTTTAAATACTTCAGGTAGAAGAATCATCTGATCCTAATCTTTTTTGAGGAGTAAATCTTTTATTCCTTCTTTTTTATAAGACTTGAGGAGTATCACCATAAAGAACTAAACTCATATTTTCATTATGAATCGAATTTGCTACTAATTTATCCTCTACTTTTCAGCAAAAGAGCTTAGCAGTTTGTATTTCATGCTGAATTTTCAGGTAGTATTTAATCTAACATATCCCATAAACTTCATCACCATCAGGTTCATCATCTTCAATTTCTCCATCTTCTCCATCTTCAAATTCATCGTACGACTTTTCTTCCTCCATATATTTCTCATACGAATCTTTATACTCTTCAGATAAAGATTCTAAATATTCTGCCCAGTATAGTAAATCTTCTTTTGCAGAATTAACACCTGGAAATATTACCTCCTCTAATTCATTATTTATTGTAATTCCCCTCCATTTTGATAATTTAATTCATATTCCAGCCATTTCAAGTTTTTCCCAAGTCTCATGCTCTTACGATCTGTTTGAAAGATATCAATTTCGAATGGAGGAAGCGAAACTGGAGATGTAACAATTTTTAACATATTCGCACTTATCTTTTTGGTAAGGAAAGGAGTTATTGCTAAGTATATTATCGTATCGATCATTAAATTCCGATGATAATGATATAATGCAAATTTTCTGTAATCTTTTGCACGATTTCGCTCAACAGGATCAAATATAATATGCTTAAATGATCTCAATGAAGCTCTAAAGGTAGGATATTGTCTTTTTAACAAATCCAATAGTTCTTTATTAATATCTTGTTGTAAATGAATATCTATATCGAATAGAGGGGTTAAAGAGCTAAAAGTCCAATTAGCAGGAGTACGATCAGTAAACATGTCCCACCAATCTCTGACAAGCCAAGCACATCGACCTAACCAATCTCTATCCTTTCTTTCCCCATAGCTCAATCGAGTGAGGTGAATATCTGGTTTTTTTGCTTGTGGACACATTTCATTAAAAGTTCCGCAGAATTGAGCATATCCTTCCTCTGTTAAGCCGTTATCTTTTAACCAATATCTTGGATAATACAATTCAATAGGGGTTTTATCTGATTCAAGGGTTATCAAAGTAAAGACAGCTTCCTCTCCGCTCCTCATCTTTTTTTCTTCAATATTAGTGATAAATCCTTCCACTTGAACTTTTTTTCCATCATAATCAGACGCATTATTTACCAAATCTTTAATGCTTACATTCATATCCTTCTCTGATGCATCGAATATGAGGTTTTTAGCTTGTTTAAATTCCTCATCCAATAATTTTATATCCTGCTTTTTAACGGATTTGAATAAAGACTCAAACCAAATTCCAATAGCAAAATCTAAGCCTCTTTGACGCAAATTTTCGGTATATTCAAACTCTGTTTTTAACGATTTCATTTTGTCAGATCTATTTTTCAATTCCAATCTCTCTGATTGTAAGTGAGATATCAATTTAGAATAAAAAAGTGAAGCATCCCTTCCTAATTGCTTTAATTTTGAAGCTAAAGCGATTACTTGATGAATATTTTTTTTGGTTAAAGCTTGCCATAATTGTTGTTTGAGTTCATAAAAATCAACATTAAAATTTTCCTCCAAAATTTCACTTTTTTTCCACCAAACCATATTAATACATAATTCAGTAAAAAGAGTTCTTCCACAGATCTCTCCCAATTCATTAGTATATCGATCTATGAGCTTATTTGTGAATTCTGAATCTTCATTGAAAAGATCCTTACAAGAACCATTATTCAATTTCATATGACTTATAAATGTATGAGCACCTAAAAGGATAAATCGTAAATCACCTTTAGCAGTGGGAAGTAAGTTATTAAGATAGGATAACATCTTATCACTGTCCGTTTCGAAAATTTCATTGATAAAAGCCCAGTCTTTTTTTGAGAAAAATTTTTGAGATAAATAATTATTAACTTGGCAGGTCCGCATCTCTCCTAGCCAATTTTCAATATGTTCGCTCATACTTTTCATTTTATTAAAAGCGAATTCAAACTTACCTCGAGCAAATGAAGAAACGAATTTTATAAATTGTCTTTTAATAGGAGCTTTAGGTTCATCATCCTTT